>JAZFWH010000129.1:0-6672 GCA_036482635.1 Myxococcota bacterium
GCATGGGCTTCGAGGCCGAGGCGCAGAAGATCCAGGAGCTCTTCTTCGAGGGGAAGCGCGGGGAAGCCGTGCAGACGGTCCCGGACGCCTTTGTCGACGAGATCTCCCTGGTCGGCCCCGTGGAGCGCATCCGCGAGCGGCTCGAAGCCTGGAAGGAGACGCCGGTCACCACGCTGCTGTTGATGAACCGCGACGCGGCCACCCTCCGCGCCGCGGCCGAACTGGTGCTCTGACCGGCCGGCTTGCGAACCGCGCCACGAAACCTACAGTCGAACCGGTGAACCTGGTCAGTCCGATGATCTCGCTGCTGCCGCGTCCGGCCTACCGGACCGCCTACCGGGCCCAGCAGGCGTCCATCCGCTACCCGGTGATGGCGGTCCACCTCTTCCTGGCCGCGTTCGCAAGCCAGCGCCAGCTCCCCGACGCGAAAGCCGTGCGTTCCCTGCGGCGTCGCTACGAAGACCTGCTCGCGCGCGATCTGCGCAACGTCGACCGGGGCCTGTATCCGCGCAAGCTGCTGTTCCAGCTGCCGCTGCGCGACTACGCGAAGACGCTGCCCGGCTTCCTGCTCGACATACCGCGCGTCATCTGGCGCTCGCGCCGCCGCGACCACCGCGACGTGCCCCAGGACATCGATGCCCGGCGCTTTCCGGCGTACTTCCGGCAGACCTTCCACTGGCAGACCGACGGCTACCTGAGCCGGCGCTCGGCGCGGCTCTACGATCTCTCGGTCGAGTTCATGTTCATGGGCTGCGCGGACGTGATGCGCCGCCAGGTCATCCCGCCGATCTCGCGCTTCGCGCGGCGGAACAGAAGCCACCCCCTGCGCATCCTCGACGTGGGTTGCGGTACGGGCCGGGCCCTCTGCCAGATCGCCAGCGCGCTTCCCGGCCACCGCTACTTCGGCGTCGACCTGAGCCCCTACTACCTGGAGTCGGCCCGCCAGCAGCTCGCCGAGGTCCCCGAGGTGACGCTGGTCGCCGAGAATGCCGAGCAGCTTCCCTTCCGCGACGACTACTTCGACGCGGTGGCCAGCGTCTTCCTGTTCCACGAGCTGCCGCGCAAGGCGCGCCGCCAGGTGATGGCCGAGATCGCTCGCGTGCTGCGCCCGGGCGGCCTGCTGGTGATCGAGGACTCGGCCCAGCTCGTCGAGTCGAGCGACCTGGCGGTCTTCCTGGAGAGCTTCGCGACCCAGATGCACGAGCCGTACTACCGCGACTACGTGCGCGACGACCTGGAGCAGCTGATCGGCGAGGCGGGCTTCGAAGTCGGCGACACGCAGCGCATCTGGCTCTCCAAGGTGGTCTGCGGGACCAAGCCGAGCGCCGCCTAGCCGCCGCCTTTCGAGGCGATCCTGGCCCAGCCGTCGCGCAGCGTAACTGTCCGATTTAAAACTAGTTTTCTCGCCGAGGCGGCGGGGTCGACGCAGAAGTAGCCGAGTCGTTCGAACTGGTAGAACCGGCCCGGACTCGCGCCGGCGAGGCTCGGCTCGACGCGGCAGGTGGTCACGACCTCGAGCGAGTGCGGATTCAGGTTCGCGATCGGGTCCGATCCCTCTTCGACTCCGAACGGGTCTTCCACCGCGAAGAGCGGATCGTAGAGGCGCACCTCCACCTCGAGCGCCTGCTCGGCGGAGACCCAATGCAGGGTCCCCTTGACCTTGCGACCGTCCGGGGCGTCACCTCCCCGCGTGGCGGGGTCGTACCTGCAGCGCAGCTCGACGACCTCGCCGCGCTCGTCCTTCACCACCCCGACGCAGGTCACGAAATACGCGTAGCGCAGCCGCACCTCGCGTCCCGGCGCCAGCCGGAAGAACTTGCGCGGCGGATCTTCGAGAAAGTCGTCCCGCTCCAGGTAGATGACCCGTGAGAAGGGCACCGTCCGGGTGCCCTGGCTGGGGTCCTGGGGGTTGTTGACGGCCTCGAGCTCCTCCACCTGGTTCTCGGGGTAGTTCTCGATCACCACCCGCAGCGGCCGCAGCACGGCCATCACCCGCGGCGCCCGTTCGTTCAGATCTTCGCGCACGTGGTGCTCCAGCTGCGCGAGCTGGATGGTGGCGTCGCGGCGGGCCACGCCGATGTCGTCGCAGAAGCTGCGGATCGCGGCCGGCGGGTAGCCGCGGCGGCGCAGTCCCGAGAGTGTCGGCATGCGCGGGTCGTCCCAGCCGGCGACGTGGCCACCCTCCACCAGCTTCGCCAGCACCCGCTTGCTCAGCAGCGTGTGGGTCAGCTTCAGCGGGGCGAACTCGATCTGCTGCGGGTGACAGGGGACGTCGAGCTGGTCGAGGATCCAGTCGTAGAGGGGCTTGTGGTCGGCGAACTCGAGCGTGCACAGCGAGTGGGTGATGCCCTCGATGGCGTCCGACAGGCAGTGGGCGAAGTCGTACAGGGGATAGATGCACCAGGCGCCACCGGTCCGGTGGTGGGCCACCTTCTGGATCCTGTACAGGACCGGGTCGCGCATGGTGAGCACCGGGGACGCCATGTCGACCCGGGCGCGCAGCACGCGCTCGCCGCTCTCGAACTCGCCGTCCCGCATGCGCGCGAACAGCTCGAGGTTCTCCTCGATCGAGCGGTCTCGGTACGGACTCTCGATCCCCGGCTCGGTCAGCGTACCGCGCCGCTGCATGATCTCTTCGGAGCTCAGGTCGCAGACGAAGGCTTTGCCGCGCTCGATCAGCTGGACGGCGAAGCGGTAGAGCCGCACGAAGTAGTCGGAGGCGAAGTAGAGGTGATCGCCCCAGTCGAAGCCCAACCAGCGGACGTCATTCTGGATCTCCCGGACGAACTCCACGTCCTCGGCGCTCGGGTTCGTGTCGTCGTAGCGCAGGTGGCAGACGCCGTTTTCGTGCTGCTGGGCGATGCCGAAGTTGAGGCAGATCGACTTGGCGTGGCCGATGTGAAGGTAGCCGTTGGGCTCCGGCGGAAAGCGGGTGACGACGCGCCCATCGTGCTTGTGGGCGGCGATGTCCTCGCGAACGATTTTCCGAATGAAGTCGCTGCGGCCCATCGCGTCCGCCATCTCGCCACCGTCCCCCCCGCGGGCGCCCGCCAGAACGGGAAGTCTAGGCGGCCCGGGTCCGAAAGCGACACCGCGCGTGGGGCGGCGCCCGCGGGAACGGGGCGGCGGTGATCCCCCGGCGCGCTGTAGGATGCGGCGGATGGGGCGGCTCGACCAAAGCACCGCGGGGCTGCTGGCCGCGGTGTGTCTGTCGGCGTGCGCGGGGCCTGCGGTGGACCCGGAGGGCTGGCCCGGGTACGCCCCCCTTGGCGGTTCAGAGGAATGGGAGCAGGTCTCGAACGAGCCGATCCTGGATCGGGCCCGGCCACCCGCGGGCCTCCCCGCCGAGACGGCGCGACGCGCCTTCGTGAGCTGGAACGACCCCTCCGTCATGAAGGAAGGGGCCCTCTACTCGATGTGGGCCAGCCTGGGACTCCGCAGCCGCGGGCGGGGCGTCTCGATCTACAAGCTCACCTCTCCCGACGGCGTCAGCTGGTCCCTGGAGAACGGGGGGCAGCCCGTGCTCTCGCCGGGCACGCGCTCGCGCCGCGACTTCGACGGGTACGGCGTGGCGACGCCCGACGTGATCAAGGCCGGCGGCGTCTACCACCTGTACTACACGGCCCATAAGGACCCGCATCCGCGCCGCGGCGGCATCCTCTTCACGATGGGACACGCGACGTCGCCGGACGGCGTGCACTGGACCCGGCGGGGGGAGCTGCGTTCTCTCACCCATGTGGTCGGAGAGCGGGAGGGAAACCCCTGGGGCTGGCTGGCGCGTGCCGAGCCGGCCGCAGTCCACCACGAGGGAACCTTCTACCTCTACTTCGCCGACGTCCGCTGCCGGCAGGACGACTGCGCGGGATTCCCGCGAGGCGTCCGCGGCATCAGCCTGGCCACCTCGCGCGATGGCCAGCGCTTCACGCAGGTCGGCAGCGAACCGATCCTGCTCCAATCGGAACACTACGCACCCGAGTTCGGCTGGGAGGGCTACTCGACGCCGTGGGTCTACCACGACGGCGAGCACTTCCAGCTGTACGTCGACCTGTTTCGCGTCGGCGGCGCGGGCACGTTCCAGACCGCGATCGCCCATTACCGGAGTTCCGACGGCATCCACTTCGAGGAGATGGAGACCGACATCGTCACGACCAGGGGACATCCCTGGGCCTTCACGTCGGTCCGCGCTCCCTCGGTGGTGCAGGACGGCGACCGCTTGATGATGTGGTACGCGGGCGACAGCTTCGATCCGGTCGTGCACACGGGGAACGACATCGCGAGCGGTCGGGTTCGCATCGGCATCGGCCTCGCGACGCGGGCGGTCGAGGCGGACCGCTGATGCCGAGACGCAAGTCTTGAGGCGCTGGCACCAGTCCGGACCGGAGTGGCTGCGTGCGTTGCTCTTCTTCCTGCTGGCCACACTCGCGTTCTGGAAATTCCGCCTGATCGACCCAGCGGGCGACGCGCAGGTCGGCATCATGACCGACGATCTCTACAACGAGGCGTACCCCATGCTGCGGTACGGCTTCGAGAAGCTCGCCTCCGGAACGATCCCCCTCTGGAACCCCTACCAGCTGTGCGGCGTGCCGTTCCTCGCCATCCCCTACACGGGGCTCTTCTATCCGGGGAATCTCCCGTATCTCTTCTTCGACGCCGGCTGGGCGCTGGAGATCTCGCTGGTCGCCCACCTGGCGTTCGCCGCGCTCTGCATGTGGCTGCTGGCGCGCAACCTGGGTTTCGGGGTGGAGGCGGCGCTGGCCGCCGCCCTCACCTTCACATGGTCGGGTTGGATGTTCACCCGCATCCATCAGCCCTCGTTGCTCTCCGGCGTGTGCTGGCTGCCCGCGACGGTGCTGCTGATCGAGCACACGGTTCGAGGCCGTCGCTCGAGCGCGTTGTGGCTGACGCTCGCCGTCACGTGCCAGCTGCTGAACGGGGCCGTGGAGGTGTTCGTCTACAACCTGTACGCGGGGGGCCTCTTCGCGCTCTTCCGCCTGGCCCGCCTGCAACGCGACGCCGGGTGGGCTGCGAGCGGCCGGCGGGGCGCCGTGCTGCTGGGCTGCGTGGCGGCGGGTGTCCTGCTCTCCGCGGCCCAGCTCGCGCCGAGCCTGGAGCTGGTCGAGCACAGCGCGCGGGCGCCGGGCAGCCTGACCCTGAAGAGCTCGCTGCTCTGGGGCGCGACGCGGCCAGCGAGCTTTCTGCTGCAAGCGCTGGAAGGAGCCCACGCCGCGTCCGTCGGCTTCCTGCCGCTGCTGGGGCTGGCCTTCGGCCTGGACTGGAGGCGCGTCCGCAACGTCTGGTCGTTCAGCACGATCGCGGCATTCCTCGCCGTCCTGCTCGCGTTCGGCGGCGCGGTCTACGAGGTCTACTTCGAGACTCCGCTGGGCAGCATGTTTCGGCGGCCGATCAAGTTCCTGCAGATCTATGCCTTCGCGCAGGCCCTGCTGGCGGCGATCGCCCTACAGCGCCTGGACGCCTGGCGCTCGGCCGGGACGATCGGTCGGAGCCTCTGGTCGACACCGCCGAGCCTTTGGGCGTCACCGGGCTGGATCGCGGGTCCGCTCCTCGCCTGCGCCGGGCTCTACTGGCTGGCGCGCCACGGGACGAGCAACGCCTACCTCGCTGCGTCACTGGCACTGCTGGCGCTGTTCGCGCTGGTCGAGAACCGCAGTCTGCGCAGAGGTGTGATCGCCGCGCTGCTGCTGCTACAGAGCGTGAGTCTGTTTCTCGCGGCGAGGAACACCTACGTTCGACCGGCGGCGCAACCACAAGTCTTCCAGCGCTACGACCCGCTGCTCGGCGAGCTCGGGCAGGCGCTCGAAGGCGGGCGGATCTACATCTCGCCCGGCGTGCCCAAGCCCGGCCTGGCGCGCAAGCAGGGCCTGCTCAAGCGACTGCGCGTCGTCAATGACAACGAGCGCCTGTGTTCGAGGCGCGCCGCGACCTTCTTCGGACGCGCCAGCGGGGAGGCACAGCCGGCTCATGAGTGCCCCTACGCGCTCAGCCCGCAGGCCCGCTGGCCGCTGATGGACCTGGCGAGTACCCGGTACTACGTGTTCCGGCGCGGCGAGGCGGCCGATCGCCACCTGGAAGAGCTGACCCGCCGGTCTGAGGCGTCGGGCTTTCGATTGACGGCCCAGGACCGCCTGGTGAGCGTGTACCAGAGATCGCGCCCCCTCCCCCGCGCCTACTTCGTGCCGCGCGCGCGGGTTCTCCCCGGCTCCGAGGCCGTGCTTGCCGCGCTGGAGGCCCCGGGCTTCGACCCGCGGCGCGAGGTGCTGCTCGAGGCGGAGGCCGGTGTCGAGCTGCCGGTGCGTGGGACGGGCGGGCAGGGAGTCGCACGGCTCCTGGTCGACGAGCCCGAAGAGGTGGTGGTCGAGGTGCAGGCCAAGCGCCCCGGCTTCCTGGTGCTGACCGACGCGTTCTATCCCGGCTGGAGGGCGTACGCGGACGGCAGCGAGATCGCGCTCCACCGCGCGAACTACCTGTTCCGCGCCGTCTCCGTTCCCGCCGGGCGCACCCGGGTTCGCTTCGAGTACCGGCCCCAGAGCTTCCGACGCGGCCTGTGGCTGAGCGGCGCGACGGCCCTGGCCCTGCTGGCCGTCGTCTTCGCGTCGCTTCGCAGGCCGGCCCCAGGGCGAAGGCGGGGGCTAGTCAGCTGAAGCTCCGCTCGCC
>JAZFWH010000130.1:0-5787 GCA_036482635.1 Myxococcota bacterium
CACGCAGCCTGCCCGTACCCCGCTTCCCGCTCCACACGCCCCTGAGGCGCATCGACGTCTCGGTGGTGGGCTCCGCCCTGCCGGCCCTACCCGCCCGGCGTGAGACGCCGGCAGCGCTCGGGGACCCTGAGCCGCTCTAGTCCGCGCAAGCCCGCCTCCGCTCGGCCGCACCTCGCTGCGCTAGGCGCGCTTCTCGGCGGACTTCTCGGCGGATTTCCCGGCCGGCTTCTCGGCCGGCTTCTCGGCCGGCTTCTCCGGCGGCGCCGCGGCGACCGGACGCTTGAGTCCGCGGGCCGCGAACACCGCCTCCGCGAGGCGCTCGCACGCGTCCGGGTGCTCCTTCAGGAAGGTCCGCGCGTTCTCGCGGCCCTGACCGATGCGCTCGTCCTCGTACGAGTACCAGGCTCCGCTCTTCTCGACGATCCCGCTCTCCACGCCGAGGTCGAGCAGATCTCCCTCGAAGGAGATTCCCTGGTTGTAGAGGATGTCGAACTCCGCCTGTCGGAAGGGCGGCGCCACCTTGTTCTTGACGACCTTGACGCGCGTGCGATTGCCGACGATCTCGTCGCCGTCCTTGATCGCGGCGATGCGGCGCACGTCCAGGCGCATGGAGGCGTAGAACTTCAGCGCGTTCCCCCCGCTCGTGGTCTCCGGATTGCCGAACAGCACGCCGATCTTCATGCGGATCTGGTTGATGAAGATCACCGTCGACTGCGACTTCGACACGGTCCCCGTCAACTTCCGGAGAGCCTGGCTCATCAGACGCGCCTGGAGCCCGACGTGGTGGTCGCCCATCTCACCCTCGATCTCGGCGCGCGGGACCAGCGCGGCCACCGAATCGACCACGACCAGGTCGATCGCCCCGGAGCGCAGCAGCACGTCCACGATCTCGAGGCCCTGCTCGCCGGTGTCGGGCTGGGAGACCAGCAGGTCCTCCACCTTCACGCCGAGCCGGCGGGTGTAGCCCACGTCGAGCGCGTGCTCGGCGTCGACGAAGGCGGCCACGCCGCCGCGTTTCTGGACTTCGGCCACCGCGTGGAGGGCGAGGGTCGTCTTGCCGCTCGACTCCGGCCCGTAGATCTCCACCACCCGCCCGCGCGGATAGCCGCCCACGCCGAGCGCCAGGTCCAGACTGGGCGAGCCGCTCGAGAAGGTGGCGATCTCCCGGTCGATGCCGTCCTCGCTCATCATGATGATCGAGCCCTTCCCGAACTGCTTCTCGATTGCCGAGATCGCCAGGGCGATCGCCTCGTGCTTCTGGGACTCCGGGGAACTCGCGCCGTTCCCGCGGCTCTTCGCGTTGCCTGCCATGTCTTCTTCCCTCCAATGGATCCTGTTCAGGGGGGTGATTCCAGGCCGCCCTCCAGCCGAATGCGCTCCAGGGCGGTGTACCGCGAGCCCGAGGGCCGCAGCTCGCTGCGAAACAGCACGGTCTCGGTCACGTCGAAGTTCGCTCCCAGCGCGGGCGGCGCCCCCGCCGACGGCGCACGGCGCCCGCGCACCCGCCCGAGGGTGAGATGGGCGCGAAAGGGGCGCGCTTCGGGCTCGAAGCCCGCCGCCACCACCCCTCGCTCGACGGCCCGCGCCAGCCCTTCCAGCGGCGCGCGCGGTGAGACGTCCATGACCACCACGCGCGGTCGACGCGGCGACGGGAAGCCGCGCACACCGTCGAGCTCCAGGCGAAACGGGGACAGCGGCGCGACCTCCTCGCCAACGCACTGCGCGAGCGAAGGCACGCGCTCGCGGGGAATCTGACCGAGAAAGTGCAGCGTCACGTGCAGGCTCTCCGACCGCACCCAGCGCACGTCGTCGCCACCGGGGCCCGAGTGCAGCTGACGCGCCACCTCCGCCGCCGTGCGGCGTGCCGGCTCGCCGAGCTCGACGGCGAAGAAGGCCCGCAGCGTCGTGTCGGCGTCACCCAGAAGCCCCTCCTTCGGCTCCGCTGGCGCCGGGCGTGGATCCGCCGCCACCCCTGCGCAGCAGGGTCGGACTCGTCAGCTCGACGCCCAGCAGCGAACGGCGCAGCCAATCGAGCGCCAGCTGGGCGGTGAGCCGGCGGTGGCGGTGGCGGTCGAGCGGAAAGACGAACGAGTCGCTGTGGGTCCCCTGCGCGTGGGCGATCGCCAAGTGCACCAGGCCCACGGGCTTCGCATCCGTGCCGCCGCCGGGGCCGGAGATGCCGGTGGTCGCCACTCCGAAGTCCGCGCCGAAGCGCGCTCGCACGCCTTCGGCCATGGCTCGCGCGACGGCGTCCGACACGGCGCCGTGCTCGGCGAGCAGCGGCTCGGGAATCCCGAGCAGCGTCAGCTTGGCGGCGTCCGCGTAGGCGACCACGCCGCCGAGGAAGTAGTCCGACGCCCCGGGTACGTCGGTGATCTGCTCCGCGACCAGCCCCCCGGTGCACGACTCGGCCACGGCGATCGTCCGGCCCGACTCGCGCAGCAGTCGCCCGACCACGGCGGGCAGCGTCTCCTCGCCCTCGCCGTAGATCAGCGGACCGAGGCGCTCCCGGATGGCGTCGCACACCCGCGCGAGCTTCGCCTCGGCCTCCTCGGCGCTGGCGGCGCGGGCCACGGGGCGCAGGTAGTTGTCGGGAAACGAGGTGCGGAAGCCCAGGGTCACGTCGCCCGAGGCCGCGATGTCCTTCAGCGCGTCGTCGAGGGCCGACTCGCCCATGCCGAACGTGCGGAGCAGCGTCGCCCGCACCACCTGGCCGCCACCGCGCCCCGGCTGTTGCCGAGCGGCGATCCGCGGCAGCACCTGCTCGTCCATCATGCGCGCGAGCTCGCGGGGCACACCGGGCATGCAGAAGAACGCAGCGCGACCCTCCTCGATCAGGAAGCCCGGTGCCGTTCCGATCGGGTTGGCCAGCAGCTCCGCGCCCTCCGGCAGGTCGGCCTGCTTCGCGTTGTTCTCGGTCATCTCGCGCCCGACGAGTCGGAAGAAGGCGCGGATCGTCTCGAGGGCGGCCTCGTCGCGCACCAGTTTGCGACCGAAGCTCTGCGCCAGCACGGCGGAGGTGAGGTCGTCGCGGGTCGGGCCCAGACCTCCCGACACCAGGACGATGTCGCTGCGCTCGGCCGCGCGGTGGAAGGCCTCGCGCATGTCTTCGGGGTCGTCGCGGACCGAAGACTGGTAGCGGGTCTCGACGTCGAGGCCGAGCAGCCGGTCCGACAGGAACGACTTGTTCGAATCGACGATCTCGCCGCGCAGCAGCTCGTCACCGATCGTGAGGATCTCGGCCTTCACCCGCCCACTCCGAACGCGAACGCCACGGCCACCATCAGCAGCGCTCCCAACGCGCCGGCGACCACGTCGTCCATCACCACGCCGGCGCCTCCTCGAAAGTGCCGCTCCGCCCAGCCGACGGGCCCCGGCTTCCAGATATCCAACACCCGGAACACGACGAATCCGGTCACGAGCAGCAGCGGCGAGCGCATGCGACCCGGCGCGGCCAGCCACACCAGGGGCGCCAGGGTGACCAGCTGGCCCACGACCTCGTCGATCACGATCCGCCCGTCGTCCTTGCGCCCAAAGTGGCTCTCGGCCCGCTCCGCGGCCCAGATGCCGAGAAACAGCAGCCCCAGGAGGGTCACGCCGAACAGGGGCGCGCCGAGCCCGGAGAGGGGCAGGTAGAGCAGCACACCCACCGCCGAGCCCGCCGTGCCGGGCGCCACGGGCGCGTAGCCAGTCCCCGCAACCGTGGCCACGCCCAGCGCGACGACTCGCGGCAGACGCGAAATTTCTTCAATTTTTTCAGGCGTTTCGATGGCTATCTCGACCAGGACCGCGTGCCGGGTCCAGCGCGCCCGGGCCGCGGTCGGAGGCGGACCGCGGAGTTGGCGACACCTCGGCGGGGGCGGCCGGGCGTCGGGCGGAAGGTACTCTCGGGCGCTTCGCCGAGTCAACGGCGCGAGGCGAAAAAAAAGAGAAAACAGGGCTGCAAGGGCCCGGGATCCGGTCATTCTTCGCCGGGGGGTCCGGGCTGCTAGGTTCCCGCCGCGATGAGCTCCCCGGGACCCGTCCTGGGCCTCGACTACGGCAGCCGACGGATCGGCCTGGCCATCTCCGACGCGGAGGCGAAGATCGCCTTCCCCGCCGGCGTCCACCTGCGCGCGGGCCTGGAGCGCGACCTCGCCTCGCTGCGGGCCCTGGTCGAGGAGCGCGGCGTCGTGAGGATCGTCGTCGGCCTGCCGATACACCTGAACGGCCGCGCGGGCCCGGAGGCGCAGGCGGCGCGCAACTTCGCGCGCCAGCTCGCCGACACCACGGGGCGGCCGGTGGAGATGCTGGACGAACGCTGGACCACGCTGGAAGCCGAGCGCGCATTGGGCGGCAAGCCCTCAGGGCGCGCAGCGAGGCGCAGCCGAGCGGAGTTCAGCGGCAAGCCCGCGGGGCGCGCCCGTGCGCGAAGGCGGGCCTCTGGCAAGCGGGGCGGCGGAGGGGAGATCGACGCGGCCGCGGCGACGATCCTGCTGCGCACGTACCTCGAGCGCGAGCGCTCACTCGCCGCGGCGGCTGCGCGCGGGACGCCCCGGTGAAGCGCGCGCGCATACTCGCCGCCGCGCTGGGTACGCTGCTGCTGCTGGTCGGCGCCGGGACCGCCGCGGTGCACCGCGCGCTGTCAGCGCTGGCGCCGAGCGCCCCGGAGGTGCTGTTCAACGTGGCGCGCGGCACCTCGCTGACGCAGATCTCCCGCGACCTCGAGGCCGCCGGCCTGGTGCGCAGCGCCGTGGCCGTCGAGTGGCTGGCCCGGGCGCGCGGCCTGGCCGAGGAGCTGCGCGCCGGCGAGTACTGGCTGTCGTCCTCCCTCCCTCCCGGAGAGATCCTCACCCGCATCGCCCTGGGCCAGGTCGCCACCCACGAGGTGGTGCTGCCCGAAGGGCTCACCGCGCGGGAGATCGGCGAGCGGCTGGCCGCCGCGGGCCTGACAGACGTCGAGGTCTTCGCGGAGACCGTCCGCGATCCGAAGCTCGCCGCGGAGCTCGGCGTCGAGGGGGAGACCCTCGAGGGCTACCTCTTCCCCAACACCTACCGCCTGCCCCGCGGCCTGCCCGCCCGCGAGATCGCCCAGCATCTGGTCGAGCAGTTCCTCGCCGTGTGGCGGACGCTCGAGCCCCGCGCCCAACGGCAGCAACTCGGCATGCGCGAGCTGGTCACGCTGGCCTCGATCGTCGAGAAGGAGTCGGGCGTCGCCGACGAGCGCCCGCTGATCGCGTCCGTGTTCCGCAACCGCATGCTGCGCGGCATGCGCCTCGAGTCGGACCCCACCGTCATCTACGGGATTCCGGACTTCGACGGGAACCTGCGGCGACGCGACCTGGAGAACACCGCCAACCCCTACAACACCTACCGCATCCGGGGCTTGCCGCCCGGGCCGATCGCGAACCCGGGGGCGGATGCCCTGCGCGCCGTCGTCGAGCCTGCCGAGAGCGAGTATCTCTACTTCGTCTCGCGGAACGACGGAACGCACACGTTCTCGCGCACCTACCGCGAGCACGTCAGGGCCGTGGACCGGTACCAGAGGCGGAGGCGGGCTCGAGCGAAACTGCCGGCCGAAGCGCCGGCGGACTAGTTCAGCGCGACTTCCTTGAGCAGGCTCAGGTTGCCCAGGACCTTGCCGGCGCCGTGCACGACCGCTGTGAAGGGGTCGTCGCTGCGCAGGATGGGGAGCTTGGTCTCCTGCCGCAGCACGTGGTCGAGGTCGCGCAACAGCGACCCTCCGCCCACCAGCATGATTCCGCGGTCCACGATGTCGGCGGCGAGCTCGGGCGGCGTCTTCTCCAG
>JAZFWH010000131.1:0-2377 GCA_036482635.1 Myxococcota bacterium
GGCTAGGCGAGGCGCTTGTGGCCCAGCAGGGCCAGACCGACGAGTCCACCGCCCAGCAGAGCGGCGGTGCCGAGGCGCGGCGGCTCGTTGCGCGCGACGGCGGTCTCGGAGGTCGGCTCGGCGGCGACGGCGACCAGCGCCCCGGAGGCCTGGGGCGGGTCCGGTTGGCGCTGCGCGAAGCTGCCCGCCACGGCGACGCCCGCGATGCCGATCAGCAACACCAGGGCCGCGAGTCGCCGGGGGGAGTTCATCCAGGACACCTCGAGGGAAGCGCTGGCTCTCTCCAGGGATGGCGCAGCGCCCGCCGCGCCTCTTTTCGGACGGCGCCAGCCGGGTCTTGAAGGGCGTTTGCGTGACGTCCGGGGGAGGCCCCGGCTACACTCGCGCCTCCTCGGAGGGGCCCATGGACGATCGCAACCGGCCGGTCCTGGTGGGTGCCTCGCAGCTCACCCAGCGCGACGCCGAGCCCGCGGAGGCGCTCGAGCCGCTGGAGATGCTCGAGCGCACGGCGCGCGAGGCCGCCGAGGACAGCGGGGCCGGTGAGCGCGCGCTGCGCGAGATCGACACCGTCGGCATCGTCGAGGTGGTAGCCTGGCGGCCCCAGAACGGCCCGAGGCTGCTGGCTGAACGGCTCGGTGCGAGCCCGCGTCGCGAGATCGTGACCGCCACGGGTGGCGAGATTCCGATTACGCTGGTGAACGATATCGCCCGGCGCATCGCGGCGGGCGAGGTGCGGGTGGCGCTGGTCGGCGGCGCCAACAACGTGCGCACGCTGCGCCGCGCCCAACGTGCGCGCGTCAAGCTCGACTGGACGGTGGGTGGCAGCGGGCAGCCCACCCGGCTGGGAGTGAACCGACGCGGCAGCTCCAAGGCCGAGGCCGGGTACGGCCTGAACCTGCCCCCCGACATCTACCCCATCTTCGAGAACGCGCTGCGGGCGCGCCGCGGGCTCTCCCTGGAGACCCATCGGCGCCGGGTCGGAGCGCTGCTGAGCCGCTTCAGTGAGGTGGCCGCCCGCAACCCCTACGCCTGGTTTCCGACGGCGCGCAGCGCCGACGAGATCACCACGCCGTCGCCGAAGAACCGGATGATCGCCTTCCCCTATACCAAGTACATGAACGCGGTGCTCGAAACGGACCAGGCCGCCTCGCTGCTGCTGATGTCCGCCGACGCGGCGCGCTCGCTCGGGGTTCCCGAGGACCGTCAGGTGCACTGGTGGGGCGGCGCTCACGCGGAGGAGGAGGCCTGGTATCCGAGCGAGCGGCCCGAGTTCGCCGTGTGTCCCTCGCTGCGCAACACCGTGACGGGAACGCTGGAGGAGGCGGGCGTCGCGCTCGACGAAATCGACCTCATCGACTTCTACAGCTGCTTTCCGGTGGCGGTCGAGATGGCCTGCGAGATGCTGGGCCTCGACGAGGACGACCCGCGCGGCTTCACCGTGACGGGCGGTCTCCCCTACGCCGGCGGACCGGGCAACAACTACACGCTGAACTCGATGGCGACGATGCTGGAGCGCCTGCGCGCGCAGCCGGGCGCGAAGGGGCTGGTGACCGGCAACGGCTGGTACCTCACCAAGCACTCGGCGTGCGTACTCTCCAGCGCACCGCTCGAGGCGGACGGCTGGCCGCGCCCCCAGACGAACGGCGCCGGCGAGGTCGTCGAGACCACCGCGTCGACCGAGCCCGCGGAAGGCCGCGCCGCGCTCGAGGCCTACACCGTGATCTTCGATCGCGACGGCGCGCCGGCCCGCGGCGTCGTGGTCGGGAGCACCGACGATGGACGTCGCTTCGTCGCCAACACGCCGGACGACCGGGCGCTGCTCGAGGCCTTCGTCGTGGCCGAGGAGATCGGGCGCAAGGGTCGCGTCGCCTGCCGCGAGGGCCGCAACGTCTTCGACCCGGCCTGAGCGCCGCCGAGATGGCGGCCGTCCTCTGCAAGGAGGCCGACTTGAAGAAGCCGAATGGCGATCGGTCTGCGCCCGATCGCACCCCCGCTGAACGCTATCGCCGTGATGGCGCGCGCAGGTCGCAGGAGGACTGGGGCGCGATCCTCGAGCGCCTGCTCGAGGGCGACCGGGTGGCCTTCGCGAAGTTCAACCGCCTGCTCTCCGGCTTCCTCGCCCAGCTGCGCGCCTACGACTTCCGCGAAGAGTGGGAGGACCTGCGCCAGGAGGTGCTGCTCGCGGCGATCGCCAACGCACGGGCCGGTCGCCTGCGCGACCCGCAGGCCTTTGTCGGCTACGTGCGCATCATCACGCGCAACAAGTTCATCGATCGCCTCAAACGACAGCTGCGCACGCGAGAGAAGGACGTGCTGCCGTGGGACGACGAGACGGCGGACGCGGCGGCGCCCGCGGACCCGCGCGCGGCGCCGCTCG
>JAZFWH010000132.1:0-2409 GCA_036482635.1 Myxococcota bacterium
TCGGATGCTGCTGCCCGGGTTCCACGACGCGCACATCCATCCCGTCAGTGCCGGGCTCGACAGCCTCGAATGTCCCCTCTCGGGCCTCGACTCCGTGGAGGCGATCCTGAGCCGGGTTCGCGACTGCGCCGCCTCGGGCACCCGGAGGGGAGAGTGGCTCGTGGGCAGCGGCTGGGACGTTTCGCTCTTTCCCGATGGGAACGCGCCCAAGGCGCTGCTGGACGAGATCGCGCCCGATTTCCCGATCGCCCTGACCGACGAGAACGGTCACGCCGTCTGGGTGAACTCCAGGGCACTCGGGCTCGCGGAGGTCGGCCGCGAGACGCCCGACCCTCCCGCCGGAGTCATCGAGCGGGATCCCGCCAGCGCCGAGCCGAGCGGTACGCTGCGCGAGTCCGCGGCGGAGCTGGTGTTCCGCAGGGTGCCGCCCGTCTCGGAGGCCCGGCTTGCCGAGGCAGCCCGCCTCGCGGTGCGAAAGCTCAACCGTGTGGGCATCACCTCCGCGGTCGATGCCGCGGTCGCTGAGCCCCAGCTCCGGGCGTATCGATCCCTGGCCGATGCTGGCCAGCTCAGTGTGCGGGTGGTGGCCTGTCTCGAATATGGAACCAGCCTGGTCGTAGACACGTCCGAGGTCGAAGAACTGATCTCGCGCCGCGGCGACTATCGCCGTGAGCGTCTCGATCCCGGCTGCATCAAGCTCTTCGCCGACGGCGTGCTCGAGGGCGAGACGGCGGCCCTGCTCGAGCCGTACGTCGGGAGACCGGGCTACTTCGGCGAGGCGAACTTCGAGCCGGGTGAGCTGCGCGAGATCGTGACTCGATTCGATGCCGAGGGGCTGCAGATCCACGTCCACGCCATCGGCGACGCGGCGGTGCGGGCCGCCCTGGATTCGTTCGAGGCGGCACGAGCAGCCAACGGTCCCAGCGACAATCGACACAACATCGCCCATCTCCAGCTCATCCATCCCGACGACATCTCGCGCTTCGCAGAGCTGGGCGTGCTCGCCAACTTCCAGGCGATCTGGGCGTACCCGGACGACTACGTGATGAAGCTCAACCTGCCCGTCATCGGGGAGGAGCGCCTCCGCTGGATGTACCCCCTCGGCAGCGTCCATCGAGCCGGAGGGCGCCTGGTGCTCGGCACGGACTGGAACGTCACGCCGCCGGATGCTCTTCCCGGCATCGAGGTCGGCCTGCTGCGCCGGGACCCGACGGGGGAGATCCGGGGCGCGCTGACGCCGGGGGAACGGGTCGATCTGGCGACACGGATCGAGGCGTACACCGCCAACGGAGCCTTCGTCATGCACCAGGAGGACGTGACGGGCTCGATCGAGGTGGGTAAGGCCGCCGACCTGGTCGTCCTCGAGCGGAACCTCTTCGAGATTCCGCCCGAGGAGATCGGCGAGGTCCGGGTGCTCGAGACCCTGGTGGACGGCCGTACCGTGTACAGGGCACCATGACTGCGAGCGGTCCTGCTGTACCATCGGAACAGGCCGAATCGCGAAGGGGTCGAGCGTGCGCGCGTCCAGCGAACAGCCTTTCGAAGTCCTGATCACTGCCGACAGCCACGTGAACGAGCCTCCGGAGCTCTGGGAGCGGCTGCCGGCCGAGCTGCGCGCGCTGCGGCCGGTGGTGGAGCCGCTGCCCGACGGCGGCGAGATCTACACGATCGAAGGATCGAGCATCCGGCTTCCGCTGCAGGACGAGCTCACCGAGGACGACTGGGCCTGCGAGTACCGCCGCGATCCCTCGGGCGCACGAGATCTCGGGCGGCGGCTTTGCGACATGGCGAGAGAGGGCGTGGACGCTCAGGTCGTGTTCCCCGAGGCGGGCCTTGGCCTCGGAGGCGGCCCGGGCTCGCGCGAGTACCACGTGGCGATCGCCCGCGCCTACAACGACTGGATCCTCGAAGCGTTCGCGCCCGAGCCCCGGCGCTTTCGGCCCGCGGCGCTGGTCCCCATGGACGACGCTGCGGCGGCGTTCGACGAAGCGAAGCGCTGCATCGAGAAGGGATTCAAGACGCTCTTCCTGCCGGTGGTGGTCCCGTGGAGGCCCTACTGGCATCCGGACTACGAGCCGCTCTGGGCGCTGGCCGAGGAGGCGCGCGTGCCGCTCAGCTTCCACGTATTCAGCGGCAACGTGTGGTTCGGAACCGATTTCTCCTTCCTCCCGTTCCTCTCACCGGAGCGCTACGAAGCCGCGCAGAAGATGACCCGGGAGCTCGGCGACGTTCCCGAGCGGATGTCGACCGACGTGGTCGGGATGGCGGCGGGCATGAGCCCAATCATCGACCTGACCGGGGCCGGGGTGCTGGAGCGCCACCCGGACCTGCGCTTCGCGATCATAGAGGCGGAGTGCGGCTGGCTCGCCTGGACCCTGGCCGCGATGGACTCGATGCAGGAGAGGCGCC
>JAZFWH010000133.1:0-9629 GCA_036482635.1 Myxococcota bacterium
CCACGTACGCGTTGAGCACGTGGACGTCGGACAGGAAGTCGGCCTCCACGTTGAACTCGGCGCGGATCTCGAGCAGCCGAAAGCGCTCGGGGTCCGGCTCGGGGCTGCGCGGGTCCCGCGAGATCGGGTAGGCGGAGGGCGAGAGCACCCGGTGGTAGAGCCGCGGCTTGGGCACGTCGCTGTCGGCGAGCACGCCGAGCCGGCAGAGCAGCTCGATCGATCGCGCGCGCTCCGCCGCGTCGTCCCCGAAGTCGAACGATCCCGCCCGGAAGAGTGTCACGCGGAAGTGCGGGTCTCCGAGGCGCCCCAGCGCCTCGAGCTTGCCGATGCCCCGCCAGGTCGCCCAGGCCCGCGTACCGGGCTCGTCCACCGACCCCAGCGCGGGGAAGGCGCGGCTCCAGAAGGCGCGGCGGGGCAGGGGGGTCTCCAGGAACTCGCTGCGCGTCGTCACCCGGTCGCGTTCCTCGTCGAAGCCGTGGCAGAAGACGCCGGAGTCGGGATCGTGGAACGCGTGCACGTGGAGGCCGAGGTCATTGCCGCCGGCGACCGCGTCGATCAGGTGCTCGTGGCAGGCGCGGCTCAGCTCGGGCCACTCGCCGCGGGACGAGCGCTGCGCCGCCCACTCGACGGCCGCCAGGGACGCGACGTCGACCATGTGGGTCCAGCGCGCGCCCGCCTGGTTGGCGATGCTCTCGGCCAGGCGCGACTTGTCGACGAGCGTCGCGCGGGCGGTGTGCACATCGGTGGCCTGCCTCTCGTCGTAGAGCTCGTGGTCCTCGGTCACGCAGTAGTAGACGGCCCCCGCATCCCGCTCGGGGACCGCGACCTCGACCTGCGCCGCGACGGTCCGCCCGCCGCTGCACAACGCGAAGCGCACGCTCCAGGGGCGCCCGCCGTTGACGGCGTCCGGGCGGTTCGCGCCCACCCGGACGCCGAGCTCGTGGGTTCCCGCGTCCAGGGCGATCCGGCCGCGCGGGTCGCAGTCGATGCCCGCGCCGAACGGCTCGAGCACGTAGAGGGCGGCGCGCCCGTTCGCCACGCGCACCTTCAGCGCCAACTCGAAGCTCTCGCCGATCGAGAGCTCGGCGCGAGCGACGGCGGGCCGGAGCTCCAGCTCCGCGGCCTGGGCGTCCGGGTCCTCGGCCGTCTCCAGGCGCAGCAGGGCGGCCTCGCAGCCGGGACTGCGCTCGAGGGCCAGCCACCAGAGCGTCCGGGAGCGCGCCGGGTCCGCGCTGCGGCAGGCGTCGCCCAGGGACACCAGCGTCTCGACCGACGCCGGGTCGAGGCTGCGGGCCCGCTCCAGGTCTGCGCAGGCGCGCTGGGGATCGGCGGCCGCCAGGGCCGCCTGCCCGAGCGCGCGCCAGACGTCGGCGCGCCCCGGGTCGAGGCCGCGCGCCCGGGCCAGCAGCGAGTCGGCGAGCTCCGCCCTGCCGGCGTGCAGCGCCTGCGCCGCGACCCGCAGCAGGCCGTCCACCCGCGAGCCGGCGCTGCCCCCGGCGTCGCCGGCGGCGCGCGCCGCGCCCTCCAGATCGCCGCTGGCGAGTCGTGTGTCCACCGCGTTCGAGGCGCCACCCCGGGCGACCCGCGAGCGGCGCCACGCCAGGCTGTTGCGCAGCGTCGTCAGCACCGTCGTCTCGAGCGTGTTGAGGGCGAGGCGCTCCGCCTCGGCGCCGTGCTGCGCCGCCGCCTCGCGGTCGCCGCGCCGGTGGGCGCGGTCGGCGAGGGCGCGCTGGGCGGCGGCCGAGGTCGGCTGGAGCCACGCGGCGGCGCGGGCGGCTCCGGGCAGGCGATGGCCGACCACCGCGAGCGCGGCGGCGGCGGCCTCGGCGGCGGCGCGCCGCACGACGTACGCGTCGTGGGCGGTCAGCTGGCGGAGCAGCAGCCCCAGCGAGCGCCCCCGGCTCACCCCAGCCTTCCTGACTCGACATCGGAGACGACCGCCCGGAACTTTCCGTTGGGGAGTCGCGGAATCGCGTCGGTGGTCTCGTAGTCGATCGCGATCTGGTCGCCCAGCCGCACGCGGAACTCGCGCTCCAGCCGCTCGCGTGCCGCGCTCCCGAAGCCCGCCCTCGGCACGAGCCTCACCACCAGGCGGTCCACCGAGGGCTGGTAGATCTGCGCTTCCTTCACCTCGAGCGCGTCTTTGAAGATGTGGTCCATGCGCCCGACGCGCCGTCCGTCGGGCGTGATCACGTAGTCTTCGATGCGGCCGTCGATGCGCTCGAGCAGCGGCCGAGCTCGCCCGCACGGGCAGCTGCCGCGCTTGCGCAGCGTGGCGACGTCACCGGTGCGCTGGCGCAGGAGTGGCATGGCCGGGTTGGCAAAGCCCGTCGCGATCACCTCGCCGCGGACCCAGTCGTCGGTCTCCTCGTGGGCATCGATCTCCACTGCGCCGAATTCCGTGTCCACGTGGTAGCTGCCCTCGGGACACTGGAGTGCCGAGACGCTGAACTCCGAGTTGCCGTAGCGATCGGCGACCACCGCGCCGGTGGCTTGGGCGATGCGTTCGCGGTGGAAGTCGAGCAGTGTTTCCGACGAGGTGAAGACCACTCCGGGCGCCGCGTCGCCCAGCTCGACCCCCGCGTCGAGCAGATGCTCGCAGACCAGCGCGATCGAGGAAGGGTAGCCCTGCCAGAAGCGGTAGCCGGGCCGCGCGAGCTCCGCGGCGTAGTCCTTCAGGTTCGCCGGCGCCATGTGGTAGAGCGACAGCAGCATGCGCCGGCGCACGGGGTCGTAGCGCCAGAACGGCGGCCCCTGCTGGCCGGCCGGTACGACGGTCTGGCCACCGAAGGCCGCGAACCGCTCGCCCAGCTGAAAGCCGAACCAGCCGCGCTGGCGCCAGATCACCGCGTACTCCCAGCCCAGGGCCGATCGCGTGTGGTACAGCGTGAGGGCGGTTCCGGTGGACCCGCTGGAGTGGCTCAGGATGATCTCGCGGTCGCGGACCGCTTCGCTGCGCAGCTCGGCGCCCCGCGCGCGCAGCGTCTCCTTGTCCAGGGTGGGGATGCGCGGCAGGTCGTCGAGGCCGCGGATCGAGGCCGGATCGATCCCCTCGCGCCGGAACAGCTCGCGGTAGTACGGGACGGTCGCTGCGGCCCAGGTCACGGTGCGCGCCAGGCGGCGCTCCTGGTCGGCGCGCAGTGCGTCGGCCCCCAGGCGATCCGTCTCGCGCAGCTCCGCCAGGGTTCGGCGAAACGGCGCGCCGAAGCGCGCCCGGTAGCTCCGCCAGCCTGCGGCCGCCACGACCAGTCCCTGCGCGGGGATCGGGAGTCGTTCGTACCAACGCTGCGCGAACGCGTGCGCCATGGGGTCAGACGGACTGCGGCTCCCCGCTGCGGAGGGACTCGAGTGCGGCGAGCGTGGCGCGGGTGGTGGCGGCCGACTCCTCGAACGGGATGGGGATCTGCGAGCCCGAGCGCAAGGCTTCCAGGTAGCGACGAAGCTCCGACTCGAAGCCCTTGTCCTGGTTCGCGGATTTCGTTCGCTTGCGGCGCCCGTCCGCGACCAGCTCGAGGCTGCGGAAGTCCTCGAGGATGGCCACCCGTCCCTCCCCGAAGACCTCGAGGTGCTCCTTCGGGACGCTCGGATCTCCCAGTGCGGTGTAGAGCAGCGTGCCGATCGAGCCGTCCGCGAAGCACAGGCTGAGTGCGACGTTGTCGTCGCTCCGGAAGCGCGAGTCCCCGGCGATGGCATCCGCCGACACGCGCGTCGGCGGCGCACCTGCCAGGAACTGGAGAAGATCGACGAAGTGGCACACCTCGCCGAGAATTCGCCCGCCGCCCTCCACCGGGTCGTGGACCCAGTGGTCGTTGGGCAGGCGGCCGGCGTTGATCCGGTAGTGCATCGCCAGGGGGTGGGTCCGCCCGGTGAAGTGCTCGCGAATCGCTCCCACCAGCGGCGCGAAGCGCCGGTTGAAGCCGACCATGACGTCGGTGGCTCCGCCCGCTCGCGCCTCCGCGATGGCGTCGAGCTCGTCCCGCGTGAGCGCGAGCGGCTTCTCGGTGAATACGTGCTTGCCCCGGGCGAGTGCCCGCAGGATGAGCGGCGCGTGGAGATTGTGCCGGGTGAGGATGAAGACCGCGTCTACCTCGGCGTTGCCGAGGATCTCCTCCGGGTCGGCGGTGGCGAGCCGGAAGCCGTAGCGTTTGCCCAGGCGCTGCGCGCTGCGACCGCCCTGCGAGCTGATCCCCACGGGCTCGGCGAGTCCCGTCGCCTGGAGAGCCGGCAGCAGCACGCTCTGCCCGAAGCTCCCCGCGCCGACCACCCCGATCCCCACGCGATCCGCGGCCAGCGGACGTCCACTCAGCGCGACGCGCGGCGACGGCGGCGTCGGCGCCTCGTCGTCGGCCCCGTACTCGAGCAGCACGCCGAGCACCGGCTCCTTTCCAGTGGAGATCAGGTCGTAGGCGTCCACGGCCTTGTCGATCGGGAAGCGATGGGAGACCAGGGGCTCCAGACGAAGCTGCCCGTCCGCGGCCAGGTCGAGCACGGCCTGGATGTTGCGCCGCTCCGTCCAGCGCACGTGGGCAAGCGGGTAGTCGTGGCCGCGCTCCTCGTAGTCGGGATCGTAACGGCCGGGCCCGTACGACATGGACATCCGCAGGTCGAGCTCCTTGCGGTAGTAGAGGGAGCGCGGAATCTCCATGCCCACCAGCCCCACCACGATCACCCGGCCCCGCAGGCGCGAGATCTCGCCCGCCTGTTCCAGAGGCCCGGCGCTCGGCGTCGACGCCGCGACGATGACGGCGTCCAGCCCCTCGCCGCAGCTGAACCGGTCGGCTTCCGTTTCGAGCTCGCGGCAGACGGCGCGATCGGCGCCCAGGGTCTCGGCCAGTGCGGCGCGGCCCTGGTCGGGGTCGTAGCCGAGTACGCGGCAGCCGTTGGCGCGCAGCAGCTGCACCGTCAGCTGGCCGATCAAGCCGAGACCGAGCACGGCGACCCGTTCGCCCAGGGTGGGATTCGCCTGGCGCACCCCCTGCAGCGCGATGGCACCGACCGTGGCGAAGGCCGCCGTCTCCATCGACACTCCGTCGGGAATCCGGGCGGCGAGGTTGCGCGGCACGTAGGCGTAGTCGGCGTGGTTGGCGTAGCCGGCGCCGCCGCAGGCGACGCGATCGCCGGCGCGCAACTCGGCGACCTGGTCACCGGCGTCCACCACCACGCCGGCGCTCGAGTAACCCAGCGGAATCGGGGTTTCGAGCTTCGCCTGCACCTTGCGCACGGCGTTCAGCACGCCCTGCTTGCGGGCGGTGGCGACGACCTTCCTGACCAGGTCGGGGCGCGCGCGGGCCTTGCCGAGCAGGCTCTTGCGCGCGAGATCGACGATCATCTTCTCGGTGCCCACCGAGACCAGCGAGTGGACGGTGCGCACCAGGATCCCGCCGGGTTGCAGGACCGGGGGCGGAACCTCTGCGACTTTGAGCTCACCGCTGCGGTAGGACTGGATCAGCTGGCGCATGCCGCCGCTTCTCGAGGCTCGCGTTCGATGCGTCCCTTCCAGCCCGGGTGGGCCTCGAAGTGGAGATTCAGATCGATGTCGGCAAGGCGGACCGTCCGCTCTCCCCGCTCGTCGATCCAGCAGACCTCGAGCCCGTCGGGATCGCCGTCGAACCGGGTGATGCGCAGGCCGTCCAGCGGAGCCTCGACGGAGCGGGCCAGCACGGGGATGCGCCGCCAGTCGAAGCCCATGATCCAGCTGAGGACCACGTCCACCGCTCCTCCGTCCGCGCCCGCTGCCAGCAGGCCCACCGGCCGGGCGTCCGGGCCCATCGGGCCCTGGCGCTCGCCCGCGATGATCCCGTCGTAGACGTTCAGCACCCGACGGTCGGGGCGGCCCAGCACACCGTTCTTGTCGGCGTGGTAGAAGATCTTGTTGAGATCCAGGCACGTGCGCCAGACGGTGTCGTTGCCCCACCAGTTTCCCGCCCGCGCGCGGCGTCCCAGGCCGGCCGCCTCTTCGGCGGCGCGGATGCCCCGGAACAGCGGGCCTCCCACGCCCCGTTTGAGCAGCCGCCGGGCGAACTCACCGCCGAACGCCCGGAAGCGCGAGTAGGCATCGGCGCGGGGAAACTCATCGCCGCCTCCGGAGGTGAAGCCGGCGCGGTAGTGCGGGAGCCAGTTCTTGTCTCCGTTGATCCCGATCAGGTTCTTCATCGAAAGCGTGACGCCCGCCTTCTTGTGGGTCTTGATCTTGGGGACGTTGATGACGAGGTCGGCGCGCAGCACCGTGCGCGAGACGAGATACTCGTTCACCCCCCCACTGTGGTGTTTGATCGTCACCTCCTCGTCGTAGTCCGCACCCCGCAGCAGCCGCAGTCGCCGCTCCGCCATGCTCGCGAAGTGGCTCGCCTCGCCCAGATCGATGGCCGCGTATCCCTCGGGATCGCCCGGCAGGGCGCGTTTCTCGAACTGCACTCCGTGGAGGTGACGGCCGAATTCGACGCGCAAATCGCGCCATTCGACCTCCACATCCAGCGCGTCGCGATACCAGCCGAGGAAGTCGGCCAGACCGATCCTCTCGAGCAGGACGTCGATCTCGCAGTCGTATTGGGGGGCATCCGCGATCACCACCTTGCCCGACGGTCCCACCGCCTTGAGCGCGTAGTCGATCAGGGGCCGCAGGACCGAAAGATGGGTGACGACCGCCTCGACGGAGTCGCCGTGGGTCTCGTTGAAGTGGCGCACGAAATTGGGCTTGAGCACGACCCGCCCGCCAGGCTGGACCAGGTCGGACAGCGGCGACCAGTCCGGCGTGCCGAAGCGCGCCGCGTCGCAGCCCAGCGCGCGCAGCAGCGAGCGCACGCCGCTGTACACGCCGTTCCCCGCACACGTGTTGGGAGGCAGGAAGTCGAGCTCGGGGTAGCGCTGCGGCGGGTGGAAGGGGAGCGGACGCGGGTATTCGCACTGTCCGGTCAGGTGGATCACTGGCTTGAGCTGCACAGCATGCTCCCGTCTTCGATCAGCTCGGAACGTACGCGGTCAGCAGAGGCACGAAGTACTCGGCGAACTCGCGAAAGTCTCGCTCGGCGCGGGCTTCGTCGGTGCGGATGATGGGAATCGTGAGGCGCACCAGGGAACCGTCGGTGCGATTGCGGACGGCCCGGTCCAGAAAGCGGTGGAAGATCACCTCGTGGTTCCTCGCCAGCACGCGGCCGCGCGACTGGTACCAGAAGTACACGAGCTGGCGAGCCTGGCCCTTCGCGATGATGAAGCGCTTGGCCTCGGGGCGCCCGCGCCCGGTGGGCAGCCCCGGCAGGTCCAGTGTGACGATGCGCGCGTCGATCACGTCCCAACCGGATCCGGGCAGGCAGTGTTCGGGCGGGTGGATGGCGTTTTCCCCGGCGCCTCCGCCTTCCTTTCGAACCTGCGTCTGGTGGTAGCCCACGTAGGCGTTGACGAACGACCGGGGCTGCCCGCGCACGTACGAGCAGAGCAGGTAGTCGGTGACGCCGAGGTTCTTGATCACGTCGGCGCTCACCTGGCCGTTTTCGGGGCAGTACCACTCCCCGAACTCGAGGGGGAAGCCCTCGAAGGCCTGGCGCTCCGGAATCGACTCCTCCGTGGCGAAGGAGTGGTAGACGTAGAGATTGAGCGCGAGGAAGCCGGCGGCGACCATCAGCTTGATCATGCCTCGGCTCCCGACTCGCGGCGCCGCGACCGGGGCCAGAACGTCGCCAGCAACCACGCCTCGACCAGCAGCAGCAGGAAGGTGAGACCGAAGGTGAAGAAGCCTTCGGTCTGGTGAATCAGTCCCTCCGCCGCCGCCTGACCGAAGTGGTGGGTGAGTATTCCCGTTAGCGCCACGCGAAAGGCGTTCACCAGGATCGCGATGGGGATGGTCGAGAGCACGATCACGATCCGCTCGGCCATGTTCTTGCGGAAGAAGTACGCAAAGACCACACCCAGCGTGCCCAGCGCCATCAAGGATCGAAGGCCGCTACAGGCCTCCGCGACGAACAGCTGCGTGTCCGGAAGGTGAATGATGTTTCCCTCGCGAAGCGCCGGAATGCCGAGCCAGTAGAGGGACTCGACGGCCAGGTCGGCCGCGATCAGCTGCAAGGGGAAGGCGATCACGTTCACCAGTGACTGGGGCAGCGGCACCATGAAGAAGAGGAAGATGAGCGGAAAGGCCAGGATCCGGAACACGCGCCGGCCGAGCAGCAGAAGCGTGAGCCCGATCAAGCTGAGCACGAAAGCCGCACGCATGGTCATCAGCTCGACGCCGAGCCGGCCGATGGCCAGTGACAGCGTGCCGAGCGCGAGGGGCACGACCCCCCACCAGGACGGCTCCACCGGGGCGCGGCGCAGCTGGTCGCGCCGCTCCCACGCGAAGTACAGGGCCAGGGGGGCCACCAGGAAGCCGTGTGAGTAGTCGTCGACGGCGCGCCAGTGCTGCGCCATGTAGTAGAGGATCGGCGCGAAGACCCCCACGCACAGCGCGGCCATGACGCCCGCACCGAGCCAGGCGCCCCGTCGCGCGCGCGCGGGGAGGTCGAGCTCGATGCCCGTTGTGCCCGCGTCAGTCGTCACGCCAGGCCTTCTCTCCCGCCGCCGCCACCGGTGCGCCCCCTAGAAGAGCGCGTAGATGAACGGTGCGACCGCAGAGCCCTCCGTCAGCACGATCAAGACGGAGAGGAGCAGCATGGTGACGACGATCGGCCCCAGCCACCACTTCTTGCGAACCTTCATGAAGGACCAGAGCTCGCCAAAGATGGAAAGCCGGCCGATAGCGCCGCCTCTGGAACGCGCCATTCTTTTCTCCCGTTGTCAGTCGAGCTCGAAGCGCTCGCGCCAGTCGAAGTCCTCGTGCAGCTCCGGCTGCTCCTTCTTCAGGAGGATCTGGTTGCCCATGACCAGCACGTCCATGTCCGTCCGCATGAAGCACAGATACGCGTCGTCGGGCGAGCAGACGATGGGCTCACCGCGCACGTTGAACGAGGTATTGATCAGAATCGGACACCCGGTCCGTCGGTCGAACTCCGCCAGCAGGTCGTAGAACTCGGGGTGACTCTCGCGAGTGACCGTCTGCAGGCGGGCCGATCCGTCCACGTGGGTGACGGCCGGGATGTCCTTGCCCTCCTTCACCTGGCAGACGAGCAGCATGTACGGGCTCTCGCGGTCGATCTCGAACCACTCGGAGGCCTTCTCGGCCAGGACCGCCGGCGCGAAGGGTCGGAAGCTCTCGCGGAACTTGATCTTGAGGTTCACGCGCTGCCAGTTCTCCCCGTTTCTCGGGTCGGCGAGGATGCTGCGGCTGCCGAGGGCGCGCGGGCCCCACTCCGCGCGACCCTGGAACCAGCCGATCACCGCCTGGTCTTCGTCGAGCCGGCGCCCCGTCTCCCCGATCATCTCGTCGCGCGACACCGTCCGGTACGGCGCGCCCCGGGCGTCCAGGTACTTGCAGATGGCCTCGTCTGAGTAGGCGGGGCCCCAGAAGGCGTGCTGCATGCGCAGGGCGCGCGGCTTGCCCAGCACCGCGTTGTACACGAACAGGGCGGCGCCCAGTGCGCCTCCCGCGTCGCCGGCGGCCGGCTGCACCCAGAGGTTCTCGAAGGGGCCCTCGCGCACCAGGCGCCCATTGGCGACGCAGTTGAGCGCCACGCCGCCGGCCATGCAGAGGTTCTTCATGC
>JAZFWH010000134.1:0-36273 GCA_036482635.1 Myxococcota bacterium
AGGACGCGGTCCCCGCAGCCGCACCGGGTGGGACCTGGGCGGAAGGGCGGCTCATCGTGGGCCGCATCGACGGGCGACACTGGCGGCAGAAGCGGGCGGGAGCGCGCTTCAGCGCATCCGGCGGCGAGCTGACGCTCTACGAGGGCGAAGTCGAGCTGGCTCCCTCGGGCCGACTGCGGGGCATGGCGCGTCTCGACCTGTCGCGACCCGACGAGGTCCCCTTCTGGCTGCGCTTCGAGCTCGCCGACGCCAGCGCGGCAGGCCTCGCCCAACAGCTCGGGATGACCACGGAGCTGGTCACCGGTCGCGTCGCCCTGAAGGGCGGCGCCGCGGGCTTCCTTCGGCCCGGCCATCCGCTGCTCGCCGATCTCTCCGGGCTGGTCGAGCTCGACGCCCGCGACGGCCGCATCCGCCGCGAGATCCCGCCGTTCGTCGCCATCGCCCTGGCGAGCGATGCGTTCAACCCCTTCGCCGCGCGCGATTCGGTGCGTTACGAGCGGGTGGAGTCGATCCTGGAGATCACCGACGGGCGGCTGCACACGGAGTCGTTGACCCTAGATGGACCGGACCTGCGCGTCTTCGCCTCGGGCTCCGTCGAGCTGGTGCGCGAACCGCGCGAGATCGACGTGGACGTGGCACTGTTCCTGTTCCGGCAGCTCGACCGCGCGCTCGACAAGATTCCGATCCTGAACCTGCTGCTGTTGGGTGCCGACGAGAATCTGGTGGCCGCCTACTTCGAGCTCAGCGGCCCCTGGGAGAAGCCCGACGCGAAGCTGGTCCCGCTGCGCACGTTCGGGGCGGGCCCGGCCGGCCTGGTGCTGCGCGGCGTTCCCCAGCTGGTGCTCGAGGGGATCCGCAAGCTGGAGGGGTTGTTCGGCGTGGTCCGCGAGCCGGAGCCCAGGCCCCAGCCGCCGGCGGGGCTGCCCACGAGCGGCTCGTGACGACCACACACAGCGGCTTCGACCTGCTGCACGTCGGCCACGCGCGCGGACTGGGTGGTACTCTTCCGGAAAGCGATGGAAGACGCACAGGAACGACTCAAGCACGTCGTCGAGGAGATCGGCCGGATCGTCGTCGGGCAACGCGCCCTGATCGATGGTCTGCTCATCGCCCTGCTCTCGCGCGGTCACGCACTGGTCGAGGGCGTGCCGGGGCTCGCCAAGACCACGGCCGTCCGGACCTTCGCCCAGGCCCTGGGCGTCGGCTTCGGCCGCATCCAGTTCACGCCTGACCTGCTCCCCGGCGACCTGCTCGGCACGCCCGTCTACGTGCCGGACCAGCGTTCGTTCGTCGTGCGGCGCGGACCGATCTTCGCCCCCGTGCTGCTCGCCGACGAGATCAACCGCGCGCCGGCCAAGGTCCAGTCGGCCCTGCTCGAGGCCATGGAGGAGCGCCAGGTCTCGATCGGGGAGCAGAGCTTCCCGCTGCCGAGCCCCTTCTTCGTGATGGCGACACAGAATCCTGTCGAGCTCGAAGGAACCTACCCGCTCCCCGAGGCCGAGATCGACCGCTTCCTGGTGAAGCTGGTGGTCGGCTACCCGGACGAGGACGAGGAGCGCGAGATCGTCGACCGGGACACCTTCACGCCCCTCGCGGCGAAGGCCGCCGCCGGCCCGGAGGTGGTGCTGGGTCTGCAGCGCGCCGCCAGCGAGGTGCACGTCGCTCCCGCGATTCGCGACTACGCCGTGCGGCTGGTGCGGGCCACGCGCGATCCGCTCTCGGCCGGCGCCCGGCTGCCGGCGCCGCCCAGCCCGAGTTCGGACTCGCCGGTGGCACTCGGCGCCTCGCCGCGCGCCTCGATGTATCTGGTGCGGGCGGCGCGCGCGCGGGCGCTGCTCGACGGGCGTGGCTTCGCCACACCCCACGACGTGAAGCGCGTGGCGCCCGACGTGCTGCGCCACCGGGTTGCGGTGAGCTACGAGGCGGAGGCCGATGGCCTCGGGCCGGAGACCGTCATCGAGGCCGTCCTCGCGGCGGTCGAGACGGCTTGAGAGGTGGCGAAATCCGAGCGCGCCCCGGTCCCGCCCCAGGACCTGGCGCGCGCCGCGCGGTTGCTGACCGTGCGCAGCCGGCGCGAGGCCACCGGGCTGTTCGCGGGCAACTACGCCAGCGCCTTCCGGGGCGGCGGTCTCGAGTTCGAGGAGTCCCGGCCGTACGTGCCCGGCGACGACGTGCGCACGCTGGACTGGAACGCGACGGCGCGCCACGGCGAGCCCTTCGTCAAGCTCTACCGCGAGGAGCGGGACCAGACCCTCGTCTTCGCGCTGGACGTGTCGGCGTCGATGCGCTTCGGGACCGCGGGGCAGGCCAAGGCGGGCACGGCCGCCCACGCGCTGGCGCTGATGGCCGCCGCGGCGGGCCGCGCCGGCGATCGGGTCGGGCTCGTCGCCTTCGACGCCACCGTGCGCACGCGGGTGCCGCCGGGGCGCGGCGCCGCCCATACCTGGCGGGTGATCCGCAGCGCGGTGGAAGCGGCCGACGCCAGCGCTGGCGCCACCTCCCTGGCGGCGGGGCTGCGCGCGGCGCGGGCCGGTGCCGGCCGCCACGCCACGCTGATCGCTCTGTCGGACTTCCGCGACCCGGCGCTGCTCGGCGACGGCGGCGGCAGCTCGCTGCTGCGCGCCGAGCTCGCCGACCTGGCGCGCCGTCACGACGTCGTGGCGGCGGTTCTGCTCGACCCGCGCGAGGAGACGCTGCCCTCGGCGGGCCCCGTCCGCATCGCCGATCCCGAGCGGCCCGGAGTCAGTCTCGTGCTCGACACGGGCTCGCGGCGCGCGCGCGAGCGCTACCGCGAAGCTTGCACGCGGCGGCGCCAGCACCTGGAGCGCGAGTTGCGCCGCGGCGGTGCCAACGTCCTGTGGCTGCGCACCGACCGCAGCCCCTTCTTCGCCCTGGCGCGCTTCTTCCGCGAGCGGGCGGCGCGCCGCTTCCGGGTGCCGAGGTGAAGGCGGCGGCCCGGCTCGGCGCGCCGCTGTTGACGGCGCTGCTCGCGGCGGCGGGCTGCGGCGAGCCGCCGTCGGCACCGATCGGCTCGACGATCACGCCGCGGGCCAGCCTGGTGCTCGAGCCTCCGCGCCTGCAGATCGGCGACGTGGCCGAGCTCGAGCTGGCGGTGGTGACGCCCCCGGAGCACCGCCCGCGCCCGTTCTCCCCTCCCGCCGAGCTGCCCGGCCTCTGGCTGCTGGACGCCGAGGCGCTGCCCACGCAGAAGGAGCGCTCGCGCTGGGTGCACCGCACGCGCCTGCGCATCCGCGCGCGGGAGGTGGGCGTGTTCGCCTGGCCGGCGGGAAGCGTCGAGGTCGAGGCCCCCGACGGCTCGGTCGTGTCACTCGGCTTCGAAGCTCTCTCGCTGGAGGTCGTCTCGGCGCTGGCCGAACACCCCGAGCGGATGACCCCGTTCGGTGTCCGCGCGCCCGCCGCGCCGACGGGCGCGCCGAACGCCGTCGCGGCCGCGGCGGGTGCGCTGCTGGCGCTGGTCGGTGTCGCCGTCTTTCGCGTCGCGCGCCGGCGCTACGCTGCGCGGGCGCACGCGCTGCGCCATCCAGAGCCCGCCGCGCCGGCGGAGCCGCCCTGGATCGAGGCGCGCGCGGCGCTGGTCGCGGCGCGCGCGATCGCGCCGGACGATCCGCTGGCGGCGTCGCACGCGGCGGCGGCGGCACTGCGGCGTTACGTGGCCCGCCGCTTCCGGGCGGACGCCGTGGCCCGCACCACGGAGGAGCTCCAGGCGGCGACGCCGCCCTTCGCGGCGACCTCGCGCTGGCCCGCCTTCGTCTCGATCCTGCGCGCGCTGGACGAGCGGCGCTTCCGCCCCGAGCCGGCCGCTGCGGCAGAGCGCGCGGCGTTCGCCCGCCGCGCGTCCGAGCTGCTGGACTCGGCCGAGGGCTTCGTCGAGGAGACGATCCCCACGGAGGCGCGGGGGTGACCGGGCTCGCTGACGCGCTCGGGGTCGAAGCGCTCCAGCGGCCGGCCTGGCTGATCGCGCTGGTCCCGCTGGTCGCTGCCGCCGCGCTGGCTGCCCTGCGCGCGCGACCGGCGTGCGTCCCGTGGGCGGCGATCGCGGAGGCGCGCAGCGGCGGCGCGCGCCGCTTCGACGGCGTGCGCGGCCTCGCGCTGGGCCTGCGGACCATGGCGCTGCTCGCTCTCGCCGCGGTATTGGCCGGACCGGTGGGGCTTCACCGGGCGCCGCCCGAGCCCGGCTCCGGACTCGACCTCGTGCTGGTGGTCGACGCCTCGGGGAGCATGCGCGCGCTGGATGCCGAAGTCGGCGGGGAATGGCGCACGCGCCTGCATCTGGCGCGCGAGGTGGTGACCCGCTTCGCCACGCAGCGGGCGGCCGAGGGCGACCGGGTGGCCCTCGTCGTGTTCGGCGAGTCGGCCTTTACCCAGTGCCCGCTGACCAGCGACGGGGCGCTGCTCGGCGCCGCCCTCGAGCGCGTCGAGGCCGGCGTGGCCGGAGAGGCCACAGCGCTGGGCGACGCCCTCGCCCTGGCGGTCAAACGCGCACTCGGCGGCACTCCCGCGCGCCGCGGCGGCGGCCCCCTGGCCGGACGCGTGGTGGTGCTGCTCACCGACGGGAGAAACAACGCCGGATCGATCTCCCTGGACGCCGCGACGGCGCTCGCCGCCGGCGAGGGAATCCGCGTCCACACGGTGGCGATCGGCTCCGCCGGCGAAGAAGTACCGATGGCCACGGGCGGGGGCGCGGCGGGGCGCGGGCTGCGCTTCGAGCGCCACGACGTCGACAGCGGCGCGCTCGCGCAGGTGGCCGCTGCCACGGGGGGCCGCTTCTTCCAGGCTCGCCGCTCGCGCGATCTGGACAGCGTGTACCGCGAGATCGACTCGCTCGAGCGCGTGCCGCGTCCGCTCCCCGCGCGGATTCGCCACAGCGAGCGGCCGGAGCCGTTCCTCGCCCTGGCCGCCGGGTGCCTGTTCTTCGAGATCGCGGCCGCGCGGGTGTGGCGCAGGCGGCTGCCGTGAGCTTCGAACGCTTGGCCCACCCGGAGTGGGTGACCGTGTGTGCCGTCGTCGGCATCGGCGCGGCGGTCGCACTGCTCGCCGCGCGGCTGCTCGCGCAGCGCCGGCTGCGGCGACTGCTCGGCGCGGGCGTGCGGATTCCCGAGGTCCAGCTGCGCAGCGACGCCGCGCTGTGGATCGCCCTGGCGGTCACCCTCGCGGCGCTGCTCGGCCCGCGCGTCGGAGAGCGCGTGGTGAGGGTCCCCGCCGCCGGCGTCGACGTCGTCTTCCTGCTCGACGTCTCGCGCAGCATGGACGCACGCGACGTGCCGCCCAGCCGCATCGACCGCGCGCGCCGCGCGAGCGCGGAGCTGCTCGCCCGACTCGGTTCCCAGGACCGCGCGGCGATCGCCGCCTTCGGCGGACGCGGGGTGTTGCTCACGCCACTCACACCGGATCACGCCGCACTGGTAGAGCTGCTCGACGGCCTCGACACGGATCTGGTTCACCCGCCGGGCTCGCGGCTCGGCCGCGGCGTGGAGGCGGCGCTCGACGCCTTCGAGGCCGGCAGCGAGCGCCCCCGGGTGCTCTTCGTGCTGAGCGACGGGGAGGATCGAAGCGGTGAACGCGACCTGGGCGCGGCGAGCGCCGTCCGCGCCGAGGTGCGGGTGCTGACTGCGGCGATCGGCAGCGAGACCGGCGCGACCGTACCCGACCACGGTGTACCACTGCGCGGCGCGGATGGACGAGCGGTGGTCTCGCGGCGCCGGCTGGACCCGCTCTCCCGGCTGGCCAGTGCGACCGGGGGCGAGCTGTTCAGCGCCGACGCCTGGGGCGCGTTCGACTTCGATGCCGCCGCCCGCGCGATCCGGCGCGACGCGCTGGGTGCGTCGGGTGGGCGGGTCGAGCGGCGCGTGCGCGCGGTGCAGGTCCTGCCCTTCGCGGCCGCGGCCTTCGCCACGCTCCTGATCGAGGGCCTGCCGCGCCCGCGGCCGAGCCGCGCGCGTCGGGGTCGGGCCCGCCGCTGGAAGATGTCGGCGGCCGCGCTGGCGGCGGCCCTGGCCAGCGGCGCGCCGGCGAGCCGCTCGCCCGCGCAGGACGCCGACGGGGCCGCTTCGCTGGGCCGACTGGAGGCGCGCGTGCGCGCGGATCCGCGCGACGCGCGGCTGCTCACCGAGTTGGGTCTGGCGCGCCTCGCCCAGGGCCAGCGGGGGGCCGCCGGCCGGGCCTTCCTGGCGGCCGCCCTCGCCGCTCGCGACCCCAGCGCCGCGTCCCTGGCCTACTTCGACCTGGGTGTGACGGCGCTCGAGCAGGGGGAATTCGAGGCGGCGCGAGACGCCTTCTTCGACGCGCTGGCGCTGGACCCGACGGACTCCCAGGCGCGTTTCAACCTGGAGTGGACCCTGGCGGCGCTGGCCGCCCAGCCCCCGGCGCCCGCGCCGCGGCGCCCCAGCGGGGCAGCCGAAACGCCCGGCCCGGAGCGCGCAGCGCAGGAGCCGTCGCGCGCCGAGCCGGCCCGCCGCGAGCCCGAGCCTCCCGCCCAGCCCACCGCCGCTCCGCCTCCCCTCAGCGCCGAGGAGCGTCGACGCTGGCTCGATCGGGTCAGCGACGATCCCGCCCGGGCGCTCAGGGCCGCCGCGCGCGGCGAGGTCGCACGCGCCAGCCGCAGCGAGCCGGCCTGGTGACGAGCCGCCTGCTGGCGTCCGCGTGGCTGGCCGTGATGGCGAGCGCGGCGCTGGCGCGGGTCGCGGGCGCGGCGCCGCCCTGCGCCACCCGCGTCTCCTTCGATCCCGAGCGCGGCTGGGTCGGCCAACAGGTCGTGTACCGGGTCTCGATCCTGAGTCGCGAAGACGTCGGCGCGGTGGAGTGGGCCGACCCGCCCCTGTTCCCGGGCTTCCGGGTCGAGCGGCTGCCCGGCAACCCGGACGCGGGCCGGGAGCGGAGCGGGGGCGCGTCCTATCGGGTGCGCGAAGAGAGGCGGGCCCTCTTCGCCGAGCGCGCCGGCCGATTCCGGGTGGGCGGTGCGCGCCTGCGCTGCCGCGTCGCGGGCGAACCCGAGCCCTTCACCGTTTCGGTTCCGGGGCGCTTCCTCCAGATTGCGGCGCTGCCCGAGGCGGGGCGACCCGCCGACTTCACGGGCCTGGTGGGGGCCGTCGGAATCCACGCCAGCGTCGAGCCCCGGGCGGTCCGACTCGGAGAGAGCGTGCGCGTCGCCTACATGCTGCGCGGGGCGGGAAACCTGTGGGACGCGGCGGAGCCCCTGCCCGCGGGCGATGCGCTGGCTGGCGCGGAGGTGTTTCGCCGCCGTCCCACGCTGGTGCTCAACCGCGGGCCGCGGCTCGGCGCCCAGCGCCACTTCGTCTACGACGTGGTGCCGCGGCAGGAGGGGTCGCTCGCCATTCCGGCCGTGCGCCTGGCGTACTTCGATCCGGCCACCGGGCGCTACGCGAGCGCGAGCTCGCCGCCGGTGGAGGTCCAGGTGGGAGCCCGCCGCGCGCTGGAGCCGCAGCCGGGCCGACCCGAGCCCGCCGAGCCCCGCGGCGGGGCCGCACCGCCCGACACCGGCGCCGGGCACAGCGGCGCCGGGCGCTGGCTCGCGCTGGGCGGGGCGATCCTCGCCGCGGCCGCGCTGGGCGCCGCCCTGCGCAGCCGCCGGGCTTCGCCCGCGGCGAAGGCGGCGCTCGAAGCGGCCGACGTCGCACGCGCGGCCGGTGACCGCGACGCCGAGCTGACGGCGCTGGCCGCGGCCCTGCGGGCCGCGCTCGAGACCGCGCTGCCGGGCGCGCGGGGATCGGCCGCGGAGGAGCTTCTGGCGCGCGCTGCGCAGCCGCCAGCGCGCGCGGCGGCACAGCTGCTCGTCGAGCTGGAGCGCGCCCGCTTCGACCCGACCGCGCCGGCGGCCGACCACCGGCCCGCCGTCGAGAGCGCGCTGGCCGGCCTCGCCGGGCCGCGGCTCGGATCCGTGCTGGGCCGGGACCGGACTCGAACGCGCGCCTGAGCGCGCGCGGCGGCCCTATAATCGAACGCGCATTGGCGAGGGAGGAACCATGGCGAAACACGTGCTCGACCGGGCAAAAGCCGAGGATTTTTCGGCGCGAATGGTCGGAGTGCTGAACGATGCGGCGCTGGCGCTGATGACCAGCGTCGGTCATCAGGCGGGCATCTTCGACGCGATGGAGGACCTTCCCGCGTCGACGAGCGAGGAGATCGCGCGCGCGGCCGGACTCAACGAGCGCTACGTGCGCGAGTGGCTCGGCGCGATGGTCACCGGTCGCGTGATCGAGTACGACGCGACGTCCCGCAGCTACGCGCTCCCCGCGGAGCACGCGGCGTCGCTCACGCGCGCCGCGGGTGTGGCGAACCTCTCGATCCAGATGCGCTGGATCGCCTGCATGGGCGGCGTCGAAGAGGGGATCGTCGAGAGCTTCCGCAAGGGCGGCGGCGTGCCCTATTCCGCGTACTCCCGCTTTCACGAGATCATGGCCGAAGAGAGCGGACAGGTCATCGACGCGGCGCTGGTCCAGAAGACGCTGCCGCTCGTGCCCGGGCTGGTAGAGCGACTCACGCGGGGCATCGACGTGCTGGACGTCGGCTGCGGTTCCGGACACGCCATCAACGTGATGGCGCGCGCCTTCCCGCACAGTCGCTTCACGGGCTACGAGCTGTCGGAGGAGGGCGTCGCCGCGGGTCGCGCCGAAGCGGAGGCCTCGGGGCTCCCCAACGCGGCCTTCGAGGTGCGGGACGTGGAGTCGCTCGGCGAGCCGGCGGGCTTCGACCTGGTCACCGCCTTCGACGCGATCCACGATCAGGCCCAGCCGACCGCCGTCCTCGCGGGCATCGCCGCGGTGCTGCACGCCGACGGGACGTTCCTGATGGTGGACATCGCGGCCTCGAGCGAGCTCGCCGAGAATCTCGACCACCCCCTGGCTCCCTTCCTCTACTCGATCAGCACCATGCACTGCATGACGGTTTCGCTGGCGCGGCAGGGCGAGGGGCTGGGGACCATGTGGGGCGAGCAGAAGGCGCGTGAGATGCTCGCCGCGGCCGGGTTCCAGAACGTGGCCGTCCACCGCGTCGACGGCGACATCCTCAACAGCTACTTCGTCGCCTCGAAAACCTGAGCGGAGGTCCGCACGGTTTGGCGCGGGCTTGGCTCGCGACGTGGATCGCGCTGGCTTCGGCCGGCTGCAGCAGCGTCGCACAGGACGTCCCCCGTCACGCGGAAGACCCGGCCGCCGCTTGGCAGAAGCAGTTCGAGCGCGGGGAGCGCTTCCAGCGCAGCGGCTTCCAGGAATCCGCACAGCGGAACTACGAGCGCGCGCTGTCCCTGGCGCGCGCCCTGCCCGAAAGCGATTCCCGCCGGGTCCGGACCCGCGTTGCGCTGGCCGAGGTCTACGTGCAGACGGGCGAGCTCGCGAAGGCCGCCCTGCAACTCGAGGCCGCGCTGCACGAGCAACGGCGCCTCTCGGATGACGAGAGCGAAGCCGTTGCCGATCTGCTCACCCGACTCGGCAAGGTGTACATCGCCCAGGACCGCTTCGCGGCCGCCCAGAGCGTCCTGCGGCCGGCGGTCGACATCCGCAGAGCGGAGCTGGGAGACCGCGACCTCGAGACGGCCGCCTCGGCGTCCTACCTGGCCGCGGCGTTCGCGGGCCTGAAAGACTACGCGCGGGCGGAGACCATGTACCAGAGCGCGATTGCGATCTACTCGGCGTCGGGCCCGGCCCACGTTCAGCGGCTGGCGCTGGCCTACAACAATCTGGCGCGGGTCTACCGGGCCGCGGGGCGGATCGAACAGGCGGAGCAGTATCACCTCCAGGCGATCCGCACGGGCTCGGAATACAAGCTCGAGGGGAACCCCAACCTCGGCGTCTTCGCCAGGGACCTGGCGGCGCTCTACGCCCAGCAGGGTCGCAGCGCCGAGGCGGAAGAGGCGTACCGCATCGCGCTCGCGCAGCTTGAGGACACGCTCGGCCCGTCGCATCCCCAGGTGCGCGAGACGCTGCTGGCTCTGGCGGCGCAGCTGTCCGCCCAGGGCCGCGAGGCGGAGGCCGAGAAGCTGCGCCAGCGCGCCGCGAACGCCGCGCCCGCCCCGTGAACGGCGCGAGCTCGGTCAGCGGCGGCCGGCGGCCCACAGCGACGCGGCGCGCGTCAGGTCGTCGGGCGTGTTCACGTTGGTGAGGGCCACAGCTTCCGGGTCGAGCTGCGCGAGCTCGGATTCGTCGAGATAGCTGCAGTCCAGTTGCTCGAGCAGGTCGTGGAGCTTCAGGTCGCCGGCGGCGAGCCGTTCGCGCGCGATCGGCAATACGTTTTCGCTGCGGTAGAGAGCGCAGAGCGGGTGGCTCCCGGCGCGCGTGCGTGGGACGACGGCGTCGGCCTCGGGCCAGGCCACCAGCCCGAGCAGGAGCGCCGGCGTCAGCAGCGGGAGGTCGGTCGCAACCACCAGCACGCGCTCGCCGTCCGCGGCCGCCAGGGCCCCGGTCAGCCCGCGCAGCGCGCAGCGCGGTCCCGGCGGATCGGCGACGCGTCGCCCCGGCGCGTCGGGCGGAGGCTCGCCGCCCACCAGCAGGACCTCGCCGAAGAGCGAGGCCAGCAGCCGCGCGATGCGCACCGCCGCGGGCACGCCGCCGATGGGCAGCTCGGCCTTGTCGCGACCCATGCGCGAGGAGGAGCCGCCGGCGAGCACGGCGCCCGAGACACCGGCCAGTCGACCCTCTGCTGCACCGCGCGAACTGGGCACGTGGCAGATCAAAAGCCCGGGTCGCCGGAGGCGAAGAAGTCCGGGTCGAGCACCTGAACCGTCGCTGTGTCGCCCTCGCGCAGCTCGGTGGCTTCGGCGGGGAAGACGAGCAGGCCCCGGGCACCGGTCATGGAACGCAGCACCCCCGAGCTCTGGCTGCCCGTGCTGCGTGCGATCACCCGGCCGTCGCACCGCTCGAGCTCCACGCGCACGAAGTGCAGACGACCGGGCTTCTTCGCCAGGCGCTCGGCGACCACCGCCTGCAGCGTGGGCCGGAACCACCTGCGCCGCCCCGCCATCTTGCGCAGCGCGGGCCGCGCAAACTGCTCGAAGCTGACCATCGCCGAGACCGGATTGCCGGGCAGCCCGAAGACCAGCGCGCCGCCGGCGCCCGCGAAACGGCCGAAGGCCAGCGGGAAGCCCGGCTTCATCTCGACACCCCAGAAGAGCAGCTCGCAGCCGAGCTTCTCGAGCACGGCGCGCACGTAGTCGCGGTCGCCGACCGAGACGCCCGCCGAGCTCACCAGCACGTGGGCGCCGAGCCCCGCGCGGAAGCGGCGCTCCAGATCCTCGGGCGTGTCGCGCGCGATCCCGAGGTAGACGGGCTCCGCGCCGAGCTCCTGACACTGGGCGGCGAGCGAGTAGGAGTTCGACGAGACGATCCGCCCGCCGCTGATCGCACCGTCCGGCTCGACCAGCTCGTCGCCGCCCGAGAGGATGGCGACCCGTGGCCGCTGGTGGACGGCCACCAGGCTGCGCCCGAGGGCGGCGAGCATGCCCACCTGGGCCGGTCCCACCACCGCGCCGGCCACGAGCACCTCCTCGCCGGCGCGCACGTCTTCGCCGGCGTCGCGAATGTGTTCGCGCGGCGCCGGCGCGACGCGGACGCTCAGCCGGTCACCGTCCCGCTCGGTGTCCTCCTGGCGCACCACGGCGTCCGCGCCCGGCGGGATCGGTGCACCGGTCAAGACGCGCGCCGCCTGCCCCGCCGCCACGGCGCCCTCGGCAGAGGCGCCGGCGGCCAGCTCGAAAGCGACGCGGAGTGCCACCGGGCGGGCCGCGGAGGCCGTGGACACGTCCTCCCGCCTCACCGCGTACCCGTCCATGGCGGAGTTGTCGACGGGGGGGAGGTCGCGGCTGGCCGCGACCGATTCGGCGAGCACGCGGCCCAGGGCGGCCCGCAGCGGCACGGTCTCGGAGCCGAGCACAGGCGTCGTCTCCAGGACCACGCGCAGGGCCTCGGCGGGCGGGAGCCGCGTTCTCACGGACCCACCTTACTCGCCCTAACCGCCCGGTGGTAGAGGCGAAACTCCACCTCGACGCGGGCGGGGCCGGCCGCTAATCTGCACAAAAATTAGGCACAGAGCGAGGCCCCAGAACCGCGGGCGGGGCCGCGATCGGAGACCCTGTGGACGAGTCCAGCAGCTGCGCCGCCGCCATCCACCCGCTGGAGCTGGGCCGCCTGACGCTCGAGAACAACCTGGTGCTGGCGCCCATGGCCGGAGTTTCGAACCTGCCCTTCCGGCTGATCGCGCGCGAGGCGGGCGCCGCGCTGACCTTCACGGAGACGGTGAGCGCAAAGGGCCTGGTGATGGGCGGGCCCAAGACGCGCCGGCTGCTGCGCAGCTCGCCCCGCGAGGCGCCGGTCGCCTTCCAGCTGTTCGGCTCCGACCCGGCCATCCTCGGCGAGGCTTGCCGCCGACTCGGAGCGGAGGGCGTGGCCTGGATCGACCTCAACGCCGGCTGCCCGGTCAAGAAGTTCATCAAGAACCGAGCGGGCTCCGCGCTGTTGCGCGATCTGCCCCGGGCCGCCGCCATCGTGCGGGCCATGCGCGCGGCCTTCTCGGGCACGCTGTCCGTCAAGATGCGCACCGGCTGGGACGGCTCGTCGATCGTGGCACCGGAGTTTGCACGCATCGCCGTCGCCGAGGGCGCCGAGCTCGTCTCCGTCCACGGGCGAACCCGCAGCCAGCAATACGCGGGCCGCGCCGACCGCGACGCGATCCGCCGAGTGGTCGATGCGGTGCCCGGGACGCCGGTGCTCGCCAACGGCGACGTGGTCGAGGCGGAGGATGTGTTCGACGTGTTGCGCGAGACGGGAGCCGCCGGGGTGATGATCGGACGCGGCGCGATGGGCAACCCGTGGATCTTCGAGCAGAGCCTCGCGCTCGCCCGCGGTGGCGCCCCGCGACGGCCGACGGCCGCGCAGCGGCTCGTCACCATCGAGCGCCACGTGGCACTGATGGAGGCCAGCTTCGACGATCGCCAGGCCCTCGCCGCAAACCTGAAGAAGTACGTCGCCGCCTACTCGCGAGGGCTCCCGGGGAGCGCCGCCTTCCGCCAGGCGGCCCTCGAGGCCCTGGAACTCGACTCCATCCTCGAGCTGACGCGTGCGTTCTTCTCCGAAACCGCGCGAGCCGCCTAGCCGTGGGCCGCGACCTCCAGGGCGTGCTCGACGCACTGCTGGACGGAGTGGTGGTCGTCGATCGCGCCGGACGCGTCGAGCTCTTGAACGCCGAGGCGTCGCGCATCCTCGAAACCTCGGCCAAGGCGACCTCCGGCCAGCCGCTCGAACGGGTCATCGGAGCGGATCACCCGGTGGTGGTGCTGACCCGGGCGGTGCTCGACGAGGGGCGACCGTCGATCCGCGACGAGTTCGCGATCAAGCGGCGTTTCGCCGAGGACGCGGTGGTCGACGCAGCCGCGTCGCCGCTGTTCGAGGGCGACGGGCCGCCCAGCGGAGTCGTGCTCGTGTTGCGCGATCGCACCATCCAGAACGCCCTGCGCGATCTGGTCTCGGAGCGCGAGCGGCTGGATTCCTTCGGCCAGATGGCGGCCGGCATCGCCCACGAGGTGAAGAACCCGCTCGGGGGAATCCGGGGCGCGGGCGAGATCCTGGCCTCGCGCGCCTCCGACGCCAAGACGCGCGACGCCGCCGAGCTGATCGTTCGCGAGGTGGACCGGATCGCTTCGCTGGTCGACGACCTGATGGTCTTCGCACGCGGGGAGGAGCTCCGCCTCGACCCCGTGAACATCCACCGCGTTCTCCACGACGTGCTCGACGTCCTGGCCACGGACCCCGTGGCCACCGGCGCGCAGGTGGAGCGCAGGTTCGACCCGTCCATTCCGGAGTTCCTCGCCGACGCCGATCGCCTGACCCAGGTATTTCTCAACCTGGCGCGCAACGGCCTCCAGGCCATGGCTGAAGCGGGCGGCACGCTGGTGATCACGACGCGCATGACCCTCGATCACCGCCTCTCGACCCCGAGCGAAGGACAGCTCTCGACGGTGGTCGTCGAGATCGCCGACGACGGGCCGGGGATCGAGCCCGAGACCCTCGGGAAGTTGTCCACCCCGTTCTTCACCACGCGCCGGGGCGGCACGGGGCTCGGCCTGGCGGTCTCGCGCCACTGGGTCACGCGCCACGGCGGCACGCTGCGCATCGACAGCCAGCCGGGCGAGGGCACCCGCGTGCGCGTGGCGCTGCCGCTGAGGCGGCCGTCGTGAGCCCCTCTCGCGCGGCTCGCGTGCTGGTGGCCGACGACGAGCCTTCGATCCGCTTCGTTCTACGCGAGACCCTCGAGGAGGACGGCTGCGAGGTCGTCGACGTGGACGACGGCGACGCCGCGCTCGAGGCCCTCGCTGCGGGCGGCTTCGACATCGCGTTCCTCGACATCCGCATGCCCGGCGCGACGGGTCTAGAGCTCCTCGACCGGCTGCGCTCCATGGGGAGCGACACCGCCGTCGTGATCATCACCGCTCAGAACACCTTCGAGAACGTGGTGGAGGCGATGAAGCGCGGCGCGCTCGACTACCTGGTCAAGCCGTTCGGCGTGGCCGAGGTGAAGGCCCTGGCGGCCAAGGCGCTGCGCGCCCGGGAACTGGAGCGCGAGGTACACGAGCTGCGCCGCGAGGTGGGGCGCCGCACGGTTCCCGGCGACCGGCTCGTCGGCAAGAGCCCGGAGCTGCTGGAGATCTTCAAGACGATCGGGCGCGTCGCCACCCGCGACGTCTCCGTGCTGATCACCGGCGAGAGCGGGACCGGCAAGGAGCTGGTGGCACGCGCCATCCACGCCGCCAGCTCGCGCGCCGAAGCGCCCTTCATCGCCGTCAACACCGCTGCCATCCCCCGCGAGCTGTTGGAGAGCGAACTCTTCGGCCACGAGCGGGGCGCGTTCACGGGGGCGGTCGCCGCGCGCCTCGGCCGCTTCCGCGAGGCGTCGAGGGGTACGGTCTTCCTCGACGAGATCGGCGACATGCCGGTCGACCTCCAGGCGAAGCTGCTGCGCGTGCTACAGAGCAGCGAGGTCACGCCCGTCGGCGGGCGCCACGCCGAGCCGGTCGATCTGCGCATCATCGCGGCCACCCACCGCGACCTGGAAGTCGCCGTGCGCGAGGGCCGATTCCGCGAGGACCTGCTCTACCGCCTGCGCGTGGTGCCGCTCCACATCCCGCCGCTGCGCGAGCGCCGCGAGGACGCGCGCGTACTCGCGGAGCACTTCACCGCGCGTTACTCCGAGGAGCTGTGCGGCGCGCCGCGCTTCCTGGCGAGTTCGAGCGTCGAATACCTGAGCCGCCACGACTGGCCGGGCAACGTGCGCGAGCTGGAGAACTCGATCAAACGGGCGCTCGTGCTGTCTTCGGGCGAGGTGCTCGCAGCCGAGGACTTCGCGTTCCTGGAGCGCAAGCAGCCGTCGACCGAGGCTGGCTGCGACCTCGCGCAGCTCGTGCAACGAGAGGTCGAAGCGGAGCTGGCACAGCCGGAGAGTTCTGAGATCTACCGCCGGCTGCTGGAGCGCGTGGAGCGCCCGCTGCTCCAGGCCGTGCTGGCGCGCACCGAGGGCAACCAGATCCGCGCGGCGGCTCTGCTCGGCATCAATCGCAACACATTGCGCAAGAAGATCGTCGAGCTGGGCATTCCCGTCCCGGGGCGGGAGTGAGGTCAGCGCCTCGCGCCCCGGATGCGGGCAGGCTGCGCGGACTCCACGTGCTGGCCGACGACGGGTCGGCCTGGAAGCTCGATCCGGTGGAGCAGGCCCACGCCGCCTGCCTGGGGGGTGCCGCGGTCGTGCAGCTCCGGGCCAAGCGCGCCAGCGACGGCGAGGCGCTGGCCTGGGCCGCCGCGATCCGGCGCATCACGCGGGAGCACGACGCGCTGTTCATCGTGAACGACCGCTTCGACCTGGCGCTGGCGGCCGAGGCCGACGGGGTGCATCTCGGGCAGGACGACCTCCCGCCCGCGAGGATTCCCGCGAGCCTGCGCGGGCAGCTGCTCGTGGGGCGCTCGACGCACACGTTGCAGCAGGTCGAGGCGGCGGGTGCCGAGCCCGTCGACTACCTGGCCTTCGGGCCCGTCTTCGCCACCCGCTCGAAGCCAAGCGCCTACGACGCGCGCGGCCCGGAGCTGCTGGGCGAGGCCGTGCGGGCGGCGGGTGTGCGTCCGCTGATCGCGATCGGCGGGATCGACGCCTCCAACAGCGGGCGGGTCGTGGCCGCGGGCGCGGCCGGCGTGGCCGTGATCTCGGCGGTGGCCGGCGCCGAGGATCCCGTCGCGGCCGCGCGCCAGCTCGCCCAGCTCCTGAAGTGCGCCGCTCGATGAGCGGCCTGGCGGAGCGCCTGGTGTGCCTGCTCGGCCTCGCGTCGATGATCGCGATCGCCTGGGCCTGCTCCAGCGACCGCAGACACGTGCCCTGGCGAACGGTCGCCTGGGGCCTCGCGCTCCAGCTCTCCCTCGGCGTCGCGTTGCTCAAGACACCGCTCGGAGCGCTCTTCTTCGACGGCATGAACGGCCTGGTCTCGGCGCTGCTCTCCTACACCGACGTGGGTGTGCGCTTCGTGTTCGGCGCCCTGGTCGACACCGGCTTCTCGTTCATCGTCAACGTGCTCCCCATCATCATCTTCATGGGGAGCGTCTTCGCCGTGCTCTACCACCTCGGCGTGATGCACCGCCTGGTGAACGCGCTCGCCTTCGCCCTGTCGCGAACCATGCGCGTCTCGGGCGCCGAGAGCCTGGCCGCGGTGGCGAACCTCTTCCTCGGCATGGTGGAGTCGGCCCTGATCGTACGCCCCTACCTCGAGCGCATGACCCGCTCCGAGCTCTTCACGCTGATGACGCTGGGCATGGCGACGGTGGCGGGCTCGGTGCTGATCGCCTACGTGGGAATGCTCGGCGGCGACTACGCGGGTCACCTGGCCACGGCGAGCCTGCTCTCGCTGCCGGCGGGGCTGCTCGTCGCCAAGGTGATGGTGCCCGAACGGGAGACGCCCGCGACCACGGCGGCCGGAGGCTCGCGGCTGGAGCGCACGGCGGTGAACCCGATCGACGCGGCCGCCCAAGGCGCCCTGGCCGGCTTGCGCCTGGCCGCCTACGTGGGAGCGCTGCTCGTCGCTTTCGTGGGCCTCATCGCTATGCTGAACGGGATCCTGGCTTCACTCGGTGCGTGGGTCGGAGTGCCGGAGCTCACCTTCCAGCGGATCCTCGGGTTCCTGCTCGCGCCGTTGGCCTGGCTGATGGGCGTACCCTGGCAGGACGCGCCCCAGGTGGGAGCCCTGCTCGGCGTAAAGACCGTGTTGAACGAGTTTCTCGCCTACCGCGAACTGGCGCTGCTGATGGAGCAGGGGGCGCTCGCGCCCCGCTCCGGGCTGATCGCGTCCTACGCGCTGTGCGGCTTCGCCAACTTCGGCTCCCTCGCCATCCTGTTGGGAGGCATCGGCGGCCTCGCGCCCTCCCGACGTGCAGAGGTGGCGCGCTACGGCCTGCGCTCCATCCTCTCCGGGTCGCTCGCGGCGTTCATGACCGCCTGCGTCGCCGGCCTGTTGCTCTGATGGCCGGGTCGCCCGGCGGGCGCGTACGACTCGATCAGATCCTGTTCGGTGTGCTGATCGCGCTGTCGATCGGCGGCATCGCCGTCACCGATTTCTCCGGCCGCTTCGGACTCCGCTACTGGTTGGCCATGGTGCCGCTGTTCGCCGCAGTGAGCGTCTTCGGCGCCTGGTCCCGCGCCCGAAGCCGCGGAGAATCGGTCGCGGCCATCGTTCGCGTGCAGGCTGCTCATTGGCTGGCACTCCTCCTGGCGGTCTACCTGGTGAACCTGCTCCAGGCGACCGGTCGCCTGACCCGTGATGATGCGGGCCTGGTGGCGCTGCTCGCGCTGGCGCTCACCACCTTCCTGGCCGGAGTGCACTTCGACTGGCGCATGTGCCTGCTGGGCGCGCTGCTCGGACTGACCGTGGCCTGTGCGGCCCTGCTCGAGCAGTTCTTCTGGTGGGTCTTGATCCCCGTCGCCGCTGCCGCCGCGCTCGGTCTGCTCTGGAAGCGGCGCTCCGCCCCGACGGAGCCCGGCCCGGCGACGCAGCAACGCTCGGAACCGGGGCCGTGAATTCGGCGAGGACGCCGGAGACGCCCGCGTCCTCGACCCGGGCGTGGCCCTGGGGCTCGCGCCGGCCGAGTAGCGGCCGCGCTGCTGTCCGGGGAGGAGGAGTCGCCCGTGCCTCGCGACGAACGCCCGGCGGTCTGGGTCGGACACGTGAGCCTGCCGACCCGCTCCGTGAGCGACACGCGCGAGTTCATGATCGGGCTCGGCATGCGACCGATCGCCCAGGGCGACGACTTCGCGGTGCTCGAGCTGCGCGGCGGCACCCACCTCGTCCTGCTGCGCTCCGAGGACTTCACACCGGGCCCGGCGCCTTTCGACCTGATGGTCGAAGATCTCGACGCCGTTCATCAGCGATTCCGCGCACAGGGGCTCGCGCCATCCGAGATCGAGGTGGGCCGGATCCACCGTTCGTTCCGGATCACCTCGCCTTGCGGTCACACCATCGTGTTCAATTCGAGCCACGTTTCCGACCTCCCCGTCTAGGTCGGCGCGGTGGTATGCTCGCGGCCCGCGGATGGTTGACCCGGACGACACGGGGGCGAGCGGATCCGCCGGTAGTGACGGGAAAGGAGTCGTCCGTGTTCGAGGGCATCGGGCTCTTTGGTCTGTTGGTGCTGATCGCCGACGTGTGGGCGATCTTGAACATCTTCCAGAGCGGCGAAACGACGGGCTCGAAGGTGCTGTGGACCGTTCTGATCCTGCTGCTGCCGCTGCTCGGCGTGGTCATCTGGTACTTCGCGGGCCCCAAATCGAGCAGCTCGGCCTAGACGCCCCGGGAGGAGCTGCCCCCATGAGCCTGGTCCTCGTCGAGAAGGTCCGTCCCCACGTGACCCTGCTGAAGCTGAACCGGCCCCATCGGCTGAACGCGATGTCGTTCGAGCTGATGACCGAGCTCTACGCCGCGCTGCGCCAGGTCGCGGCGGACAACGCGTGCTGGGTGGTGGTGCTCAGCGGGGAGGGCGCCGGCTTCTGCTCCGGGCTCGACCTGGAGGACCCGGGCGCGATCCCCGGGGTGGAGCAGATGCCGCTCTCGCGGGTGGGCATGGTGGCCATGTCGCACTTCTCGAAGGTGGTGCCGGCCATGCGAGCGACACCGCAACCCATCATCGCCGCGATCAACGGGCCCGCCTACGGCGGCGGCTTGTGCCTCTCGCTCGGCGCCGACCTGCGCTTCGCCGCCGAGTCGGCGCACTTCAACGCCACGGGGATCGTGAACGGTCTCACCAGCACCGAGCTGGGGGCGAGCTATCTGCTGCCCCGCCTGATCGGGGCGTCGCGCTCCAACGACCTCCTGCTCACGGGCCGCAAGCTCGACGCCCACGAGGCCGAGCGCATCGGCCTGGTCTCGCGAGTCGTCCCCGACGGCGCGGTCGTCGACCACTCGATCCAGGTGGCCGAGGAGATGTGCGAGTTCAGCGCTTTCGGCTTGCAGATGACCAAGCAGGTCTGCTGGGCCAATCTCGAGAACAACAGCCTGAACGCTGCCATCGAGCTGGAGGACCGCAACCAGCTGCTGCTCGGCAACACCGAGAACCTGATCGAGTGCGTCACCGCCCGCAAACAGAACCGCAAGCCGGTCTACACCGACCTGCCGCGACGCGACGTGGCGGAGCACGGCCGGAGCGAGAGCTCGCCGAAGTACTGAGGTACCGTAGGGCGCGCTGCCTCTCAGTGCAGGCGGCGCAACTTGCTGCGCAGCTGCGCCAGCTTCTCACGCACTCCGGCGGCGGACTCGTCGTCGGGTGCGAGATCCAGGAAGCGCTCGAGATCCGCCGTCGCCGCCCCGAAGCACTCGAGCTGCTCGTACACCAGCCCTCGATCGCGCAGCTCGACCGGGGTGTCGGGGAACAGCAGCAGGATGCGCTCGCAGCACGCCAGCGCGCGCCCGAAGTCGCCGGAGCGGAGGCGGATGTGCTTGAGGTTGGCGAGCAGTCGCACCAGGATCTCGCGCGGCGTGACGGCGCGCAGGTGAACCTGGGGGTCGAGCACCGCGTCGGCGCCCAGCACCTCGCGCAGGCGCTCCTCGCAATCCCGCCCGGTGAGACTGCGCCCGAAGAAGGGGTCGACCACGACCTCCTCTTCCCCGACGCACTTCACCAGGAAGTGACCGGGGAAGCCGATGCCGCACACGGCGAGATCGAGTCGCCGGGCCACCTCCATGTAGACCAGGGAGAGGGTGAGGGGAATGCCCGTCTTCCGGTCCAGGACGTCGTTCAGATAGCTGTTGCGCGGGTCGTAGTAGTCGTCGCGATTGCCGCGGAAGCCGTGCTCGACGAAGAGACGCCGATTCAAGATCCCGACCCGTTCCCGGTCGCTGCCGGCCGCGCCCAGATGCGCAGCGACGCCCTCGGCCAACCGATCCAGGCGTTCGAGGTAGGCGCCGACGTCGAGCGACGGGTACTCCTCGGCCGCGATCAGCAGCGCCGCCTGGTCCAGGTCGATCCGCTCGTCGGGAGCGCGCGCCAGCTCCGCGAAGCAGTCGCGCGGGTTGAGCACGATCACGCCGGCGTCCGGCCCCGCATCCACCAGGCGAGGGCCGCCGCGGCGACGCCACCGCCGGCGGCCGCCACCAGCAGATCCCCGGCTGCAAACGGCTGGTCCGGCTGCAGGGTGGTCAGCAGCCCGGCCAGCGCGGCCGTCGCGACGATGAAGGCGGCGGCGCTGGCCGGCGCCCGCAGCGCCGGCCTCAGCCCGGCGCCCCGCTCGCCGGCGAGCTTCTGGCGCTGGACGCTCAGGTACGCGATGTACGCGAGGACGGTGCCTACCACGATCGTGTAGGCAGCGATGGCGTACTTCACTGCTCCGACCTCCCACTCATCCGACCCGCTCCGATGGTATCTTAGTCGCCAGCCGCACTCCGCGACGGCGCTGGAGGCCACTTGACCGCACCCCTCTGGCAGCCGTCCCGGGAGCGCGTCGAGCAAGCCCACCTCACCGCCTTCCGCCGCGCGGCGGAGTCCGAATGGCAGGTCCGCCTGCCGGACTACTCCTCCCTCCACCGCTGGTCGGTCGAGGCGCCCGAGCAGTTCTGGAAGTCGCTGTGGTCGTACGCCGGCGTCGTCGCCGACTGGGACGGCGGAGTCGTCGTGCAGGACGGCCAGCGCATGCCGGGCGCGCGCTGGTTTCCGGGGGCACGGCTCAACTTCGCGGAGAACCTCCTGCGCCGGCGCGACGACACCCCGGCCCTGGTCTTCTGGGGCGAGGAGCGGGTGCGGCGCAGCCTGTCCCACGCCGAGCTTCGGGACCAGGTGGCGCGGCTCTCCCGAACGCTGCGCGGCTGGGGTGTGGGCCCCGGTGACCGCGTGGCCGGTTACCTGCCAAACGCGCCGGAGGCGGTGATCGCGATGCTGGCGGCCACCAGCCTGGGGGCCGTGTGGTCCTCGTGCTCCCCGGATTTCGGCGTGGGCGGCGCACTCGACCGCTTCGGCCAGATCGAGCCGCGAGTCCTGTTCGCGGCCGACGGCTACTTCTACAACGGGAGGACACACGACTCGCTGGAGCGGATCGCCGAGCTCCGGGAGCGGCTGCCCTCGCTCGAGCGGATCGCGATTGTCCAGTACACCCGGGAACGGCCGGCTCTGGCGGATATTCCCGGCGCGCTGACCTTCGCGGACGCCCTCGCCGCCTCCGAGCCCGGTGAGATCGAGTTCGCGAGGCTGCCGTTCGACCACCCGCTCTACATCCTCTACTCGTCGGGCACCACCGGAGCGCCCAAGTGCATCGTCCACGGGGCGGGAGGGACGCTCGTCCAGCACCTCAAGGAGCACCTGCTCCACGTGGACGTGAAGCCCGGCGACCGGCTCTTCTACTTCACCACCTGCGGCTGGATGATGTGGAACTGGCTGGTCTCGGGCCTCGCCTCGGGCGCCACCCTGTTGCTCTACGACGGCTCGCCCTTCCATCCGGACCCGAAGGTGCTGTTCGACTTCGCCGAGGCGGAGCGCGTGAACATCTTCGGCACCTCCGCCAAGTTCATCGACGCCGTCGCCAAGGCGGGACTCGACCCGATGCGGAGCCACGACCTCTCGAGCCTCAAGACGCTCCTCTCGACCGGCTCGCCGCTGGCGCCCGAGGGCTTCGACTTCGTCTACACAAAGATCAAGCGCGACCTCTGCCTCTCGTCCATCTCGGGGGGCACGGACATCATCTCGTGCTTCGTGGCGGGCAACCCGACCGGCCCGGTGTGGAGGGGGGAGATCCAGGCGCGGGGTCTGGGCATGAAGGTCGACGTCTTCGACGAGAACGGGCAGCCGCTGCGCGGCCAGAAGGGCGAGCTCGTCTGCACGGCGCCCTTCCCGTCCATGCCGGTCGCCTTCTGGGACGATGCCGACGGCTCGAAGTACCGCGCCGCGTACTTCGAGCGATTCCCCGGCGTGTGGTGCCACGGTGACTTCGCCGAGCTGACCGAGCACGACGGGATGATCATCCACGGCCGCTCGGACGCGGTGCTCAACGCCGGTGGCGTGCGCATCGGCACCGCGGAGATCTACCGGGAGGTGGAGCAGATCGACGAGGTGCTCGAGAGCCTGGCGATCGGCCAGGAGTGGCAGGACGACACGCGCATCGTGCTGTTCGTGCGCCTGCGCGCTGGGCTCGCGCTCGACGACGCATTGATCGAGCGCATCAAGGCGCGCATCCGCCGCCGCGCCTCGCCGCGCCACGTGCCCGCCCGGGTGGTCCAGGTGGCGGACATTCCGCGCACGCGAAGCGGGAAGATCGTCGAGCTGGCCGTGCGCGAGGTGGTGCACGGTCGCGCCGTCACCAACCGCGAAGCACTGGCCAACCCCGAGGCCCTGGACGGCTTCTCGGGCCTCCCGGAGCTCCAGCACTGAGCTCCGCCCGACTCGCCATCCACGGGGGTGCCGGCGCCCTGCGCGCCGGCGAGTCCGACGCCGCGACGGCGGTGCGGCGCGGCCTGACGGAGGCACTCGCCGCGGGCTGGCGCGTGCTCGAGGGCGGCGGCCCCGCGCTGGAGTCGGTCGTCGCGGCGGTGCGCGTCCTGGAGGACTGCCTGGAGTTCAACGCCGGACGCGGCTCGGTGCTCAGCGCCTCGGGCGGCGTCGAGATGGACGCCGCGGTGATGGACGGCGCCGCGCGCAAGGCGGGCGCCGTGGCGGTGGTGCGGCGCGTCGTGCACCCGGTGGAGGCCGCCCTCGCCGTGATGCGCGACACCTCGCACGTGCTGCTGGCCGGCGAGGAGGCCGAGGCGTTCGCGCGGCGGCGGGGGCTGGAGCTCGCGGAGCCCGCCTTCTTCGTCACGGCGCGGCGGCGCGCGCAGCTCGAGCGGGCGCGACCTGCGCCGCAGGGCGGCGGCACGGTGGGCGCCGTGGCGCGCGACGGCGCGGGCCATCTGGCGGCCGCCACCTCGACCGGGGGCGTGGTGGGAAAGCTCCCGGGTCGCGTCTCGGACAGCAGCCTGGTGGGCGCCGGCACCTGGGCGGACGACGCCACCTGCGCGCTCTCCGGCACCGGCAGCGGCGACAGCTTCATTCGCTGCGCCTTCGCCCACGAGGTCCACGCCTCGCTGCACCACGCCGGCCTGGATCTCGCGACCGCCTGCGAGCGCGCGCTGGCGCTGGTGCGCGCCGACGGCGGCCACGGCGGCTGCATCGCGCTCGACGCGGCGGGGGCCCTCGCCCTACCCTTCGACACGCCGGCCATGCCCCGCGCCTGGATCGGCGCAGACGGCACGGCGCGCATCGCGCTCGGCGCGGACGACGAGGCGCGAGTGCAGGCCCCAGCGCGGTAGGGCTCGCGAGGCGATGCCGGAGCTCGGAGTTCCGATGGGACCGCTCGTCTACAAGGTCTCGCTCGTGGCCGTGATCGTCGTCGCGCTCGGCCGCGTCGCGGGCATCCTGACCCTGAAGATCCGCCAGGCTCGCTACACCAGGCGGGCGGTGGCGGCCCCCAGGTCCTGGCGGAACGTGTGCACGGTTCCGGAGCCCTATCTGCTGGGCGTCGCCACCCTGGTTCTCGCCTTCGGCCACCAGCTGCCCTCCGAACTCTCGGCGGGAGACCTGGCCCGCGCGTCCGCCGGCGGCTTGCTCGCCGTCTTCGCGGCGGTGCTGATGCTGTGGGCGCTGAAGGCCTTTCCCTCGGTCTCGACCGGGCACTACGTCTTGCCCGAACACCGGGTCGTCTCGGACGGCCCCTACGGGCTGGTGCGACACCCCCTCTACGCGGCGGCGTTCCTGATCTGGTTGGGCCTGGCCATCGCCTTCTCGAGCCTGGCGGCCGCGTTGATCGCCGTCTGCTACGTGATTCCAGGCTATCTCGTCTACATGCGAGCCGAGGAGGAGATGCTGCTCGCCCAGTTGGGAGATCCCTACCGGGCGTACCGCCAGCGGGTGGGCATGCTCTTCCCGCGCGCAGCGCGCCGCCGCTAGCGCGCGTAGCCGATCGCCACCAGCGCGCTGCGGATCTCGTCGAGCGCGGCGGGATCTTCGATCGTGGGCGGCGTGCGATAGGGCTCGGAGTCGGCGATGCAGCGCATCGTGCCCCGCAAGACCTTGCCCGAGCGCGTCTTGGGCAGCCGGGGCACCACGCACGCCCGCTTGAACGACGCCACCGGGCCGATCCGCTCGCGCACGGCGCGGACCAGCTCGGCCTCCAGCTCGTCCGCCGAGCGCCTGGCGCCGGCGCTCAGCACGACGAAGCCGACGGGCACCTGGCCCTTCAGCTCGTCTCTGACGCCGATCACCGCGCACTCGGCGACGTCCGGCTGCTCCGCGAGCACCTCTTCCAGGGCCCCGGTGGAGAGGCGGTGGCCCGCCACGTTGATGACGTCGTCGGTGCGCGCCATCACCCAGACGTAGCCGTCCTCGTCGACGTAGCCCGCGTCGCCGGTCTGGTAGTAGCCGGGGAAGCGCTCCAGGTAGGCCCGCTCGAAGCCGGCGTCGTCCTGCCAGAGCGTCTTGGCGCAGCCCGGCGGCAGCGGGAGCGCGATCGCGAGATGCCCGGTTTCCCCCGCCGCGACCTGCTGGCCCGCGTCGTCCAACACCCGGACGTCGTAGCCGGGTACGGGCCGCGTGGGCGAGCCGCGCTTCACGGGTAGCTGCGCCAGCCCCAGGCAGTTGGCGGCGATCGGCCAGCCCGTCTCCGTCTGCCACCAGTGATCGACCACCGGAACGCCGAGCGCTCGCTCGGCCCACGCCACCGTGTCCGGGTCGGCGCGCTCACCGGCCAGGAACAGCGCGCGCAGGCGGGAGAGATCGTAGTCCGCCACCCGCGCCGCCTTCGGGTCTTCCCGCTTCACCGCGCGCAGCGCGGTGGGGGCGGTGAAGAGCACGTCCACGCGGTGCTGGGAGGCGACCCGCCAGAACGCGCCCGCGTCGGGCGTGCCGACCGGCTTGCCTTCGTACAGGATCGTCGTGCAGCCGAGCAGCAGGGGCGCGTACACGATGTAGGAGTGGCCCACGACCCAGCCGATGTCCGAGGCAGCCCAGAAGACCTCGCCCGGCCGCACGCCGTACACGTGCTGGAGGCTCCACTTCAGCGCCACCGCGTGGCCGCCGTTGTCGCGCACGATGCCCTTCGGCCTGCCGGTCGTCCCCGACGTGTAGAGGATGTAGAGGGGGTCCTTCGCCTCGACCGGAACGCAGGCGGCGGGCGGCGCCGTCTCCGCGAGCTGCGACCAGTCGAGGTCGCGGCCCTCGAGGAGCGCGGCGCGCTCCCGGGGCCGCTGCACCACCACGCAGTGCTGCGGTTTGTGGCTGGCCATCTCGACGGCGCGATCCAGGAGCGGCTTGTAGGGAACCACGCGCTCCAGCTCGATGCCGCACGAAGCCGTGAGGACGACCTTGGGCGCGGCGTGCTGTATGCGCTGGGCGAGCTCGTTCGCGGCGAACCCACCGAACACGACCGAGTGGATCGCCCCGAGCCGCGCGCTGGCCAGCATGGCGATCACGGCCTCGGGGATCATCGGCATGTAGATCAGCACGCGGTCGCCCTTCTCCACGCCGAGCCCAGCGAGGGCACCCGCGAAGCGCGCCACCCGATCCTGCAGCTCCGCGTAGCTGAAGGAGCGAATCGTCCCGGTCACCGGGCTGTCGTAGATGAGCGCCGGCTGCGCACCGCGGCCTGCGGCGACGTGGAGGTCGACCGCGTTGTAACAGGTGTTGAGCACGGCCCCGGGGAACCAGCGGGGCTTCGCCGGGTCCGAGTCGTCGAGCACCGCGCGCGAGCGGCGCAGCCACTCGATCTCCCCCGCCGCACGCGCCCAGAACGCCCGCGGATCCGCCAGCGACTCGGCGTAGGCCGTCTCGTACGCGTTGCCCATCGCGGCGCCACTATACGCAGACGGGCCCCCGCCCGACCAGCGCCGGTTTCCTCGTCGCCGCCGTGTAGAATGGCCGCGGGAGGAACCCTCATGGCGGCTGCCGAGATCGCCGCGCTGTGGGTCGCCTTCATCGCGACGCACATGGGCCTGTCGAGCCTGCGTTGGAGAGCGCGGATCGTCGCCCGGCTGGGCGGCGAGCGGCCTTTCCTCGGCGTCTATTCCGTCGTCGCCCTGGCGCTCTTCGTCCCGATGGTCTGGTGCTACTGGACGCACCGCCACGCCGGCCCGCTGCTGTGGTACTGGGGCGGGTCGCCGCCGGTGCGCTGGGTGATGTACGCGGGCATGGGGGTGGCGCTGACGCTGCTGGTCGCCGGGATGATGCGCCCGAGCCCGGCTGCCCTGCTCTCGGGCCCGGCAGAGCCGAGGGGCGCTTTCCGGATCACGCGCCACCCGGTGCTGATGGCCGTGGGCCTGTTCGGTCTGGTCCACCTGCTGGCCGCCCGCGTGCACCTCAGCGAGCTCGCCTTCTTCGCCGGCTTCCCGGTCTTCGCCCTGATCGGTTCGCGGCATCAGGACCAGCGCAAGCTGGCCACGGCCGGGGCGGAGTTCCGCCGCTTCCACTCCCAGACGCCCTGGCTGCCCTTCACCGGGCGCGGCGCCCTGCGCGGCCTCGCCGAGCTTCCGCTGGCGGTGGCGATCGGCGTCGCGCTCGCCGCGGGGCTCTACGCCCTGCACCCAGCCCAGACCGGCTGAACCGCCTGGATATTACAGATCTTGTCTTCATAGCCTGATTTCTGTAATATTTCGGTCCGTGGCTCCGACCGCCCGCAGCCTGATCCTCGACCTGCTCTCCACCCTGCGCGGTGGGGCCATGCCCGTGCGGGCGCTGGTCGCCGCCGGCGACCTGTTCGGCATCGCCCAGAACAACGTGCGGGTCGCCGCCACACGCCTGCGCAACGACGGTCTGGTCGAGCGCGACGAGCGCGGCCGCTACCGGCTGGGGCGCGCAGCGCAGGCGGTGGGCGAGCAGATCGGGTCCTGGCGCCGGGTCGCGAGCCGCTTGCGGCCCTGGCGCGGCGAGTGGGTCGGCGTGCACGGCGGCGGCCCGGCGGCGGGTGCCCGGCGGGTCGCGCGCCGACCACACGCTCGCGCCCTGCGCTTCCTGGGCTTCCGCACGGCGGCGGCGGGCTTCGACCTGCGACCGGACAACCTGCGGGGGGGCGTGGCCGCGGTGCGCGAGCGATTGCGCGGCCTGGGCCTCGCACCGGACGCGCGCGTCTTCGGCGTGCGCGATCTGGAGGGCATGGACGAAGCGCGGGCGCGGGCGCTGTGGGACGCCGACGGGCTGTGCGCGGCTTACGACCACAGCCGCGCCGCCCTGGCCGCGAGCGAGCGGCGACTGCGCGGTCTGCCGCAGCGGGAGGCGATGGTGGAGTCGTTCCTGCTCGGCGGGCAGGTGATCCGACAGATCGTCTTCGACCCGCTGCTGCCCGAGCCCATCGTACCCGCCGGCGCCCTCGGGCGGCTGGTCGGGGCGCTGCAACGCTACGACGCGCTGGGGCGCGGCTGCTGGGCCGAGTTCATGGCCGCCCAGGGAGCACCGCACCGGCGCACGCCGGCCGACGTGCGCGTGGCCGACGCCGCCGGGCACCTGGCCGCGGCGGCCGGGGGGGCCCGATGAGTGAAGTGGCCACCACCCGCTGGCGCGACTGGCGCCAGGCGCTCTCGCCCGACGAGGTGAACGCGCTGCTCGAGCAGCGCGACTGGCGCTCGTGGCTCTCGATCGCCAGCAACTGGGGGATCGTCGCCGGGGCCTTCGCCCTGGTGGCCGCCTGGCCGAACCCACTGACCGTCGTGCTCGCGCTGTTCGTCATCGGCGCGCGCCAGCTCGGCTTGGCCGTGATGATGCACGAGGCGTCCCACCGCACGCTCTTCCGCAGCCGCAAGTGGAACGACCGGCTGGCCAACTGGCTGTGCGCCTACCCGATCTGGAGCGACCTGAAGCCGTACCGGCCGTACCACATCCAGCATCACCTGACGACCTGGACGGAGCGGGACCCGGACCTGGGTCTCGCCACGCCCTTCCCGGTGACCCGGGCGAGCCTGCGCCGCAAGATCTGGCGCGATCTCTCCGGCCAGACCGGCTGGAAGCGCGCGCGCGTCACCTTCCTGCGCGACCTGGGCTGGTCCCAGGGCAGGGTGCGCCGCCTCGACGGCGCCGGCTGGCGACGGCTGCGCGGTCCCTTGCTCACCAACGCGATCCTGCTGGGGATGCTGGCGCTGGTCGGGCGCCCGGAGCTCTACCTGCTCTGGGTCGGCGCCTGGCTCACGACCTACAGCCTGGTAATGCGCATCCGTTCCATCGCCGAGCACTCGATGTCGCCGGATCCCGCCAACCCGCTGCTGAACTCCCGCACCACCGACACGCGCTGGTGGGAGCGACTGCTGCTGGCGCCCAACGGGGTGAACTACCACTTGGAGCACCACCTGTTGATGACGGTCCCGCACTACCACCTGCCCCGCATGCACAGGCTGCTGCGCGAGCGCGGGATCCTCGACGACGCCCTGGTCGCGCAGGGCTACCTGCAGGTGTTGCGGCAGGCCTCTTCCAAGGCCGCCGCCTAGCGCGGGGGCGGCGACCCCCCGGCCGCCGCGCGAACTGCCGCGCGGGCGACTCTCGGCTCCACTACACTCGGACGGCTGCGCGAGGAGACCCCCCATGATCGCCAGAAGCGTCCATCACATCTCTTTCGCCGTGCGCGACCTGGACCGATCGCGCCACTTCTACGAGGAGATCCTCGGACTCGCGCCGATTGCGCGGCCGGATCTCGGGCTGCCGGGCGCCTGGTACCGGGCGGGCGAGGCCGAGGTCCACCTGATCGCCACGCCCGACGGCGTGGAGATCGGACAGCCGGCGCCGAAGCTCACCCCGCTGGCCAACCACAACGCCTTCGCGATCGACGACTACGACAAGGTGGTCGCGTTCCTCAAGTCGAAAGACATCGAGGTGCTCGAAACCCACGCCGAGGCGGGCCAGCTGTGGATCCGCGATCCCGACGGCAACGTCATCGAGCTGATCTCGCGTTGAGCCGAGGCGACGTGGACGAGTTTCGCGATCGGGTGGCCGTGATCACGGGCGGGGCCTCGGGAATCGGCCGCGCCATGGCGCGCGCGTTCGCGGCGCGGGGGGCGCAGCTGGTGCTCGCCGACATCGACGAGCCGGCGCTCGCGGCGACGGAGAAGGAGCTGACCGAGGGCGGCGCGAGCGTGCTCGCCGTGCCGACCGACGTGCGCGACCGGGAGAGTGTCGCCGCGCTGGCCGACGAGGCCTGGCGCCACTTCGGCCGCGTCCACCTGGTGTGCAACAACGCCGGGATCGCCACGCTGGGGCCGTTGGCCGCCGCGTCGCCGACCAGCTGGGAGGTCACGACGGCCATCAACTACTGGGGCGTGGTGTACGGAGTGCAGGTCTTCGTCCCGCGCCTGCTCGAGCAGGCCGAAGGCGGCCACGTGCTCAACACCGCCTCCATGGCCGGCCTGGTGGGAATGCACGGTCTGGGCGTCTACTGCGCCACCAAGTTCGCCGTCGTCGGCCTCTCGGAGGCGCTCCAGCGCGAGCTGGAGCCCCACGGCATCGGCGTCAGTGTGCTGTGTCCGATGGTCGTCGCGACGGAGATCGGTCGGAACTCGCGGCGCCTGCTGGGCGAGCCGGCGTTCGGAGCGCCGCCGAGCGCCCCCGCCCAGCCGGACCCGGTGCCGGGCGGCATCATCTCCGCGGAGGAAGTGGCGACGCGCGTGGTGCGCGGTATCGAGCGCAAGGCCCTCTACATCTTCACGCACCCGGCGCAGCGGGAAATCCTGCGCCACCGCGCCGCGCGCCAGGATGCGGTGTTCGACGAGGACTTCTGAAGGCCCGACCGCCCAGCACGCCGGGCGGTCGGGGGGAAGGAAAGATGAGCATGCGGCTCGAGGTCTCGCGTCGACCGCTGCGGCGCGGCGCGCTTCGCGCCCTCGTCGCGCTGTGCCTGATCGCCACACTGGGGGGCTGCGGCGAGTCGCAGACCACGGAGGTGGGAGATCCGGCGCGGGCTGCCGGGACGCCCGATCGGCCGGCCGCGCTGCAGCGCGCCCGGATCGTCTTCGGCCCGCTGGCCGCCGAGGCCCAGAACGCGTCGAATCCGGTCACCGCGGCGAAGATCGACCTGGGACGGAAGCTCTACTTCGACCCGCGGCTCTCGCGCAGCCAGGAGATCTCCTGCAATAGCTGCCACGACCTGGCGAGCTTCGGCGTGGACGGGGAGCCGACCTCGCCGGGCCACAAGGGCCAGCGCGGCGGGCGCAACTCGCCGACCGTCTACAACGCCGCCTTCCACGTCGCGCAGTTCTGGGATGGACGCGCCGCCGACGTGGAAGAGCAGGCGAAAGGGCCCATCCTGAACCCGATCGAGATGGCCATGGCCAGCGAAGCGGAGGTGCTCGCGGTGTTGCGCTCGATCCCCGGCTACCGGCCGCTGTTCCGCAGCGCCTTCCCGGGGGACGCGGACGCGATCAGCTACGACAACATGGCCCGCGCGATCGGCGCGTTCGAGCGGCGGCTGGTCACGCCGGGCCGCTTCGACGCGTACCTGTCCGGCGACGCCGCAGCGCTCAGCGACCAGGAGCTGGCGGGCCTCGTCACGTTCATGGACGCGGGCTGCATCACCTGCCACGTGGGCCCGGCGGTGGGCGGAACGCTCTTCCAGAAGCTCGGGCTCGTCGAAGCGTACCCGACCGAGGACGCCGGGCGCTTCGAGGTCACCGGCAACGAGGCGGATCGCCAGGTGTTCAAGGTCCCGGCGCTGCGCAACGTCGCGAAGACCGGGCCCTACTTCCACGACGGCTCGATCTCCAGCCTCGACGAAGCGATTCGCATCATGGCCCGCCACCAGCTCGGCCGCACGCTCAGCGACGAGGAGGTCGCGTCGATTCGCGCCTTCCTCGAGAGCCTGACGGGTGAGGTCGACGCCGCGTACACCGCCCGACCGGAGCTCCCGGCGAGCGGACCGGACACGCCCGCGCCCGACCCGACCTGATCGCGTGGCCGCACCGAGGGCATGCGCTAGAGTTGCTCTTTCGATCTCGGGAGGCCCATGGCCACTCCCAGCTCCGAGGCCGGCGTTCTCGACGCCCTGCGTCCCATCATCGACCCGGACTTCGGCAAGAGCATCGTCGAGCTCGGGTTCGTCAAGGACATCCGCATCGACGGCGGACGGGTCTCCTTCGCGATCGAGCTCACCACGCCGGCCTGTCCGGTCAAGGCGGAGTTCGAGAAGGCGGCGCGCGAGCGGGTGCTGGCGCTCGACGGCGTGGAGAGCGTCGACGTGACGATGACGGCCAACACCCGGGGCAGCCGCGCGGCGCCAGGGGCCGGCTCGGCGGAGGTCCTGCCCGGGGTGCGGAACACGGTCGCGGTGGCCTCGGGCAAGGGCGGCGTCGGCAAGAGCACGACCGCCGTGAACCTGGCCCTGGCGCTGCGTGCGACGGGCGCGAGCGTGGGCCTGATGGATGCCGACGTCTACGGCCCCTCGGTGCCCACGCTCACCGGGGTCGGCGGGCGACCGCTGTCGGAGGAGCGGCGCATCTTTCCCCTCGAGGGCTACGGCCTCAAGCTGATGTCGATGGGCTTCTTCGTCAGCGACGACTCGCCGGTGATCTGGCGCGGCCCGATGGTCCACGGGCTGATCCGCCAGTTCCTGACCGACGTCGAGTGGGGTGAGCTCGACTACCTCGTGGTCGACATGCCGCCGGGCACCGGCGACGCGGCGCTGACGCTCACCCAGCTGGCACCGCTCTCGGGCGCGGTGATCGTCACCACCGCCAACAACCTGTCGCTGATCGACGCCCGCAAGGGGCTCAAGATGTTCGAGAAGGTGCAGGTGCCCGTGCTGGGCATCATCGAGAACATGTCGTACTTCACACCGCCCGACCTGCCGGACCGGCGCTACTACATCTTCGGCGAGGGCGGCGGCCAGCGCACCGCGGAGGAGCTCGGCGTCGCCTTCCTCGGCGAGGTGCCGATCGATCCGCGCGTCGTCGAGGGCGGGGACGCGGGCCGGCCGATCGTCGTCGAAGCCCCGGACTCCCCCGCCGCGCAGGCCTTCCGCGAGCTGGCGGGAAGCGTGGCGCGCAAGCTGGCGGTGCTGGCGGAGTCCCAGCCCGCGATCGCCGACGCGAACATCACCTGGACGGCGAATCCGAGCTAGGCGGCCGACTCGAAGGTCGGCCGCCGCGCAGCGAGCCGCAGGCGAGCGGAGTTTCAGCGGGCCAGAGGCCGACTCGAGAGTCGGCCGCTTAGTCGGCCGCGTCGTCGCCGATTCCCGGGAGATCCAGCGGATACTCCCCGCGCTTTCCGCGCAGCAGGTCGGCGTACAATACGGGGACCGGGCCCACCAGGTCGGTGCTGGCACGCACCACGTACTCGGCGAACCCGATGCGGTCGAGCTCGATGCCGGCCTCGGGCTCGAAGAATCTGTCGGAGATCGAGAGACCGCTGAGCCAGTTGACGTAGTCCGTGTTCTGGTTGCGGTGCCTGGAGCGTACGTAGACCTGGATGCGCAGGGGGAGCTGCTTCGCGTCGCGCGTCACCCAGATCTCCCGGCGGCCGCGCCGGTCCGTGACCCGGTAGACGTCGCAGGGTCGACCGAGGAAGACCTCCTCGCGCACCTTCTCCGCACCCTGTCGCAGCAGGACCTGGGCCTCCTTGCCGAACGGACGCCGCTGCGGGTCGTCCGCGGCGATCGCAGCCGGAGCCCGCCCGATCGCCACTCCCCGCTTCGTCAGCGAGTCGTACGCGTAGTAGGTATCGCCGTTGACGATGGTGACCACCTTGTGCCCGGCGACGACGGTCTCCGCGCGCATCTTCGCGCCCTTGGACCAGAACTCGGTGATGTTCAGGCCCATGTCTCCGCGAGCGATCGCCTGGGCGTACCAGGTGGGCTCCACGCCCTGCGCAGTCGCAGAGAAGCTCGCCAGCAGCGCCCCGAAGGCAGCGGCCAGGCCGGCCCAGGCGACGGCGCGGGTCGTCAACGAAGGCTTCCTCTCAAAAGGTGCACGAGGCCGCAGCGCTGCTTACCATTCAGCTCGATGCGCATCGCTCTCAGCATCGCCGGCTCGGACCCCACTGGGGGCGCCGGGTTGCAGGCGGATTTGCAGGTGTTTCGCACATTCGGCGTCCACGGTGCCGGTGTCATCACGGCGCTCACAGTGCAGGATACCTCCAAGGTCCACCGCGTGCTGCCGGCCTTCCCCTCGGTGGTGCTGGAACAGCTGCGCGTATTGCTTCGCGATCTCACCCCCCACGCCGTCAAGATCGGCATGCTCGCCACGGACGACGTAGCGCGCCAGGTGGATCTCGGTCTGGACGAGCTCCAGGTCTCACCTTCGCGTCCGGTCCCGATCGTGATCGATCCGGTGCTCACCGCGAGCGACGGCACGCCGCTGCTGGAGCGCCGGGCACTGGGCTCGCTCGAGAAGCTGATCGGACGCGCGGCAATCGTCACTCCCAATCTCGTGGAGGCCGGGGAGCTCAGCGGCGGCGACGCGTCGTCGGCGGAAGGGACGGAGGCGGCGGCCTGCGCGCTCGTCTCGAGCCTGGGAGCGGGCGCGGCGCTGGTGACCGGAGGCCATCGCGACGGGCCGCCCGACGACCTGCTCGCCGTCCGCGAGGGCGGAGGGGTCGCGCTGCGTTGGCTCAAGGGCGAGCGGATCGGCGGAGCGGCGCTCCACGGCACGGGCTGCGCTCTGTCTTCCGCCATCGCGGCCGGCCTCGCCCGCGGTGCGCCCCTGCTCGAAGCGGTCGAGGGCGCCCGCGCCTTCGTCGCAAAGGCCATGCGCACGGCGGAGGCGAACGGAAAGCTCGCGCGGCTGCTGGTCTACGCCTGAAGGTCGGCCAGGCGCACGGGCAGCCGCCGCGCGCCCCAATCGCCCGGCGCTCCCTCGAACACGCCGGCGCAGCGCGTCGAGCAGCGGCGACAGCGCCCGTCGTCGGTCAGGTTCCACTCGCCGAGCACGTACCAGTCGCGGCCGATCAGCGTCGCGCCGCACGCGTGGCAGCGGGTGCTCTGCCCCTCGGCGTCGTGGACGTTGCCGGTGTACACGTAGCGGGCGCCGCGCTCCAGCGCGATGGCGCGGGCGCGCCGCAGCACAGCCGGCGGCGTCGCGGGCTTGTCGAGCATCCGGTAGTCCGGGTGGAAGGCCGTGAAGTGCAGCGGCACGTCCGGGCCGAGATTCTCCACCACCCAGTCGCTCAGTGCGTGGAGCTCCTCCTCCGAGTCGTTCTCGCCGGGAATCAGCAGCGTGGTGATCTCGAACCACACGTCGGTGTGGTGCTTCAGGTAGACGAGGGTATCGAGCACCGGCTCCAGCTGGCCGCCGCAGACCTTGCGGTAGAAGGACTCGCTGAAGCCCTTGAGGTCGACGTTGGCCGCGTCCATGTGGCGGAAGAACTCCTCCCGTGGCTCTGCGCAGACGTAGCCCGCGGTCACCGCCACCGCCGCGACGCCGAGCTCGCGGCAGGCCTGGGCGGTCTCGATGGCGTACTCCATGAAGATGACCGGGTCGTTGTACGTGAACGCGACGCTGCGGCAGCCGAGCTCTCGCGCGGCGCGCGCGATCACCCGGGGCGGGGCCTGGTCCGCCAGCGTGTCGATCTGGCGCGACTTGCTGATGTCCCAGTTCTGGCAGAAGCGGCAAGCCAGGTTGCAGCCGGCGGTGCCGAAGGAGAGCACCGGCGTGCCGGGCAGGAAGTGATTGAGCGGCTTCTTCTCGATCGGGTCCACGCAGTAGCCGCTGGAGCGGCCGAAAGTGGTGAGGACGATGGCGTCGTCCTGGCGCGCGCGGACGAAGCACAACCCGCGCTGACCCTCATTCAGACGACAGCGTCGCGGGCACACGTCGCACTGGACCCGCCCGTCTTCGAGCCGGGTCCAGTAGCGGGTGGGAACGACGCCCTGCTGGAGCACCTCAGCTGACACGCGGTCGACACCTCTTCCAGACAGCTCAAGTCTAGCTCCCACACGGGCGGCGGCATGGGTGGCTTTCAGACGGTGAGGGCATTCACGGCGTGGGCCTTGTAGCGGTCGTGGGAGGCCTGGATCTGGCGCCGCGACTCCTTGTAGTGGAAGCCGAGCCGGCGCCAGCGGTTGAAGCGGCTGAGGCGCGGGCGCAGCTGCTGGTAGCGCCTCCACAGGGAATCCACGCAGAAGTGCTTGTAGTGGAGGAGCTTGAGCTCGGCGTCGGCGCTCTCGACGACGCGGCCCGCCGGGCGGCAGTGGTGCTGCCCCACGGCGAAGTGGATGTCGACGTCGGGGTCGAAGACGCAGCGCTTGTCGAAGTTCGCGTTCGGGGCGCCCAGCGCGTAGCGGTCGCTCAGCAAGCCCTCGAAGCCGTCGATGGCGGGGAGCGGGTCGTCGGTGACCATCGAGTAGCCCCGCACGCGGGGCAGCGTCACCCCTTCGGCGGCGTAGCGCGCCAGGCGCTCCACCAGCTCGGGGTGGTAGAGGAACTCGTCGCAGTCGACGGCCACCACCCAGTCCGCCTGGCCGCGCACCTCGCGGTAGCAGTGGCTGAGCAGGTCCGCCTTGACGCCGTCGTGGAGGGTGCCGCCGGTGTCGTAGCTGCGCAGCTCGGCTTGCGGATGCGCGCGCACGATGGCCGGCGTCGCGTCGTCGGAGCCATTGTCGTAGACGACGATCCGCTCGGCGAACCTGGCGTAGAAGCGCAGGAAGTGGGGAAGGATCTGCTCCTCGTTCCAGGCCGTGGTGTAGACGCGGATCTTCATCGCGGCTCCTCACCGGCGCGCGACGCCCCGAGCCCGCGACAGGCGCGCACGCGGCACTCGATGCGCCGGGTCGTCTCGCGCACCGCCTCGTCCAACGCGTCGGCTGCGG
>JAZFWH010000135.1:0-16635 GCA_036482635.1 Myxococcota bacterium
ACCAGGATCGAAGGCGAATCGAGGTTGAGGAAGACGTTGCGGATGCCGCGTCGCGCCGGCGCCGGCAGCACGAAGCGGTAGAAGCGCGTCAGCGGGTCGAGCAGGATGCTGTCGACCCCGCGGTTGAACCTCAGGATGGCGCGGTTGGTGGACTCCAGCGGGTCGCTGACGCCCAGCTCCTCCATCTCGTCGAACACGTCGTCGAAGAGCGGGTCGGGCTCGCCGGCGGCAGGCGCGGCGTCCACTGCGGGGAACGCGGGCTCGGCGGCATCGACAGGGGCGGACGCGCCGGTCGCACCGATCTCCTCGACGTCGGCTGCGAGCTCGGCGTCCGCGGGGGCGGCGTCCGGGTCGACGCTGAAGGCGCCGGCGCTCTGGGTACCGCCCAGCGCGAGCAGCAAGCCCGTCGCGATGGAGAGGGCCACCCGGCCGGGGGGCGCACGCATGGAATCTCCAAGGGAACCGCCGCGCTGGAGCGCGAAGGAAGGAGACAACAGTTTAAGACACCGCCTCCCGTTCCGACCACTCATTCGCAGGCAACTCCATCCCCACGGGGGGGCTTCGCCCTGACGGGGGCCGGGCGCCTGGGTTAAGCTGCGGCCGTCCCCGTCCGAAGCAGCGGACGGCTGCGGCGCAGCGACCGGCCCCCCGCACAGTCACGGATCGTATCGAAGGAGCCTGAACCTTAGGCGAGCGGCGTCCCCCCGGGGTGCGAGACCGGCAGCTAGCGGCTCTTGACGCCCGTCGGCTGGGGTAGCATCGCCGCCCGCCTAGCTCGGAGGAGGGAGCCCGTGAGCGTGGACGTCTTCGACAAGTGTCGGGATTTCATCGACCGCGTCGGCAAGCTCGCCGAGAAAGGCCTGAACCCCTACTACCGCATCATCTCCTCGGCGCAGGATCCGGTCGTGACCTGCCAGGGCCGCGAGCTGATCATGCTGGGCTCCAACAACTACCTCGGCCTCACCAACCACCCGGACGTGAAGGACGCCGCGGCCATGGCGCTGGCCATCTACGGCACCGGCTGCGCCGGCTCCCGGCTCCTGAACGGGACCCTCGACATCCACGTCCAGCTCGAGGAGCGCCTCGCGGAGTTCCTCGGGCGGGGGGCGGCCCTGATCTTCTCCACCGGCTTCCAGGTGAACCTCGGCGTGCTGTCCGCGCTGCTCGACCGGTCGAGCATCGCCTTCCTCGACGCGCTCGACCACGCGTCCATCATCGACGGCTGCCGCCTTGGTTTCGGCCGCCACCACAAGTACCGCCACAACGACATGGCGGACCTGGAGAAGAAGCTCCGGGCCGCGCCCGAGGGCAAGGGCAAGCTGATCGTGGTGGACGGCGTCTTCTCGATGGAGGGCGACCTGGCCGATCTGCCCAAGCTCGTCGCGCTCAAGCAGAGCTACGGGGCGCGGCTCATGGTCGACGACGCCCACGGCCTGGGTGTTTTCGGGCAGAACGGGCGGGGCACGGCCGAGCACTTCGACGTCGAGGAGGACGTCGACCTGCTGATGGGAACGTTCTCCAAGTCCCTGGCCGCGGTGGGCGGCTTCATCGCCGCGGAGCCCGTGGTGATCGAATTCCTCAAGCACGAGGCGCGCTCGCAGATCTTCTCCGCTGCACCGCCGCCCGCGTCGGTGGCCGCCGCGCTCAAGGCGCTGGAGCTGATCGAGCGGGAGCCGGAACGCCGCAAGCAGCTGTGGGAGAACACGGACTACATGAAGCGCGAGCTGGGCGGCCTCGGCTACGACACAGGCGAGTCGGCCTCTCCGGTGATCCCCGTCGTGATCGGAGACGATCTCACCGCGTTCCTGATGGTGACGCGCCTGGCCGAACACGGGGTGTTCGCCAACGCCGTGGTCTCGCCGGCGGTGCCGCCGGGTCGCGCCATGATCCGGACCTCCTACATGGCGACCCACACGCGCGAGCACTTGGATCGCTCCCTCGAGGCCTTCGCCTCGGTGGGGCGAGACGTGGGTGTGCTTCGCTGATCAGTCCACCACCGCGGCGCAACCGCCGCGCCGCGGATCGCCCGCCCCCTCGCCTGCCTGGGGGCCGACGGCGTGGACGCCCCCGAAGTAGAGGTTGCGTTCGGACCAGGCGTTGAGCCGCCAGCCGGCCTGGAGCGCGGCCAGGGATTCGGACGGGAAGCCGGGCTCCACCTGCACGCACTCGCCGTCCCAGTGGATCCTCGGGGCCTCCACCGCCTCGCGCACGCTCATCCCGAAGTCCACCGCGTCGCTGATCACCTGGAGCAGCGCGGTGCGGATGCGCTTGCTGCCGCCGCTGCCGACGATCAGCTCCACGGCGCCGTCGCGAAGCACCAGCGAAGGCGACATCATCGACGAGACCCGGTCGCCGGCCGGGCTGGCGTGAAAGCCCTCGGGGTGCAGGTCGTCTTCTCCCAGCATGTTGTTGAGCGCGATCCCGGTTCCGGGCACGAAGTAACCCGAGCCCTCCCCGTTGGAGAGCGTCATGCTGGCGGCATTGCCGGCGGCGTCGCTCACGCTGATGTGGGTGGTGCCCCCGGCCGCGCGTCGCACCCGTCCGGCCGCCTCCGAAACCCGCTCGTCGGGAAGCCGCAGCGCGTGCCCGTCCCCGCTCTCGCGCAGGCGCTCCACCTCCACCATCAGCGCGGCCAGCTGGCACAGGTGTGCCGGCGATCCCCAGCTGTGTCGGCCCGGCTCGCCAGGGGCGAGCAGCCGCAGCGACAAGGCGATCAGCGACCCGCCGTAGGAGGGCGGCGGGTTGGTCAGCAACCTGTGGCCGCGGTAGTCGAGGGCGAGTGGCTCGCGCTCGATCACGCGGTAGTGCTCCAGGTCCGCCTCGCTGAGCAGGCCCTGGCCCTCTCGCATCTCCCGGGCGATCCGCCCGGCCAGCGACCCCACGTACAGGTCTCTTCCACCTCCCTTCGGAAGCGCCTCCAGGAAGTCGGCCAGCTGGGGATTCGTCAGCCGTTCGCCCACCTCCAGGATGCGGCCGCGCGGTGCGTACAGGGCGCGGCCCGCCTGCGTCAGGGTGTTGATCGGCGTGAGCAGTTCCAGCACGTAGCCCTGGTGCTCGGTCAACACCACGCCCTCGCGGGCCAGCCGCGCGGCCGGCGCGGTCACCTCCGCCAGGGGGAGTCCGCCCAGCCGCTGGTGAACGTGGAGAAAGCCGCGCAGCGTGCCGGGCACCGCCACGGATCCGAGCCCGATGTTGAACACCTGGTCCGAGCCGGGAAAGTGTACGGTCACGGGCAGGAAGTGGGGCTCGAGCCTGCCCTCGGGCAACCCGCGACCGGGCGTGTCCACGAAGAAGTCGAAGAGCACCTCCCGGCCCGTGCTCTCGCGGGCCAGCAGGAAGCCGCCGCCCCCCAGGCTCGTGAACATCGGCTCGGCCACCGCCGCGGCGAAGCCGGCGGCCAACGCGGCGTCGAAGGCGTTGCCGCCGGCGCGCAGGATCCCGGCGGCCGCTGCGGTCACCAGGGGATGTCCGGTGGCAATGACCCCCTTCCGGGCGGTGGGGCCGCGCCCCATCTATTCGCTCCCAGCCGGTGTGGGCTGGTCGTGCTCGTCCTCGATCTCGCCGACGATCTCCTCCAGCAGGTCTTCGAGGGTGCAGATGCCGAGCACCGGCCCGCCCGGTTCTCGCACGATGGCGAGGTGCCTGCGGCCGCTGCGGAACAGGCGCAGGGCGTCCGCGACGGACCGATCCGGGTGAACCGTGACCACGGTCCGAATCGCGTCGGCCAGGATGACCACGCGTTTCCTGGCGTAGATCTGGAACAGGTCCTTCGCGTGCAGGATGCCGATGACGTGGTCCAGCTTCCCGTCGTAGACCGGCAGGCGCGTGAAACCCGATTCGCGCAACAGATCGAGCAGGGCGTCCGGCTCGATGCTGCGCTCGATGGCGAGCACCTGCTCGCGTGGAACCATCACATCGCGCACGCGGGTCCGCGAGATGCGGAACACGTTGCCGAGGATGCGCCCGGTGTAGGCGCGGATCTTGCCGGCCTCACGCGCCTCCGAAACCAGCAGCGAGAGCTCCTCGGGCGAGTGGACGGACTGCTGACTTCCCGCGGGCCGGACCCCCAGCGCGCGCACGAGCGCGTTGCCCGCGCCGTTCATCACCACCAACACGATCCGGAACGTGCGCGCGAAGACCATCAGCGGACGCGCGCAGGCCAACGCGACCCGGCCCGGATGGTCCAGCGCAACCGCCTTGGGAGCGAGCTCTCCCACGACCACGTGGAGGAAGGTGATGAGTGAGAAGGCGAGCGCAACCGCCACCGTGTGCACGGCGACCATCGATCCGACTCCGGCCGCTGCCAGCGCGGGCCCAATCACACGCGCCAGCGCCGGCTCGCCGATCCAGCCCAGGCCGATGCTCGCCAGCGTGATCCCCAGCTGGGTGGCCGCGATGGCGTCGTCCAGGTGGTCGATGGCCCGGGCCACGGTCTGAGCGCCGCGCCGGCCCTCGGCCACCCAGAGCTTCACCTGGGTGCGGCGGACGGCGACCAGCGCAAATTCGGTGGCCACGAAGTAGGCGTTGGTGAGGATGAGAGCGACGATGGAGAGCAGGCCGAACAGCGGAAGGCCGTGTGCTGGGCTCTCCATTCATCCTCCCGTGGGGACCGGTCCTAGTATGATGGATGCAGGGGGGGAATTCGAATGCCGCGGGCATCCGCCCACTCGCCGGCTCGCACCGGTTCGTCGCACCCCCCCGGGTTGAGCCGTCGGGCGTTCCTCCAGCTCGCCGCCGCCGCCTGCGCCGGGGCCGCCTGCGGCGCGGGGCGTGCGCCGGAGCCGGTCTCGGAGGACGTGCTCGCCTTCCACCGCCAGAGCCTCGTCATGGACCTCCACGTCGACACCCTGCTGTGGATGCGCCTGCTCGGCTACGACATCGCCAAACGCCACGCGAACCTGTTGCCGGGCTCGCCCTTCGGTTGGCACATGGACCTGCCGCGCGCCGCCGACGGCGGTCTCGACGGAGCCGTGCTCGGCCTGGTCATCAATCCGCGCGTGGTGCGCCCCGAGCTGGGCTGGGAGCTGCGGCTCCTGGCGCGGCTCGAGCGCGGAAGCGGCCTGGACCAGACGCTGGCCACCCTGGATCTGCTCGCCGAAACCGCGCGGCGTCACCCGCAGCACCTGGTCTTCGCGCGTTCGGGGAGCGAAGTGCGCGAGGCGGTGGCCGAGGGGAAGTTCGCCGGGCTGGCGGGGCTCGAGGGGGCACACGGCATCGAGGATCGCGTCGAGAACGTACGGGCCGCCTACCAGCGCGGGCTGCGCATGATCGGGCTGGTGCACTTCCAGGCCAGTGCCGCGGCCTATCCGATGACCGTCGCCAGCTTCGACGGTCGCGGGCTCACGCCGTTCGGCTTCGACCTGGTGGCGGAGATGGAAGGCCTGGGGATGGTGGTGGACCTGGCCCACCTGAACGCGGCGGGCGTCGACGAAGCGCTCGGCGCGATGCGCCGCCCGTGCGTGGTGAGCCATACCGCCTGTCGCGCGCTGTCTGACCACGCGCGCAACCTGACCGACCAGCAGATCCGCCGGGTGGCCAACGCGGGTGGCGTGGTGGGGCTGGTGGTGCATCGCACCTTCCTGGGGCGCCCCGGCGTGGACGGCTTCCTCGACCACGTGGAGCACGCCCTGCGCGTGGGCGGCGGGGCGGCGGTCGCCATCGGCAGCGACTGGGATGGGGGCATCGAGCCGGTCGAGGGCCTGCGCGACGTCCGCGGCCTACCCTACGTGACCAGCGGCCTGCTCGCCCGCGGTTGGCCCCCCGGAATCGTGCAGAAGGTGCTCGGCGAGAACGCCCTGCGCGTGCTCAGCGAGGTTTGCGGCTGAGCTGAAGTGCTTCGCGACCGGCGAAGTCGTCGACGAACTGCTTCGCGGTGCGTCCCGAGCGACTCGAGCGCCGCAGCGCCCAGCGCAGCGCCTCCGCGTGCAACCGCCCGCGCGGAGCGGAGATCCCGGCCTTGCGCGCGTAGCGGTCGACGATCGCCAGGTAGGCCCGCTGGTCGAAGCCGTAGAAGCCCAGCACCAGGCCGAAGCGGTCGGAGAGCGCGAGCTTCTCCTCGACGGCCTCGCCCATGTGCAGCTCCCCCGACTCGTCGAGCTGGGCGGCGCGATTGTCGGCGGCGAACTCGGGGAGCAGATGCCGTCGGTTGCTGGTGGCGACCAGACGCACGTTCGCGGGCGGCGCCGCCACGCTGCCTTCGAGGGCCGCCTTCAGCTCGCGAAGGCCCGGTTCTCCCGCGTCGAACGACAGGTCGTCGCAGAAGAGCACGAAGCGGTACGGGACCCCGCGCAGCGCTTCGAGCACGCGGGGCAGGTGCATCAGGTCCGCCTTGTGCACCTCCACCAATCGCAAGCCCTCGCCGCCGAAGCGACCCAGTAGCCCCCTCACCGCCGAGGACTTGCCGGTTCCCCGCTCGCCGTGCAGGAGCACGTGGTTCGACGGATGCCCCGCCACGAACTGCTCCACGTTGGCGACGAGCCGATCCACGGAAGCGCCGACGCCGACCAGGTCCTCGAGATCGAAGAGCAGCGGGTCGGGAACCGCGACGAGCCGACCCCGACCCCGGCTCGGGTCCCAGCGAAACGCCAGATGGCGTTCGAACAGGCGCCCCTCCGGCGGGGTGCCGGACAGCTCCTCGAGAACCCGCTCGCCCAGCTCGAGGATCCGCGACAAGCGGCGGGCGAAATCGCCTAGTCGGCTCACGGCAACCGATTGTAGACTGAATGCGATGGACGGGTATCGCGTCGCACGCATGCGTCGCTGGAGTCTCGGCCCGAAGGGCGGTGTCGCCCTGGAGCTCGACGGCGGCGCGGCCGAGGTATGCATCGCGGAGGACGGCTCGGTGCGACTGCGCGCCGAGGCGGGTCCGGCGCTCTCGGCGGACCCCTCCGCTGCGATCGGCCGCGAGCCGTGGTCTCCGGCGCGAGCCGAAGTCCACGCCGCGGAGGGAGGCGGAGTGCGCCTGGTGGCAGACGGGCCCAGGGGCGGGGCGCGGGTGGAGATAGTGGCGGAACCGTTCGGAGTGCGCGTGTTCGACCGCGAGGGCGACGCGGTGGCGGAGGTCGACGATCTCGCCTTTGCGCGCAACGGCGCGGCCCGGGTCCGGCTGGCGGCGCGACCCGGCGAGCGCTTCTTCGGCTTCGGGGAGAAGCCCGGCGGCCTGGACCAGCGCGGCAAGCGGCTGCTGATGCGCAACCGCGACGCGGAGCTCCAGATGCGGGATCCCCTGTACGTCTCGATCCCCTTCTTCATGGGCCTCCATCACGGGGCGACCGCCCGCGCGCGCGGCGTGCTGCTCGACGCCTTCGCGCCCTCGCGCTTCGACGTGGCCGCCTCCGACGCCAGCCGGGTCGGCCTGGAATCCGTCGCCGGCGGCATCGACCTCAGCGTCTTCCCCGGCCCCGAGCCCCGCGACGTCGTGCGTCGCTTCACCGCCCGCGTCGGACGCACGCCGCTACCGCCGCTCTGGGCGCTGGGCCACCACCAGTCCCGCTGGTCCTACGGGCGCGAGCAGGAGGTGCGCGACGTGGCCGCGGAGCTGCGCGCACGCCGCATCCCGACCGACGTGATCCACCTCGACATCGACTACATGCGGGGCTTTCGGGTCTTTACCTGGCACCCCGAACGCTTTCCGAATCCCGCGCAGCTGCTGAGCGACCTCGCCGAGCAGGGCTTCCGGGTCGTGACGATCGTGGATCCGGGCGTGAAGATGGACCCAGACTACGCCGTCTATCGGGACGGAATCGAGCGCGACGTGTTCTGTAGACGCCGGGACGGCAGCCTGCCGCAGATCATGGTGTGGCCGAAGCAGGCGGCGCTTCCGGACTTCAACCGCGCCGAGGTCCGCGCCTGGTGGGGGGAGTGGCACCGCGTGCTGCTCGACGCGGGCGTGGCGGGCATCTGGAACGACATGAACGAGCCGGCCGGCTGGTCTCGCGAAGTCCGCGCGGGGCGCCTGATCGTGCCACTGCGCAAGCAGGACCTCTCCGACGTGGTGCAGAGCCACCCGGCGGACGAGGCTCGCCGCGTGCCCCACGAACACGTGCGCAACCTGTACGGACAGCAGGAATGCCGGGCGACACGGGCGTTTCTGGAGTCACAGGACCCCGAGCGGCGGCCGTTCGTGGTGTCGCGCTCGGGTCACGCCGGGATCCAGCGCTACGCCGCCATCTGGACCGGCGACAACCACAGCCGCTGGTCGCACCTGCGGCAGTCGCTGCCGATGCTGCTCAATCTCTCGCTCTCGGGCGTCGCGTTCTGCGGGGCGGACATCGGGGGATTCGCCTTCTCCTGCACACCGGAGCTCTACGCGCGCTGGATCCAGATCGGCGCCCTGTATCCCTTCGCGCGCACCCATTCGATGTGGCTCAAGCGTCGCCAGGAGCCCTGGCGTTTCGGACGCCGGGTCGAAGCCATCGCGCGCGAGGCGCTGGAGCTGCGCATGCGCCTGCTTCCCTATCTTTACGGTCTCTTCCGCGAGTCCGAGCAGAGCGGCGCTCCCGTCTGGCGCCCGCTGTTCTTCGAGTTCCCCGACGACCCGGAAGCCGCGACCGTGCAGGACCAGGTCATGGTCGGCCCCGCCCTGCTCGCGGCACCGGTGCTCGAGCGCGGGGCGCGCGAGCGGGAGCTGTACCTGCCGCCCGGGGTCTGGCTGTCCTGGCACGACGACACCCGCTTCGTCGGTCCGCGCCGGGTGCGCGTGCCCGCGCCACTGGAGCGGATGCCGCTCTTCGCGCGAGCCGGGGCGCTGGTTCCGACGCGCAGCCCGGTCCTGCACGCGGGAGAGGCGCCCGAGGAGCCCTTCGTCCTGGAGGTCTTCCCCGGAGCCGACGGCAGCGCGGAGCTGGTCGAAGACGACGGAGAGTCCACGGCCTACCGCAACGGCGCCATCGCGCGCACTTCCCTGCGCTTGTGGAACCGAGCGGGCGGGCGGCTGCGCGTCGAGCTCGGCAAGCGCGAGGGCGCGTTCCCGATCGCGCCGCGGCCCGGGCGCATCGTCGTACGGGCTTGCCCACCCCCGAGCGCGGTCTTCCTGAACGGGGCGCGAGTCGCGCCCGGGCAGGTGGCGCCCGGCTACACGGCCGAGCGCGGCCGGGTGCAGCTGCGCTTCGCCGACGGGGGCAACGGGCTCGCAGCCGAGATCGATCCGGCGCCGTGAGCGAGGGCAACCCGCCGCCGACCCGGCCCGAGGTGGGCCTGTGCTCGACCTGTCGCTTCGCAGCAGTGCAGCGCAGCCGGCGTGGCGGTGCGTTCTGGCGCTGCCGCCGCGCCGAGACGGAGCCGACCTTCTCCCGCTATCCGCCGCTGCCGGTCGCTCGCTGCGCGGGCTTCGCCCGCGGCGAGCCCGAGGCGGAGCCAGTGTCTTGAGCGGTGCTGCGAGTTGCGACGCGCCCCCGCGCAAGTGAAGCTCTGCGACGGCGCGCGAGCGCGATTATCGGAGGTCGGCCATGAAGCGCTGGTTCATTCTCTCGGCCGTGGGCAGAGACCGGCCGGGTCTCGTAGCCGATCTCGCCCAGCTCATCTACGACTGCGACGCCAACCTCGAGGACTCGCGCATGACGATCCTCGGCGCGGACTTCGCGGTGATGTTGCTGTGCTCGGCCACGGCGGCTGGCGCCGCGGAGCGCATCTCGGTGGGCGTCAAGCGGCTCGAACGCGAGCACGCGCTCACCGTGGTCCAGCGTCCCGTCGAGGGCCGGGATCGCCCTCCGGTGCCCGCGCCGGGAACCCGCCTCTATCGCCTCGAGGCGGTGGGTGAAGACCGCGCGGGGATCGTCGCCAGCTTGTGCCGCGTGCTGGCGGACCACGGCGTCAACATCGCCGAGCTCTCGACCCGCAGTCGACCCGGACCGGGCGGATCGCCCCACTACGAGCTGACGATCACCGCGGAGATCCCCGACCACGTCGAGGCGCGCGAGCTGCGCGACGCCCTGGAGAGCGAGGCCGACCGGCTCGTGATCGACGTCTCGCTGATGCCCGTCGGCGGCGAGGTCGGCAGCTAGGGGGCCGACTCGAGAGTCGGCGTCCGCCCGGCGGGCTAACCCTGTCCTCGAGTGGTTTGCCAGCGGTCCGGCAGCGGCCGGCCGACGATCTGGAAGAACCCCTCGAGAAATCGGTAGGTGAGTCCCCAGACCACCTGGCGCTCGGGTACGCCGACCAGGATCCCCGGGAACTGCGGCCCCGCCGACTCCCGGCGCGCGCGCTGCACGTGGCGATCCGGGTCCAGCAGCGAGCCGACCGGGAACCAGAACGCGTCGGCCACCTCGGAGTTCGGCTCCAGGCGCAGCGGCTTCTCCACGTGGTAGACGAAAGCGGAGATCACCAGGGAGGGGGACGCGGCCGCGTGATGGCCCTGCATGTCGTCGAGTCGGCCGAGCGACTCCGCGCCGGCGAGATCCACGCCGACCTCTTCCCGGGTCTCGCGCTCCGCCGCCCGGCGAGGACTCTCGTCTTCGGGGTCGACGCGGCCGCCGGGGAAGGCCATGTGGCCCGACCAGGGGTCGCCCTCGTGTTCGGCGCGCTCGATGAAGAGGACCTCGGGCGTTCCCGCGCGCTCGCGCAGCACGACGGCGACCGCCGCGCGCCGCCGGCCGGGCTCCGAGATGCAACGGGGCTCGTGCACGCCGAAGGCCTGGCGAATTTCGTCCAGCAACAGCACGCGGGAGAGGATAGTGGATGGCGACGGGTGACGATCAGTCCGGGGGCGCGGCCGCACAATCCAGCGTCAGCTCGATCAGTCGCTCCTCCGTGACGCCGCCCACGCGTCGCCGCTGGCCCAGGATCGCCACGCTCGCGGACTCCGCCTCGTCCCAGCTCAAGGAGATGCCCGTGGGCTCGCCCCAATCGGCCACCGGGCCCAGCTCGAGCACGGCGCCCCGGGCCCAGGGCTCGCCGGCGCGGACCTCCGTGCCGCGGTAGAGCACATCCCCGCGCGCGAGGGCGCTGGCGAAGGGCGCGAGCAGGAACCCGAGCGCCCGCGGGGCGAGCCCTGCCAGGCGCGCGCGCCGAGCGGAGGCCACCACCGCGAAGCCGCCGTCGGCGTTGAACGCCGCCGCCACGCCGTCGCCGAGGTCCGCGCTTCGGCCGCTGGCGAAGTCGATGCCGCGCAACGCGAGCGGCCGGAACGGATTGCCGCGCGCCACCACCAGCGAGCGCGCGTCGGGCGACCAGTCGAGGGGCGCCGTCCACTGCGCACCGCCCGCCGCCAGGACGCCCGGGCGACCGAGCCGCAAGCCGCCGTGAGCGACGCGCAGCGCCGCCGACACCACCGCGTAGCCCCCGCCCTGCCGGCGCGACCAGACCAGATTGCGCGGCGAGGGCGCCAGCAGCGCGTGCTCGTCCGGTCCCGGCCAGCGGGTGAGCCTGCGCGAGGCAAGTGGCCGGTCTCCGCGCACGCCGATCAAGTGGATCTCCGTGTTGGTGGGATCCCAGGGCGTCGCGTGACGATCCGTCTCGAAGACGACCGAGCCACCTCGTTCACCGGGTGCGGGTCGGAGGTTGTTGCCCGGCTCGCCGCAGGTCCAGCAGTCGACGCGGCCCGACTCGCGCTCGAGCCGGTGCACCTGGCGTCTGCCGTCGCCGGCTTCGGCGTCGAACCAGACGCTGCGGCTGCCGGGACCCAGGCGCGGCCTCGCGCCGCGCGCGAGCAGCACCTCGACGCGCGCCGGTCCCGGGCCGCAGCGCGGCAGGGGCCGCGTCGCCACCGACGCGTCCCGGTCGAAGACGGCCCGCGCGCGCGCTTCGCCGAAGGGGGGATCGGCGACCCCTCGCACCGCCGCGGCGGCCGCCAGCAGGACCAGGGCCGCCCCGCCGAACAGGGCCAGGCCCGCGGCCCACAGCTGGCGCCGCGCACCGCCCGCCGGTCCGCGCGGCCGGGCGGCGCGCCACAGCGCCAGGACCAGCCAACCCAGGCTCGCGCCGAGCAGCCAGCCCGGACCCGGCGCGAGCTGCAGCGCGGAGGCCGCCAGGGCGGGAAGTGCCACCAGCCCGGCGCTGGCCGCGGCGGCGAGCTGCGCCGCGCGAGCCCGCCCGCCCCCGCCCGCCCGCGCCAGCAGCGCGACCCCGGCCGCGAGTGCCACGCCGCCCCCGAGCCCGCCCAGCGCCAGGGCTGCGCCGCCGGGACCCACCAGCGCCCAGGCCGCGAGGGCGCCGATCGGGAAGCCCGCCACCAGCGACCACGCGCGTGCGATCACACTCTCCTTCCATCCATTCCACGAGATCCCGGCTCGGGAGCGGGCATGGTACCGGAGGGGCCGGGGTGCAGCGCAGCGCGTACGCTCCGCGCGGCGCTTGCTACCGTGGAGACGATGCTCGACCGGTTCGCGCCGCCCCCCGAGACGCGGCGCATCCTCAAGTTGGCGCGCAGCGACCGCGCCGCGGCCGAGCGCGAGCTGGCCGAGCTGTCCGCGGAGCGGCAGGTCGCGCTGGTCTGCGAGGCGCCGGTCGCCCGCCGCGCCGAGCTGCTCGAGCTGCTGCCCGCACCCGAGCGTGTGGTGCCGCAGCTGCCGGAGGCCGAGCTGTGCTTCACCGTCAAGGCGATCGGGCTCGCGGACGCGGCCTGGATCCTCGAGTACGCGACGCCGGACCAGGTGGTGGCGTGCCTGGACCTCGACGCCTGGGGCGCCGCGGCGCCCGATCGCGCCAGCCTCGACGCCTGGTTCGACGCGCTGGCAGAGACCAGCGCCGACGCCTTTCTGCGCGGAGCCCTGGCCCTCGACCCCGAGATCGTCTGCCTCTACCTGCGCTCCCGCATCGAGGTGGTGCTCAAGCACGGCGACGACCCCGACTGGCAGGACCCGCCCGGCGCGCAGACCCTCGACGGTCAGTTCTACTTCACGCCCCGCTCCGAGGGCGACGACGTGGCCGCCATCGTGCAGATGCTGCGCACGCTCTTCGTGAGCGACTACTGGACCTACTTCCGGCTGTTGCAGGGGGTGATCTGGGAGCTCGACGCCGCCAACGAGGAGTGGGCGCTGCGCTGGCGCACCGGGCGGCTCGAGGACCTCGGCTTTCCGCCCTGGGAGCGCGCCATGAACATCTACCACTACCTGGCTCCGCCCGAGCGCGCGGCGCTTCCCCGAGACGCCGCGCCGCTCGAGGTGTACGAGTGGCGTCTGCCGGTGTGGGTGCCGCAGCTGCCGACCGGACCGGACGCGCGACAGCTGGTCTTCCGCAGCATCGCGCTCCTCGAACCCGAAGAGCGCCGCGGGGCCTTCTTCGCCCTGGTCGCGCTGGCGAACAAGGTCGCCGTGGCCGACCGCCTGCCGCTGAGCGACGTGGATTCGACGCCGCTGGCGCTGGAGAAGGCGGCACGCTTCGCGAGCGCCGGCCTCGAGTTCGTCGCCGCCGAGAACCGCGTGGAGCCCGTGGAGGTGCTGCGGCGGGCGCCTCTCGAGCGCCTCTTCAACGTCGGTGCGAACCTGGATCCCGAGGGAGCCAAGCCTTGAGGCCACTGCTTCCCCTCGCGCGCTGGCTGCTCGACCTGCCGCCGCCCCGCGTGCGCAGCGAGGTCCAGGCGACGGAGTGGCTGCCCCTCTCCGACGGCGTGCGCCTGGCCACGACGCTGGTGAGGCCGACGGGCGCGGGGAGCCCGCGCCTACCCGCCGTGCTGATCCGCACGCCGCTGAGAGCCAGATCCCTGCTGTCGCTGCTGTTCGCACGCAGCCTGGCGGATGCCGGCTACTGCGTGGTCGTCCAGGAGTGCCGGGGGCGTTACGGCTCCGAAGGCCACTTCGTGCCCTTCGCTGCCGAGGCCCGCGACGGACACGAGACCGTCGAGTGGATTGCCGAGCAGTCCTGGTGCGACGGCCGCCTGGCGTTGGTCGGGTTCGGCTACGCCGGCTTCGCCGCCTGGGCGGCGCTGTCCCGCGCCGCGGACCGGGTCGGTGCCCTGGTGGTGGCCTTCGCCGGCCGGGAGCCCTACGCCGCCCTCCACCCGGGCGGAGCATTCGCGCTGGCGAACGGACTGCGCTGGGGCGTGGGCGTCGGCGACGGGGAGCTGGTGCCGGAGCGCCGCCTCGACCTGGCGCGCGGCCTGGCGTTCCGGCCCGTGCGCGAGGCCGATCGGGTGACACTCCGGCGCGTAGAATGGTTCCGCGAATGGGTCGACCACCCGGTCCGCGACTCCTTCTGGCGGGCCCTCGAACCCGCCGTGCCGGCGTCGCCGCCGCCCGCGCTGCTGATCTCGGGCTGGTTCGACCCGTGCCTCGGCCCCCAGCTCGACGACTTCGCGGCGCTGGAGGCCGCGGCCCGCAACGGCGGCGGGGCGGCTCCCGAACTCGTCGTCGGTCCGTGGCTGCCCGGTCGACCGCTCCGGCGCGAGAAACGCCCGCGCACGCCCGGCGCGCTGGGCGCGACGATCGCGGAGACCATCGCCTTCCTCGATCGGCACCTGCGCGGCGAGGGCGACGCCCCGAGCCGGGTGCGGTTCTACGCCGGCGGCGAGGGCCGCTGGCGAGAGGCGGAGGGTTGGCCCCCGCCCGGGGCCAGCGCGCGTCTCTTCTACCTGCACAGTGGGGGGCGCGCGAACGGCCTCGCCGGCGACGGGCGGCTGAGCGAAGAGGCCCCGGGCAACGGGCAACCCACCGATCGCTTCAGCTACGACCCCGCCGATCCCGTCCCGACCCACGGCGGCAGTCTGCTCGGCCGCGGCTGCGGGCGCGCCGACCAACGCGCGGTCGAGGCTCGCGATGACGTGCTCTGCTACACGAGCGAGCCGTTGGCGGCCGACGTCGACCTGGCCGGCCCCGTCCGCGCGGTGATCTACGCGGCGACGAGCACCCCGGACACCGACTTCACGGCCAAGCTGGTAGACGTCGCACCCGGCGGGCTCGCGCTCAACCTCTGCGACGGCCTGGTGCGCTGCCGTTGGCGCGCAGGCGGCGAGGCGCCCCAGTGGCTCGAGCCCGATGCGGTGCAGCGTCTGGAAATCGACCTGTGGGCGGCGAGCTGGCGCTTCCGCGCCGGCCACCAGATCCGGCTGGAGGTCTCCTCGTCCAACTTTCCCCGCTTCGACCGCAACCCCAACACGCGGGCCGAGCCGGGCGCCGCCGCTGCCGGGGACGCGACACCCGCCGCGCAGACGCTCTTCCACGACGCCGAGCGCGCGTCGCACGTGATCCTGCCGCTGACCCCCACTGACCCCCGCTGACCGTTGCCCGCCTCGGCGGCCGCGAAGAAAAGAAGGGCCCGCCGGCGCGTGCGCCGGCGGGCCACCGAGCCAAGTTGGCTCCCTCTAGAGATCGACCGGCTTCAGGGTCTTGCGCTTGTTGCCCAGCGCGCGCGCTTCGGCCGCGGTGATCATTCCGCGGACGGTCTTGTCGAGAGCGGCGTAGAAGTCGCTGCTCACGTTGCACTTCCTGGAGGCCGCCTTGGTCCGGGTCTTCGAAATGATGAGCTCGCCGCCGGAGCTCCTCGCCTTCTTCTTTCGAGCTGCCATCGTTCCAGTACCTCCCATTCCTCCCATGCGCCGGGCGTAATCCGGCGGCCGCCCCACGCCATGGGTGCGACCGGCGGATCATAGGCGCTTTCCCGCCGCGGGTACAAACGAAAAGGCCCGAATTCGCGCCCGAGACGCCGCGGAGAGGTCTTCTTCGCGGGGCGGCCCGGGGCGGCCGCGGGCTCCTCCCCCCGCCCACCGGCCGCGCCGCCGGCCGTTATGCTTGCGCCCCTCGTGACGGGCCTCACCGAACGCTTCGAGTCTCGGTCGCTGGGGGGTGTGGCTCTCCACGCCGTCCATCGCGGCGACCCGTCCCGGCCGAAGCTCGTGCTGCTGCACGGGGGCGGCGCCAACGCCCACTGGTGGGACCACCTCGCCCCGACGCTCGCCGAACGTTTCCACGTGGTGGCCTTGGATTTCCGGGGGCACGGCGACTCGGATTACCCCGACGCACTCGAAGTCGGCGCCTTCGATCGGGACCTCGAGGCCCTGCTGGAGCACCTCGGCGGCCCCGACGCGCTGCTGATGGGACACTCCATGGGCGGGCGCGTGGCCCTGGACCACGCCGCGCGCCGCGCGCGGAGCGGACCCCGCGCCGTCGTGGCGATCGAGGTCGCGCGCGGGGCGAACTCGCGCGAGCGTCGCCGCACGCGGCTGGCGCTGGCGGCGCGCCGCACCTACCGCACGCGCGAGCAGGCGATCGCGCGCTTCCGCTTCCTCCCTTCGACGCCCGGATCGAGCGAAGCGCTGCGCCGCGCAATCGCCGAGCACTCGGTGCGCCGCGAGGCCGACGGGCGCTTCGGCTTCAAGTTCGACCCGCGCTGGTTCGGCCTCCCGCCCGCCGCCGCGCCCGACCCGGCGCAGATCGCCTGTCCCACGCTCGTGGTGCGCGGAGGCGAGAGCACCCTGCTCACCGCCGCCGGGGCGGCCGCCCTGGTCTCCGAGATCCCGGGCGCCAAGCTGGTCGAGATCCCCGGCGCGGGACACAACGTGCAGCTGGAGCGGCCCGCCGAATTGCTGGAGATCGCCGCCCGCTTCCTCCGCGACTTCGCCTGAAGCGCTCCACACCGGCCCCCCCACCCGCTGGTATGCTGAAGGCGAGGAAGGAGGCCCTTCATGCCCGACCTGCTCCAGCGCCCGCTCACCGAGCTGATCGACCTGCTCGCGCGACGAGAGATCTCGCCGGTGGAGCTGATGGA
>JAZFWH010000136.1:0-11406 GCA_036482635.1 Myxococcota bacterium
AAGCGCACCAGCTCGTTCACGGCCTTGAAGGCCGGGCTGTAGATGCGCGAGCGGCCGGCCCGCTCGCAGCGGATCAGCCCGGCGTTCTTGAGCTCCTTCAGGTGGAAGGAGAGGGTGGCCGACGGCAGCCCCAGCTCGCCCCCGACCTCGCCGGCCGGCAGCCCCTCGGGCCCGGCCTGCACGAGCAGCCGGAACACGTCGAGGCGCGTCTCCTGGGCCAGCGCGGCCAGCGCCGACACGGCGTCCTTTTTCTCCATATTTCCAGTCTTATGGAAATAACGGCCGCTGTCAACCCCAGCACGAGCGCCAGCGTCGCGCCGCGGATGGCGACGGCGGGCGAAGGCTGGGATCCTTGGCCGCGGATGATCGCCATCCAGACGCCGACCCGGGAGCGCGAAGAGCTGGCGCTGCCCAGCGCCGAGCTGCCGCGCGAAGCCTGGACGAACCGCGTGCTCACCGGTGTGGGCTCGGCGCTCGACACCAGCGTGCTGCGCGCCATGCAGCTGGTGGTGGAGCGAGCGCTGATTCCCGCTCCCCAGGACCTCGACGCGCTGCGCGAGTCGGCCCAGGCGATCCTCACCCCCGAGCTGCAGGCGAATCCGCGCGGCTTCTTCGGCTTCCTGGACCGGCCGCCGCACACGCTGCGCATGCAGAGCCGCTACCGGCGCCGCATCCAGGGCGGCAACGTGATCGCCCACCGCCTCGAGAGCGACTACGTCCCGTACAGCCGAGAGATCGCCGCCAGCGACGGGCCGATCCTGGTGGACCACTGGGTCCACGAGCCGGGCCGGCCGCGCGGCACCGTGCTCGCGCTGCACGGCTTCAGCATGGGCCAGCCGCGCATCGACGCGCTGATCCTGCTGGCGAGCCACTGGTACCGGCGCGGGCTCGACGTCGCGCTGCTCACGCTGCCCCACCACGGCGCCCGCACCTCGGCGGGAGCTCGCTTCTCCGGCGAGCACTTTGCGGTGCCCCACGTGGCGCGGCTGGGCGAGGCCGTGCGCGAGGCCGTCTACGAGATCCGCCTGGTGGTGCACTGGCTGCGCGAGGAGAGCGGCGCCCCGACGGGTGTGCTCGGCATCTCGCTCGGCGGCTACCTGGCCGCGCTCGCGGCCGGGCTGTTCGAGGACCTGGACTTCGTCGTGCCGATCGCGCCCCCCGTCTGCATCGGCGACCTCGCCTGGCGCTTCTTCACCCGCACGCGCCACTACCGGCAGGGCGGGGAAGCGGCCCTCTCCCAGCAGGAGCTGCGCCGCGCATTTCGCGTCCACTCGCCGCTCACGCATCCGCTTCGCGTGCCCAGGGAACGGGTGATGATCGTGGCAGCTCGCGGCGACCGGATCGTTCCGCCCGAGCACCCGACCGCGCTGTGGAAGGCCTGGGGCGAGCCGCGCATCCACTGGTTCAGCGGAAGCCACCTGGCGCCGTTCGGCCGGCGCCGCATCGCCGGGGCGATCCTGGGCCACCTGGAGTCGATCGGTATCCTCTGAAGCACGCCCATGCCGGCCGCCGCGACCCGCCCCGAGAACGATCTCATCGACGCGAACTTCTGGTTGGCCAGCGGCGGGCTGGTCGGCACGTCGGAGACGGGTGAGGTGCTGGAGGCGCACGACCTCTGCATCACCAACACCGGCGCGCCGGTCGCCGACTTCAACCTCGTGTTCCCCAAGCGACCCGACTCCGAGCTCGAGGAGACCCTCGCCAGGGCGGCCGGCTATTTCGAGGAGAAGCGGCTGCCGTATCGGGTCTGCGTGCGGGCGGACCTCGCCGACGCCTGCCGCGGGCTGCTGCTGCCCCGCGGCTTCGCCGAGATCAAGCCCGTGCCGGGCATGGTGCTGTCGCCGATCCCGGAGGCACCGGTTCCTCCGGACGGCCTCGACGTCCGCCCCGTCGCGGACGCCGACGCGCTCGCGGACTTCCAGCGCACCGCGTTCGAGGGCTTCGGCCTGCCGATGGCCGCGGCGCCGCGGTTCCTCACCCGACGGTTCCTCGAGCTGCCTCACGTGGAGCTCTTCGTCGGCTACGCCCAGGGGGAAGCCGCTTCCACGGCGGCGCTCTTCGCCAGCGCGGGCGTGGCGGGCATCTACTGGGTGGCCACTCTCGAGCGCTTCCGCGGCCGCGGCTTCGGCGAAGCCCTGACCTGGCGGGCGGTCCGGGCGGGCCGGGAGCTCGGCTACCCGCTCGCCAGCCTCCAGGCCTCGGCGCTGGGACGCCCCGTCTACGCGCGCATGGGCTTCGCTCACGACCGCGACTACGCTCAGTTCGACTCGCCGAAAACCTGAAGCCCGGGGCCCGGCGCCCGCGGGGGGCCTGCCATGTCCACCGTCCTCTGGATCCTCGGGATCCTCGTCGCCTTCGTCGTCTTTTTTCGCGTGCGCTCGCTGCTGGCGCCTCGGGCGTTCCCGCCCTGGATGACGCCGATGCTCGAGCTCGGCGGGCGCGACCGCGATCGCATCCTCGACCGCGCCGGTCTCACGCCCGGCGACCGGCTGCTCGAGATCGGGCCCGGCGCGGGCTTCATCACCGAGAAGGCGGTCGAGCGCGTCGGAAGGGCCGGGCGCGTGGTGTGCCTCGACATCCAGATCGAGATGCTGCGCAAGGTACGCGCGCGGCTCGGCGATGGAGCGGCGCTGGTCTGTGCGAGCGGCTCGCAGCTGCCCTTTCGCGACGGCGCCTTCGGCCGGGCTCTGCTGGTGACAGTGCTGGGCGAGATTCCCGACAAGCGGCGCGCGTGCGAGGATCTCTTCCGCGTGATCCGCCCGGGCGGCACGCTCGCGGTCGAGGAGGGCCTGCCGGATCCCGATTACATCCGCACGCCGGTGCTGCGCCGGCTGGTCGAGGCGGCCGGCTTCGAATCGGGCGAGCGCTTCGGGAACTGGGCCGATTACACGCAGCGCTTCGCACGGCCGTAGATGCAGCGCCACCGCGTGGTGATCCTGGGCGGCGGCTTCGCGGGTCTCCACGCCGCGCAGTGGCTGAGGCGGGCGCCCGTCGACGTCACGCTCGTCGACCGCCGCAACTTCCACCTCTTCCAGCCGCTGCTCTACCAGGTGGCGACCGGCGGCCTCTCACCCGGGGACATCTCGTCGCCCATCCGGCGGGCCCTCCGCAAGCAGCGCAACGCCCGCGTCCTGCTGGGTGAGGCGGTCGGGCTGGACGCGCAGCGGCAGCGCGTCGTGCTGCGCGATGGGGAAAGGCTCGGCTACGACACGCTGGTCGTGGCGACCGGCGCCAGGCACCACTACTTCGGAAACGAGAATTGGGCGCGGCGCGCGCCCGGTCTCAAGACCATCGAAGACGCCACCGAGATCCGACGGCGCATCCTGCTCGCCTTCGAGCACGCCGAACGCGAGCGGGACGCCGCGGTCCGCCGTGCGCTCCTGAACTTCGTCATCGTCGGGGCGGGCCCCACGGGCGTCGAGCTCGCTGGCGCGATCTGCGAGCTGGCACGCGACACGCTGCGCCACGACTTCCGCTCCGTCGATCCGCGCGATGCGCGCGTGCTGCTCGTCGAGGGCGCGGACCGGGTCCTGCCCCTCTATCCGGCCGACCTCTCGGCGAAGGCCCGTCGATCGCTCGAACGCCTCGGCGCGGAGATCCGGCTGGATACCCTGGTGAAGGACATGGACGAAGGGGCCGTCACCCTCGAGTCGAAGGGGGAGCGCGAGCGGGTGCCCGCGCGCTGCGTGCTCTGGGCCGCGGGCGTGCGCGCCTCCTCTCTGGCCCGGGTCCTCGAGGCGGAGGCCGGCGCCGCCCTCGACCGCGCCGGTCGGGTGCTCGTCGGGACCGACTGCTCGCTCCCGAGACACCCCGAGATCTTTGCCGTCGGCGACATCGCCCACTTCTCCCACGACTCGGACGGATCCCTCCCCGGCGTGGCCCCGGTCGCCATGCAGCAGGGCCGCTACGTAGCGCGCACCATCGCGGGGCGCCTGGCTGGGCGAGGTCACGCGCCGTTTCGGTATCGGGACAGGGGCAGCCTGGCCACGATCGGACGCAGCGCCGCCGTCGCCGACTTCGGACGCCTGCGCTTCGCGGGCTTCCCCGCCTGGCTGCTCTGGTCCGGCGTGCACATCTTCTTCCTCATCGAGTACGAGAACCGGGTGCTCGTGGCGATCCGCTGGCTGTGGAACTACGTGACGCACAATCGCGGCACACGCCTGATCACGGGCAGCGCGGACGCCCCTAGAAGCGGTTGATCTCGTACTCGGAGGGCTTGAACTTGCGGGTGCGCAGCACGTACTCGGCGGCGAAGCCCGGGTAAAGCGCGTGGTTGGCGCCGTCCTCGGAGAGGTACCAGCTGTTGCAGCCCGAGGACCAGACCATGTGCTTCATGCGCCGCTGGATGCCCTGGTTGTAGCGGTCCTGCACCCGCCGCCTCACGTCCACGTACTTGAGGCCTTCCCGCCTCAGCTTCTCGATCGCTTGCAGCGCGTAGGCGATCTGCGCCTCGCTGTAGACGAGCACGGAGGTGTGGCCGGGGCCCGTGTTGGGCCCCATCAGGATGAACCAGTTGGGGAAACCAGACACCGTCACGCCCTTGTAGGCAACGGCCCCGTCCTTCCAGGCCTCGTCCAAGGTCACGCCGCCGCGGCCGGTCACCGGGAAGGGCGCCGTGGCCAGGCCCAACGCGAAGCCGGTGGCGAGCACGATCGCGTCCACCGGGTGCTGGACGCCGTCCACCGTCTCGATGGCGTCGGCGCGGATCTCCTCGATGGGCTCCGTCACCAGCTCGACGTTGTCGCGCTCGAAGGTCGACAAGTAGTCGTCCGAGATCAGCACCCGCTTGCAGCCGAACTGGAAGTGCGGGGTGAGCTTCTCGCGCAGCTCGGGATCGGCGACGGAGCGCCTCAGGTGCGCCATCGCGCCCTTCTCGGCGAGGGCCGACAGGCGCGGGGCGTCCAGGATTACCATGGGGCCGACGAGCTCGCTGAACCAGTACTTGAGGAAGCGGATCGCCCGCAGCGCGAGGGGATGGCGCGCGAGGAAGCGCTTGCGCTCCTCGCTGTAGCGCTTGTCCCACTTCGGCATCACCCAGGCCGGCGTGCGCTGGAAGACGGACAGCCTGGCCACCTGGGGCGCGATCGAGGGCACCACCTGCACGGCGCTCGCGCCGGTGCCGATCACGGCGACGTTCTTGCCCGTCAGGTCGTAGTCGTGGTTCCAGCGCGCGGTGTGGAACACCTCGCCTGTGAAGCTCTGGATGCCCTTGATGTCGGGCAGGGAGGGGTCGACCAGCCCGCCGACCCCGGAGATCACCACCCGCGCCGTGAAGGTCTCGTCGGCGTCCGTCGTGAGCGTCCAGGTCCCCGCCGCCTCGTCGAAGCGCGCGTCGACGATCTCGGTGTCGAGCCGCAGGTGGGGGCGCAGCTGCCACTTCTCCACCACGCCCCGCAGGTAGTCCCAGATCTCGCCCGACGGGGCGAATGCCAGGCTCCAGTTCGGGTTCTGCTCGAAGGAGAAGGAGTAGACGTGGGACGGCACGTCGCAGGCCGCGCCGGGGTAGGTGTTGTCCCGCCAGGTGCCGCCGATCTCGCCCGCGCGCTCGAACATTGCGAACGACTCGATGCCGGCCTTCTTGAGCTGGATCGCCGCCCCGATGCCGCCGAAGCCGGCGCCGATGATCGCGATCGGAAAGTCCGCGCCACCTCGCCCGGTGCTCTCGTGCCGATCGTGCATCGTCTGCTCGGTTCCGCGCGGCATGGGGGGGCAGCATAGCCCCGATCGCGAGCGGAAGGCCCGCTTCCGTTTTTCCGAACCTGTGGCACCTTGCCCCGCCGTGATTTCGCTCTCCGACGTCGCGAAGGAGTTCGGCGACCAGACGCTCTTCGAGGGCGTGACGCTCCAGCTCGATCGGGGCCAGCGCTACGGGGTGGTGGGCGCGAACGGCAGCGGCAAGTCGACGCTGCTCAAGCTGCTGAGCGGCGAGGAGAGCCCGAGCCGCGGGGAGGTCTCGATTCCCCGGCGCGCCATGCTGGGCGTGCTCTCCCAGGACCACTTCCGCTACGAGGACGAGCGCATCCTCGACGTGGTGATGATGGGCGACGCCCCGCTCTGGAGCGCGCTGGCCGAGCGGGAGGCGCTGCTGGACGCGAGCGAGGGCTTCGACGCCGACCGCTACGCGCAGCTCGAGGACGTGATCCAGCGCCGCGAGGGCTACAGCCTCGAGGCCCGCGCGGGCGAGATCCTCGAGGGCCTCGGCATCCCGACCGCGAGCCACCTCCAGCCTTTGTCGACGCTCTCGGGCGGCTTCAAGCTGCGCGCGCTGCTGGCCCAGGTGCTGGCCGCGCGGCCCGACGTGCTGCTGCTCGACGAGCCCACCAACCACCTGGACATCGTCTCGATCCGCTGGCTCGAGAAGTTCCTCGCCGACTTCCCGGGCACCGCGCTGCTGGTCTCCCACGACCACCGCTTTCTCGACAACGTCTGCACGGCGATCGTCGACCTCGACTACCAGACGATCAAGTCCTACCCGGGCAACTACCGCGACTTCACGCGGGCCAAGCGCGCGGAGCGCGAGCGGCGCGAGCGGGAGATCGAGAAGCGCGAGGCCGAAATCGCGCGCAACCGCGCCTTCGTCGACCGCTTTCGCGCCAAGGCAAGCAAGGCCCGCCAGGCGCAGAGCAAGCTCAAGGTGATCAAGCGCATCGTGATCGAGCCGCTGCCGACCAGCTCGCGGCGCTACCCGCGCTTCCGCTTCCAGGCCTGCCGCCCGAGCGGCAAGCAGGTGCTCTCGATCGAGGGCGTGAGCAAGAGCTACGGCGACAATCCGGTGCTGCGCGACGTGTCCCTGGAAGTGGCGCGCGGCGAGCGGGTCGCCGTGATCGGGCCCAACGGGATCGGCAAGTCGACCCTGCTGAAGCTGGCCATGGGGATCGTGCCGGCCGATGCGGGCGGCGTGCGCTGGGGCTACGAGGCCCATCCGGGCTACTTCGCCCAGGACCACCGCGAGCAGCTCGAAGACGGCAGCCAGACCGTCGAGGCCTGGCTGTGGGAGGCCTGCCCGGAGGAGACCCGCGGCTTCGTGCGCGGCCAGCTCGGCGCGGTGCTCTTCTCGAAGGACGAGGTGAAGAAGAAGCTGAGCGCGCTCAGCGGCGGCGAGGCGGCGCGGCTGGTCTTCGCCCGGCAGATCGTGAAGCGGCCGAACGTGCTGGTGGTCGACGAGCCCACCAACCACCTGGATCTCGAGGGGATCGAGGCGCTGGTCGAGGGACTGCGCGCCTACGACGGGACGCTCATCTTCGTCTCCCACGACCGCTGGTTCGTCTCGGAGCTGGCGACGCGCGTCATCGAGCTCACGCGGGCCGGCATCCAGGACTTTGCCGGGACCTACGAGGAGTACCTGGCCCGCGCGGGCGACGACCACCTCGACGCGACGGTCACGCTGCGCCGGGCGCGGGCGGCGAAGCGCAAGGGGAAGGTCGGCAAGGGCAAGCGCGCGGGTGCCGCGAGCGCCGCGAAGCGCCAGCGCAAGCGGCTCGAAGAGCGGCTCGGGGCCATCACGGGCGAGCTCGAGGCCTGCGAGGCGCGCCTTGCCGCCATCGACGCGCGCTTCTGCGAGGCAGGTTTTTTCGAGCGCACGCCCGGCGCCGAGGTCGGGCAGCTCGAGGCCGAGCGCAGTGAGCTCAAGGCGCGCGCCGACGCACTCCTGCGCGAATGGGAGTCACTCGAGCAGCAGCTCGCGCCGCTCGCCGAGGCCTGAGAAGCTGTTCGCAACCGGTCGGAGCAGGGGCTCGCGGAGTCGTTGCGAAGATAGGAGAAATCATGGCCAAGTTGAAGCTGAGCTACTTCGACTTCAACGGGGGCCGCGGCGAGGTCGCCCGGCTCGCGCTGTCTCTCGGAGGGGTCCCGTTCGAGGATCATCGCATTCCCATAGCGGACTGGCCGGCGGTAAAGGAACGGACACGCTTCCACGCCGTCCCGCTCCTGGAAGTCGACGGGGAAGTGATCACACAATCCAACGCCATCAATCGGTTCGTGGGCAAGCTGGCCGATCTGTATCCGGCCGATGCCTTGCAGGCTGCGCGCTGCGACGAGGTGATGGACGCCGTCGAGGACGTCGTCACCCGGGTCGTGGCGACCTTCGGCATCGCGGACGAAGCGGAGAAGAGGGCGGCGCGAGAGGTCCTGGTAGAGGGGCCGATCCGTCTGTACCTGGTGAGGTTGCAGGAGCTACTGCAAGCAGGAGGCGGACAGTACTTCGCCGACGATCGACTCACGGTCGCCGACCTGAAGGTCTTCGTCTGGATCCGCAGCCTCCGATCCGGGATTCTCGATCACGTTCCGGTGGACCTGACCGAGCGCGTGGCACCCCGCCTGGTCGAGCACTGCGAGCGGCTCGGCAAACACCCCGGGATCGCCGCCTACTACGAAGCCCATTGAGCGAGCGGATCTCTCCGCGTCGTCGGGTAGAATGGCGGCTTCATCGGGAGGAGCGTCATGGGCAGGCTCGACGGCAAGGTCGCGGTGATCACGGGTGGGGCGAGCGGAATGGGCGCGGGGACCGTGCGCCGCTTCGTGCGGGAGGGCGCCAGGGTGGTGATCGCCGACATCCTCGACGACAAGGGCAAGGCCCTGGTCGAGCAGCTCGAGGACGCCGCGCTCTACGCCCACACCGACGTCACGCAGGAGGACCAGGTCGCAGCGGCGATCGACATGGCGGTCGGCAACTGGGGCCGTCTCGACTGCGTCTTCAACAACGCGGGCCTCCCGGGAGTGGACGAGATCCTCGAAGAGATCCCGATGGACGGCTACGACCAGACGATGGACGTGCTGCTCAAGGGCGTCCTGCTCGGCATCAAGCACGCGGCGCCCGTCATGAAGAAGCAGCGCTCGGGAAGCATCATCAACACCGCCAGCGTCGCGGGCCTGCGCGCGGGTCTCGGGCCCCACGTCTACAGCGCGGCCAAGGCCGCAGTGATCCACCTGTCGCGCTGCGCGGCCATGGAGCTCGGCGAATGGGGCGTGCGGGTCAACTGCATCTGCCCGGGCGGCATCGTGACGCCCATCTTCGCCAAGGCGATGGGCCTGTCGGCCGAGCGGGCCGACGAATCGCTCGAAGGGGTGGGGGAGGCGCTGGCCCAGATGCAGCCCATCAAGCGCCCCGGCCAGCCCGACGACATCGCCGCGGCGGCGCTCTACCTGGCCAGCGACGACTCGGGCTTCGTGAACGGCCACGCTCTTGTCGTGGACGGCGGACTGATCGGCGGCCGCGGCTTCCGTGAAGCCAGCGAGGGCTGGAACGTCTTCCGCGAGATGCTGGGCGTCCCCAAGCGGGAGCTCCCGCGGCCGGAGTGACTCAGCCCGCCGGCACGGCGAAGAGCGTGATGAAGGCGAGGGCGGCCGCCAACAGTCCCATCGCCAGCTTCCGGGCGCGGCTCTTCGCCACGTGGATCGCCACCAGGCACTGCAGCATGTAGTAGAAGGCGAAGGCGCGGGAGGCCAGGGCCACGATCGTCAGGGTCGGGGCGAAGGCCACAACGGCCGCGAGGCCGCAGATGAGTAGGTACGCGTGCCGGGCGTCGACCTGCTGCTTGGTGGCCTCCGCCATGTTGCCGCCGCCAGCGATGGTGTCCGCGACGGCGGCGCTGAACTGGCTCAACACCGCGGCGAGTACGAGCGGCACCGGCAGCAGGTAGGAGGCCTTCGCGGCCAGCATGATCAGGGCGTTGTCCTCGACCTTGTCGCCGAGGAAGTGCATGAGCGGCGTCGCCAGGGCGACGAACACCAGGTAGACGGAGGTGGAGACGATCTGGGAGAGGCGGCAGGAGCGGATCCGCGTCTCGGCGTCGAACTCCTCTCCCAGGTAGCGCGACGTCTCGAAGCCCTGCACCACGATCAGCGTTCCCGCCACGATCGTCAGCACGCTCCACGCGCCGTGGTCCGGTAAGGCCGGCCACTGGAGGCTTCCGGCCTGCGCTGCGCCCCAGCCGAACGCGCCGAAGCCGACGAGCAGGGCCACGATGATCAGCAAGGTGATGCGGAGCGCCCACCTCTCGAGGAATTGCAGCATGTCGAGCCCTCGGAAGCGCCCGATGACCCCGATCGAGGCGATCACGCTGACCGTCAGGAGGTGCTCGTTCAGGGGGTTGTCGATGCCGAGGCCGCCCAGCAGGAACGCGGAGAGGATGTTGATGTACAGGCAGACGGAGATGCCGTAGGCCAGCACCAGAGCCAGGTCGGCGATCCGTTCGAAGCGGAGAGCGGCGTGCGGCGCCGTTCCGGCCCGGAGCAGCGGCTCGGCGTGGCGGATGTTGAAGCGGATGACGCTGCCCACGGCGTATGCCAGGGCGCACACTCCCGCCATGGCCACCACCGAGTAGGGGCCCACGGCGCCGTTGAGGATCGGCACGATCACCAGGAAGCCGCTGCCGAAGATGGAGGCCAGCGGCGTCGCCGTCGCTGCGAAGACCCGCTTCGTGCCCTCTTCCATCGGTCCCTCCGGCTGGCCGCGGGTTCCGTGCAGCGTAGCGGAGCTTCGCCCTGGACTTCCCCGCGCGTAACCGCGCGCCGTCGGCGGCATCCGAGAGGCTGTAGACCCGCCACGGGGGATTCGATGACGCAAGCGACTCCCTGCCAAGCCTTTTCCGGCGACCCGGAGCCGGCCGCGCCGCAGCTCCGGCTCCTGTCGCCGGCGCCGGCCACGCGACCCTCGAGTGCAGCGCTCGCGCGCGCGCGCGGCGAGCTCGAGGACGCCGACGCCCGGCGCGTGGTGCGCTGGGCCGCCGACGCCTTCGGCGACGGCCTCGTGCTCTCCACGAGCTTTGGCATCCAGGCCGCGGTGATGCTCCACCTCGTGACCCGCGAGGTGCCGGACATCCCCGTGATCTGGGTCGACACGGGGTACCTCCCGCCCGAGACCTACCGCTTCGCCGAGGAGCTCCGCGAGCGGCTGCGCCTGGATCTGAAGGTCTACCAGCCCGAGCTCTCGCCGGCGCGCATGGAGGCCCTGCACGGGCGGCTCTGGGAACCGCGTGGCGGCGAAGCCGCCGCACAGGATCTCGAGCGACTGGACCGCTACGACCGCCTGCGCAAGGTCGAGCCGATGCAGCGCGCGCTTCGCGAGCTCGGCGCGACGGCCTGGCTCTCTGGGCTGCGCGCCGACCAGACGCGCCAGCGCGCCGCGCTGCCGCGCATCGGCGAGCAGGACGGGCGTGCGAAGATCCTGCCGATCCTGGACTGGACGGCGCGCGACGTGCACCGCTACCTGAAGCGGCACGATCTGCCCTACCACCCGCTCTTCGAGAAGGGCTACGCGACCGTCGGCGACTGGCACTCGAGCCGGCCCGTGACCGCGGAGGATCGCCACGAGCGCGAGACGCGCTTCCGCGGCCTCAAACAGGAGTGCGGCCTCCACCTCACCGGGGACCAGGCGAAGAGCCTGGAGTCGAGCCGGCTGTAGGGCTC
>JAZFWH010000137.1:0-2081 GCA_036482635.1 Myxococcota bacterium
TGCGAAGACCTGAAGGAGAGTGCAAGGGAAGCCGGCGTCTTCCGGTTCCTCGAGAAGCCCTTCGACCTGAAGGAGCTGGTGTCCTCGGTCGAGCTCGCCGCCACGCTGCCGAAGCCCAGAGGGCGTCTCGCCCCCTTCGGCGTCGCCGTGGTGAGCGACAGCGGCTTCGTGGTCCACGCGAACGACGCGGCCCAGCGCATGTTCGAGCCCGCGCAGGCCCTCGGTCAGCCCGGGACGTTGCGCGACGTGTTCGGTCCAGGGGAGCTCGCGCAGCTCGAGACCGCCCGCGAACACTGGAGACTGGTGGCGCCGCACACGCCGCGGCGCGCCCGCTGGTGGGCACGCTGGAAGCCATCCAGCCGCGGCAGGGTGTTGGTGTTGTTCCCGGAGCGCCAGAAGTACCTGCGCAGCGACCCGCGGGTGAGGATGCTGCTGGGCCTCGAGCGCCCGAAGGCGGTGGCGTCGCTTCCGGTGGACAAGGTTCTGGTGGTGGATCGCGATGCGGTCGGTGAGGTTTCGTACGTCGAGCAGTCCGAGCGGATCGGCTGCGTGTGCTACAAGGCCGCGACGCCGGCGCTGGCCGTGCGGATCTTCCGGGCGGACCCGGGCATCGGAGTCGTCGTCATCGACTACCAGATGCCCGGCCTGGAGCTGGTGTCCCTGGTGGAAGACCTGCGCGAGCTGCGCCGCGACGTCGAGATCGTGGGCGTCAGCCCCGCGCTTCGCCACGAGATCGACTTCGCCGCCGTGGGGGTCGAGCGGTTCCTTCACAAGCCGTGGCGCATCGGGGACCTGCTCCACGCGCTCGAGGCCTGAGGCTCCATCCGCATCGCCCACGGCCTCCCCCCGGGGAAACTCGGGCCGCCGGCGGTCGGTTGAAGTCGCCGCCAACCGCTGCCGAAGAGCAGAAGCGATGGGTCTCGATCGCGAAGGGGAGGGTGCGCCGCGCGGCGCACCGGAAGGGGGCTCTGCGCATCCCGAGCGGCCGTCGCAACCGCCCCTGCCGACGCCGGCCCTGGCCTCGATGGGCCCGTACCTGGCCCACATCGCCCACGAGATCAACAACCCCCTCCACTGCGTCTCGGGCCACCTCCACTTCCTGCGCGAATACGCGGGCACGCTCGTCGAAGGGCTCCACGCCTGTCTCCGTGCGGCCCGCACGGAGCCCGCGGTGCGCGAGCGCCTGGAGGCCGTTCACCGCGCCATGGAGCTGGAGCGCATCGAGCAGGAGCTGGCAGCGGCGCTGGACGGCTGCGCCGACGGCATCGAGCGGGTCGCCGGGGTGGTGCGCGAGCTGCGCGAGTTCCCCCGCGCCTCCGAGCGGCCGGCCGCCCCCGTGGACCTTCACCGCGCCCTCGACTCCACCCTCGAGCTCCTGCGCGGGCGGGTGGGCGGGGTCCGGATCGAGCGCGATTACGGCGAGCTGCCCGAGGTGGAGTGCGTCGTCGAGGAGATCGAGCGGGTCCTGGTGAACCTGCTGGGCAACGCGCTGGACGCCGTGGGCGAGCGGGGCACGATCCGCGTTCGCACACGCTGCGTGGACCCGGAGCGCGTGGCGGTGGAGATCGAGGACGACGGCTGCGGAATCGCTTCCGACCGGCTCGAGCGGGTCTTCGAGCCCTTCTTCTCCTCGAAGGGCGAGGGGCGGGGCAGTGGTCTGGGGCTGTCGATCAGCCGCGGCATCGTCGCGCGCCACGGCGGCGAGATCCACGTCCGGAGCCAGCCGGGTGCCGGTAGCTGCTTCCGGATCGAGCTCCCCGTGCGAGCGGGGCGCAGCGGGCGTGGCGGCTGAGGCCGCGCGACCTCTGCGGGCGAAGCAGACGCCGGCACGCCGGCCCGGCCCGCCCCGCCCGGGTTCCATCGCAGTCGGGTCGGGTTATTCTCGCGCGTTCGGGACCGCATGACACACGCCGACGTTCGCGAGATCCAGACGGCCTCGCTCACCGACGTGGGGCAGGTGCGCTCGAACAACCAGGACGTCTGCGCGGAGTTCGAGAACGACGCCGGGGCGCGCCTGCTGGTGGTGGCCGATGGGATGGGAGGCCATGCGGGGGGAGAGGTCGCCAGCCGCACGGCGGTCG
>JAZFWH010000138.1:0-2673 GCA_036482635.1 Myxococcota bacterium
GAGCGTCAGTACGAGGCCGATGACGAGCACCTGGCCCAGGCTCGCCATGCCCTGGTGTGCGGAGAAGGAGAGGCTCCCGAAGCTCACGATGGTGGTGAGGGCGCTGTAGAAGACGGCGCGGGCGGTGGTGGTGCCCAGCAGGGCCCGGGCGGAGAGATGCTCGGTGCGAGCGCGGTGCACGAGATGGATGCCGCTGTCGACGCCCATGCCGAGCAGCAGGGGGATCACGATCACGTTGGCGAAGTTGAAATCGATGCCGAGCAGCACCATCCCGGCAACCGTGACGAGCGAGCCCAGAACCAGCGGCGCCAGCACCAGCAGCACGGGCGCCCAGCGGCGCCACAGCAGCCAGAGCAGCAGCGTGATGGCCAGGAAGGCCGAGGTCACCGCTTGGGCCAGCGAGGCTACGGTCACGTGGCCGAAGGCGACGACGCTCACCGCCAGCCCGGTCGGGCGTTCCGCCACCGTGTAGATCGCGTCGACGAAGCGCTCGAGAGCCAGCGCCCCGTTCAGGTTCTCGGCGGGATAGATCTGCAAGCGTGCCCGACCGTCGGGGGCGATCATGCGCGCCACCAGGTCGGGCGGGAGGCTCTCGAGGGTCAACTCCTCCGGCTCGAGCGCCCGGCGCAGCCGCGCCATCTGGTCGGGGAGGCCTCCCATGAGCAGCACGGAGAGTTCAGCCAGGGCTTGCTCGGGCCGGGCGTCCGCATCGACGCGATCCAGGAAACGGCTGAGCTCCCGGCGTAGCGTCGACATGCTGAAGCCGAGCGGTGCGCTCAGGGCCGCCTCGCGATCGCGCAGGTAGTCGCGCAGCCCGCGCAGGGCGGCGATCTGCTCGCGGGCGGAGGGCGGGGGCGGACCGCTCCCCCGCGGCGAGACGTTCAGCAGTAGGGCCAGGTCGCCCAGCAGCTCCCGTTTCTCCTCCTGGTCGGACGGCACGAAGCTCTGCAGCGTCACCACGCGCCCCACCTCGTCGAGCGCCTCGAAGCGCTCGGCGGCCGCGGTCGCCGCCGCAAGGTCCGCCTCCACCACGTTGGCGAACCAGGGGGAGCCCAGCCGGTTGTCGTCGAGCAGGTCCTTGAAGGCCCGCGCGGACTCGGTCTCCGGATCGCGCATGCGCACGATGTCGGGGTCGAACTCGACCCGCGGCAGCAGCCCGAGAGCCCCCAGGCCCAGGGCCAGCGCGCCCCAGCGCACGGCCGCGGCCTGCCGCTCCAGCCAGCCGATCCAGCGACCGCGCAGGTGGAGCGACGCAGGCGCCGCGCCCTCGGGATCGAAGCGCAGCCAGCACGAGAGGAGCGCGGGAAACAGGGTCAGCGTCATGAAGAGCATCACGAACATGCCCGTGCCCGCGATGAGTCCCAGCTCGGCCACGCCGCGGTAGTCGGTGGGCACGAAGGCGTAGAAGCCGATGGCGGTGGTGCAGGCGCAGAGCACGAGCGAGCTTCCGACCACCCGGGCCGCCCCGTCGAGGGCCGCGCCGTGCGCGACGCCTTCGCGGCGCAGCCGCGCGTACTGCATGCCGAGGTGGATCGCGAAGTCGATGCCCAGGCCGATGAAGAGAACCGCGAAGCAGATGGAGACCATGTTGATGTGGCCCACCGCCGCCGCCGCGAAGGCCGCCGTCCAGACCAGGCCGGCGAGCAGCGTCACCAGCGCGGCCGCCACGATGCGCAGCGAGCGCAGGGCGCGGTAGACGACCGCGGCGACCAGCAGAAAGCAGAAGAACCCCGCCACGCCGATGTCCCAGGCCAGCCCCCGCATCTCCTCGTAGTTGAGCGCCGGGTTCCCGGTGACCCGGACGCGCACACCCTGCTCGGCCACCAAGCCCTCGGCCGCGGCGATCTCACGGATCGCCGAGAGGGCGGGGCCCGCCGGAAGGATCGAGCGGAAGTCGAGCACGGGGTCGATCATCAGCACGGCGCGCTTGGTCTCGTCGATCGCCGTGCCGGCGAGGAAGATTTCCTGCCAGGAGACCTGGATCGGGTACTCGGAGTAGACCGAGACGGTGGCCTGGCTCACGCGGTCGAGCACGCCGTTCCAGCGCTCGTTGGCGCCCTCGTCCGGGAGCCTGCCCACCTCGTCGAGGCCCATCTGCACGAGCCGCGCCAGGTTCGCCAGGCTGGCCTCGCGCTCGAGCTCGGCGATGAGCGGCTGCGCCGCGGCCATGCCGTCGGCGAAGGCGTAGAGGTCGTCGAGCTCCTGGTAGAGCAGCCCGTTGCGCTCGAAGAACTCCCCGCCGCCGGGCTCGAAGACGCTGCGGAAGCGCTCCGGCCGGGCGCGCAGGGCCCGGGTCAGGGCGTCCGTCGCCTCGCGCATGCGCGCGGGCGTGTCCGCATCGACCACGACGATCAACGCGTTGTCGAGGATCGGGAAGAGCTCGGAGAACTGCGTGTGGGCGACCATCGACGGAACGTCCGAGTCAACGATCTTCGTGTTGTCCGAGTCGATGCCGAGGTGCGTCAGCGCGTAGACGCCCAGCAGCCCGCTGGCGAGGAGCAGGCCCCCGCTGATGCGGGTCGCCTGCGCCCGCACGCAGGCCATCCAGCGCACCAGTGCGGCGGACACGGCGGCGTCGATCCGATCCTTCACACGGATCTCCGTTCGACGACCCCCTATCCACGTGCCTGTGGAGCCGGCCCTCGCCAGGCAGCGGGCAGAGGCCTCTCCGAT
>JAZFWH010000139.1:0-20675 GCA_036482635.1 Myxococcota bacterium
CGCGCATCGACCGCCGCCTGCGCCGCGGCAGCCCGCTGCCGATGGAGTACGCCGGCCTCGTGCTACAGGCTTACGATGGGGGCCGGGGCGCGCGGAGCTCCTGAGGCTCGAGCGCAGGGGCGCCCTGCCCCGCGCGGACCGCATCCATCGGCGCGCCGCCCGACGCCGACGCGGCGCTCGCCTGGGGGGCGGACACCAGCTCGGAGACGAAGCGGTCCAACGCCTGCATCACCGACTCGTCACTGCCGCGGTAGCCGTTGACCAGCACCGAGAAGACCGTGGTCCCGCCGTCGCCGCGCTTCGCGTAGCCTGAGAGGGCGCTCACCCGGGTGAGCAGCCCGGTCTTTGCGCGCACCGCGTGGGCGGCCCCGTCGGCCCGCTCCTCCAGCGTGCCGTCCGCTGCGGCGATGGGTAGCGCCGCCAGGAACTCCGGCCCGAAGGCGAACGAGCGGTCGGCGAGCAGCAAGGCGTCCACCAGGTCGCGCGGGGCCACGCGGTTCTCGTAGGAGAGACCCGAGCCATCCACCAGGGTCAGCCCCTCGGTGTCCAGGCCGGTGCCGGCCAGGGAAGCGCGCACGGCCCGCATCCCCCCTTCCCAGCTCCCCTGCGCCGCCGCCTCGCGGGCACCCATCGCCTTGACGAGGCCCTCGGCGATGGCGTTGTTGCTGAACTTCAAGAACAGGCGGACGATCTCGGCCAGCGGTTTGCCCTCGAAGGCGAGCAGCGGCGCCGCGCCCTCCGGTACCGGGCCCCGGCGCACCTCGCCACCCACCTCGATGCCGTTCGCCTCGAGCTGCATGCGGATCACCGCGCCGGCGTAGCGGGCCGGGTCGAGCACGCTCCGGTAGTAGATCTTGGGCGGGCTGGCGGCGGGTACCACGCCCGAGACGACGACGTTCTCGCGCGCGTCGGCGGCGAGCCGCTCCACGACCAGGGAGCGGCCCTTCCCGGCCGGACCGGTGGTGGCGCGGTTCGTCACCAGAAAGTAGGGCACCGGAGGATCGACGAATACCCGCACCGGACCGCCGCGCTGGGCAGCGCCCGAGACCTCCACCGCGAAGGCGCCGTAGTTGACCGAGAGGGCGCCCACGGGCGCGTGGTAGGCGCGCGCCGAGACGCGCCCCCAGCGGGGGTGCCAGCGTTCGCCGTCGAAGGCCGAGTCGTCGACCCGCAGCCCCTTGCGCACGCGACGCAGTCCCAGGCGGCGCAGGTCCGCGCACAGCCGCCAGACCTGCTCGGAGGTGAGCGCGGGATCGCCGCCCCCGCGGACGAACAGGAAGTCGACCGAACCCTCCGCGTCCAGCGCGGCGTCTGCAAAGATCTCGGTGCGGAAGCGGTGGGTCGGGCCAAACGCGGCCAGCGCGGCGATCGCCGTCAGGATCTTCTGGTTCGAGGCGGGCACCAGGCGGCGCTCCGCGTCGCGGGCGAAGAGCACCCCGCCGTCGCCGCGCTGGACCACCAGCGCCGCGACGCGCGCCCCGCGCAGCGCGGGCTGGCGCAGGGCCGCGTGGAGCCGCTCTGACAGGGTCTCCTCGCCGCGCGCCGGAGGCGCCGCCAGCAGCAGGCACGGAACGAGCGCCCAGAGCACTCGACGTCGCATCCACGGCTCCTTCGACAGGACGGGGCGCCGGCCGGAGCGCGGCGGGCGCGCGCGTTGCGTCGCGGGCAAAGGTCCCGGGTGGGGGAACCGCGGGGGCATCGCTTGACGCCGGCCAGCTTATCCGGGAGCCTGCCCCGCGGCAATCGGAGCCCACGCCGCGCGATCTGGGGGGATCGTGCTAAACGCCGTTTTCGTCGCGCTCATCCTGGCAGCCGTCGCCACGGCCGCGTTCGGCGGCCGGATGCCCGAGGTCAATCGCGCGCTGATCGACTCGGCGGGCGACGCGGTGGAGATCGCGCTGGGCCTGATCGGCATGATGGCCTTGTGGCTCGGCCTGATGCGGGTGCTGCGCGACGCCGGAATGGTGCGCTCGATCGCCCGCGGGCTCGCCCCGATCATGCGGCGGCTGTTCCCGGACATACCCTCGGACCACCCGGCCATGGGCGCGATGATCATGAACATCGCGGCCAACGTGCTCGGGCTGGGAAACGCCGCCACACCCTTCGGCCTCAAGGCCATGCAGGAGCTCGACAAGCTCAACCCGCGCAAGGGGGTGGCCACGGATTCGATGGCGCTGTTCCTCGCCATCAACACCTCGGGCGTCGCGGTCCTGCCGCTGGGTGCGGTGGCGATCCGGGCCAGCCTCGGCTCGGAGAACGCCGGGGGCATCATCGTGCCCTCGCTGCTGGCGACAATGTGCTCGACGATCGCCGGCGTGATCGTCGCGCGGACCCTGGCCCGCCGCGCCGCCTACGCGCCCGAGCGCTACCCCGCCGACCCGGTGGGCGAGGCCGGGCCGACGCTCGCTGACGGCATCCCGGGGTCGGCCGGGACGGACGAAGTCCAGACCGAGCCCCCGCCCCTGTCGCGCGGACGCGCCGTCGCGGCGGGACTCTTCGCGCTGGTGATCGCCTGGGCCCTGGCGCGCTACCTGCTCGGCGCGATCCCCGAGGCGGGAGCCCCCGACGCGCTGCGCGCTGTGCTCAACTCCTGGCTGCTGCCGCTGCTGATGGCCGCGATCGCGCTGTTCGGATTCAGCCGCCGGGTCAAGGTCTACGAGTCCTTCATCCAGGGCGCGCGCGAGGGCTTCCAGATCGCCGTGATGATCATCCCGTTCCTGGTGGCGATCATCGTGGCCGTCGGCATCTTTCGCGCCTCGGGCGCGCTCGGCGCCCTGACCGGCGCCGTCTCGCACGTCACCTCCCTGGTCGGCTTCCCGGCCGAGGCCCTGCCGATGGCCCTGATCCGACCGCTCTCGGGAAGCGGCGCCATGGGGGTGATGACAGAGACCATGCAGACCCACGGGCCGGATTCTTTCGTGGGTTACCTGGTGAGCGTGATGAACGGCAGCACGGAGACCACCTTCTACGTGCTGGCCCTCTACTTCGGGAGCGTGAGGGTCCGGGCCGTGCGTTACACGGTGGCGGCGTGCCTGACCGCCGACGCGGTCGGTATCGCGGCGGCGCTGTTCTGGTGCCGAATCTTCTTCTGATGGGCGAGCGAACGGCCCGGCACCCGGTCGGGGCGGAGTCCGAGTTCGACGCGCTGGTGCGCGGCGCGGTGCGCGCAGCCCTCGGTGCAGAGGTCGCGCGCCTGGAGCCGCTCGCCGGACAGCTCGGACTGCGGCGCTTCGCGCGCGTGTGGCTCAAAAGCGGCTCGCCCGCCACGTTGATCGCGCGGCTCGAAGCGCCGGAGGATCCGGGCGGGCGTCCGTCGGGCATCGCACCCGAACCTCCCCTCGAACCCCTGCGCACGCTGCTCGAGCGCGCCGGACTGCCGGTGCCGGCCCGCTACGGCGGCGACGCGCGCGCCGGCCTCGATCTGCTCGAGGACCTGGGCTCGCTCTCGCTGCGCGAGGCGGTGGGCTCGGCTTCCGCGGCCGAGCGCCGCGCGTTGTACGAGGAGGCGTGTGACCTGGTGCCGCGGCTGCAACGCGTCGAGGAGAGCGACACGCCCGTCCCGGCCTTTCAGCGGCGCCTCGACGCGGCGCAGTTCGCCTACAAGGCCGACCTCTTCGTCGAGTGGAGTCTGCGCGAGCGCGGGCGCGATGCGACGCCGGCCGAGGTCGAGGCCGTGCGCGAGGCCTTCGCGATCGCGGCCGGCGAGGCGGAGCGCGCACCCCGGCGACTCGCCCACCGCGACCTGCAGAGCGAGAACCTGTGGGTCCGCCCCGGGGGCACGCCGGGGGCGCGCCTGGCCTTGATCGACCTGCAAGGCGCCTGGCTGGCGCCTCCGGAGTACGACCTGGTGTGCCTGCTGCGCGATTCGTACGTCGAGCTCCCGGAGGCGGAAGTCGCCGCCCACCTCGATCGCGTGCGCCCGCAGCTGCCCGACGCGCCCGACCCGGAGACCTTCGCCCGCCGCTTCGACCTGCTGACCCTCTCCCGCAAGGGCAAGGACCACGCGCGCTTCCTGTACGCGGCGAGGGCGCGAGGGGATCGGCGCTACCTCCCCTACGCCGCGGCCACACTTCGCGCCCTGCGCGCGGCGGCCGCCCGCGCGGCGGCGCGCGATCCGCGCCTCGCCCCCCTGGCGGAGCTGATCGGGGAGCTACCGGAGCGGCCGTGCGCGCGATGATCGTGGCGGCGGGCCTGGGGACCCGCCTGCGACCCCTCACGGAGCTGCGCCCCAAGCCCGCGCTGCCAGTGCGCGGCCTCCCGCTGGTCGCCTACCCCCTGGCGCTGCTCGCGCGACACGGGGTCAGCGAAATTGTGATCAACGTACACCGGCTGCCGGAGGTCCTGATCGAGGCGGCGCAGCGCTACCGCCCACAGGGCGTGTCGCTGCGCTTCTCGCGCGAGGATACGCTACTCGACACCGGCGGAGGCATCCGTCGCGTCGCAGACTTTCTCCGGGAGAGCGATCCATGCCTTATCCTGGGGAGCGACATGCTGATCGACTGCGACCTGTCGGCCCTGGTGCGCGACCACGCGGCGCGGGGAGACGCCGTCACCTTCCTGCTGCTCCAAGGCGATCCGCGCGCGGAGGCCTTCGGCACGGTCGGCGTCGATGAGGATGGGCGGGTGCGTCGCATCGGCAGCCGCTTCCACTTCGGGGAAGAGGTCGCCGCGGGCATCTACCCCTGGGTCAACGTGGTGTCGGCCCGCGCCTTCGAGAGCCTGCCCGACCGCGAGGTCTTCGGGCACTTCGACGGCTGGATCGCCCCGCTGCTCGCCGCGGGCGCCGGCGACATCCGGGGCGAGCTCGCGCGTGGCGACGGCTGCGTCTGGCAGCCGGTGGGCACCCCGCGCGAATATCTGGAGGCGAACCTCGAGCCCGTGCCGCTCTCGTTCCTCGACGCCGACGCACTCGCCCGCAGCGAGGGGACCCGCTTCGAAGGGGAGCTGGTGCTGGGCGCCGGGGCGAGTTTGGGCGAGGGTGCGGAGCTGAAGCGCGCCGTCGTCTGGGACGGCGAGCGCGTGCCGCCGGGTCTGCACGCCAGCGACGGAGTGTTCGCCGGCGGTGCGTTCCACCCCTCTGAGCCGCCGGCGCCGCGGGCGTCCGCGCAGACACAAAGGCGGGGCGAGGCGCGGTGAGCGAGGTCGTCTTCATCGGCACGGGCGATGCCTTCGGCGCGGGCGGACGCCGCCAGTCGGCGATCCTGGTGCGCGGGTCGACCGGCAGCGTGCTGCTCGACTGCGGCGGCACGACGGGCACGGGGATGGCCGAGCTGGGCATCGAGCGCGGCGAGATCGACGCGATCCTGATCTCGCACTTCCACGGCGATCACTTCGGCGGCATCCCCCCGCTGCTGCTCGCCTCCCTCTACGAGGATGAACGCACCAGCCCACTGGCGATCGCCGGACCCAAGGGCATCGAGGAGAAGGTGCGGACGTTGTCGGCGAGCATGGGCTACCCGCTCGGGGAGATCGACTGGTCGTTCCCGCTCACCTTCCAGGAGCTGCCGACGAACGGCGGGCTCGCGGTGGGCCCGGTGCGCGCCGGCTCGTTCCCGGCGCGCCACCAGCAACACACCAACCCGCACGGGCTGTGGGTCGCCGCGGACGCGAAGCGAATCGCCTACTCGGGGGACACCGGCTGGTTCGACGAGCTCCCGCGCCACGTGGGCGCCGCGGACCTGTTCATCTGCGAGTGCACGTACCACGACTACGTGTTCGAGTACCACCTCAACCACGAGGAGCTGCTCGCGCGCAGGCAGGAGTTCGCCTGCGATCGGATCGTGCTCACCCACCTGGGCAGCGAGATGGTCGACCGCCGCGGCAAGTGCGCCTTCGAGACCGCGGACGACGGCCTCGCCATCCAGCTCTAGCGCGGGTACCGCCGGGCGCGCGAGGGGCGGGGCCGTCCTCCTCCGAGTCGGGCGCCGGCGCGCAAGCGGGACGCTGCACTTGCCGCGACGACCGGGGCGCGCTTGTCGCCCTCCAGTCGTCGGCCGACCCCGCCCCTCGCGCGCCCGGCTCCCGCTACCTGGGCAGGCCGTCCTTGCGGCGGATCCGCCCGCTGCGCCCGGGCACGATCTCGCCCAGCACCGCCGCCCGGGACGCGCCCGTGCAGCGCGGCAGGTGGTTCGGGATCCCCAGCAGCGCGTTGCGGCCCATCAGCGAGAACGCCATGGCTTCGGCGGCCCCGGCCGGAACGCCGGCGGCGTCGAAGGGCTCGACCGCCGCATCCGGCAGCACCCCAGCGAGCGCCCGCATCAGCGCCGGGTTCTGCGCCCCGCCGCCGCCCACCAGCACGCGGTCCGGCGCGCCAGCCAGGAAATCCCGGCAGGCGCGCCCCACCGCCTCGGCCGTGAAGGCCACCAGCGTCGCCACCAGGTCCTCGTCGGGCCTGGCGGCGTCGCGCCACTCACGGGCCAGGGCCTCCGCCTCCGCCAGTCCGTAGCGCTCGCGGCCCGTCGACTTGGGCGGCGGGCGGCGCAGGAAGTCGTCATCCAGCAGGCGCGTGAGCAGCGCGTCGTCCACGCGCCCGCGACGCGCGCGGGCGCCGTCGCGGTCCATGCGCTCGGCCCCGTCGGTGAGCCGCTGCACCACGCCGTCGACCAGCGCGTTGGCGGGCCCCACGTCGAAGGCCACCACGTCGTCTGGCGCCGCGCCGCGCGGGAGCCAGGTCACGTTCGCGATGCCGCCCAGGTTGAGGACTGCGCGCGCTTCGCCGGGTTCGGCGAAGGCCGCCAGGTGAAAGAATGGGGCCAACGGCGCGCCCTCCCCGCCCGCGGCGACGTCGCGCGTGCGGAAGTCAGCCACCGTCGTGCAGCCGGTCCGCTCCGCAATCACGGAGGGGTCGCCGATCTGAAGCGTGGCGCGCTGTTCCGGGTAGTGGGCCACCGTCTGGCCGTGGGAGGCGATGGCGTCGACCTGGTCGAGACGCAGCCCGGCGTCGCTCGCCAGCGCAGCGGCCGCCGCGGCGAAGCGCTCGCCGAGCTCCACGTCGAGGCTGGCGAGCTCGCGCAGCGCCTCGCCCGGGGCGCAGCGCCCGGCGGCCAGCGCGTGCACGCGCTCTTGGAGCTCGGCGGGGAAGGCCTCCTCGCGAGACGCCAGCAAGCGAAACGGCCGGGCCTCGGCGCCGTCGGGCCACTCCACGAGAGCCGCGTCCACACCGTCTGCAGAGGTCCCGGACATCAGTCCGATCACGCGCATGGCCGGAGATTAGTACGCCTGCCCCCGCGGCACGTTGACAGTGGAACCGCCTCCCCGAATACTCGGGCGCGTTCCGGGGCCAGGCGTGGGGTCCGGCCCCCGGTTCGCGCGGCCGTGGAGGGCGGCTTGAACGAATCCTCGCGGATCCAGGGCGGACTCATCTGCGTCGGCGCCTTCGTCGTCGGCGCGTGGTTCCTGCTCGCCCTGCTCCAGAAGAGCTACTGGGCGCTGGCCGTTCCCGTCGCGATCCTGGTGCTCTTCGTGCTGGGGCTGACCTTCTGGGTGGGGTACACGATCGCCACGGTGCAGATCGAGCCCTACGACGAAGGCGAACCTCCGGTGGCCGATGCGGAGACCGAGTCCGCGTCGGATCGCCCCGCCTGAGCGACCGTGCGCATCGCGCTGCTCACCTACCGGGGCAACATGTACTGCGGCGGCCAGGGGATCTACGCCGCCTACCTGGCGCGCGAGTGGCACCGGGCCGGACACGACGTGCACGTGATCGCCGGCCCCCCGCTTCCCGACCTCGAGCCCGGCATCCCGCTCCACGTGATCCCCAACGCCAACGTCTTCGGCGTGAAGCACCCCGAGTGGGCGCGCCGGCCACAGCCGCTGAACCTGCTCCAGCCCCTCACGCTCTGGGAGCTCGGCGTCTCGCGCTTCGGCGTCTTCCCGGAGATGCAGACCTTCGCGCTGCGCCTGCTGCTGCGCTGGCGCCGGCTCCAGCAGCGCCACCGCTTCGACGTGGTGTTCGACAACCAGTGCCTGTCCTGGGGACTGCTGGGCATCCGCGCCACGGGGGTGCCCGTGGTTTCGGTCATCCACCACCCGCTCCACATCGACCGCGAGGCGGACTTCGCCATCGATCCGCGTCTGTCGAAGAAGCTCAAGCGCACACTCTACTTCCCGCTGCTGATGCAGCAGATCGTCGCGCCGCGCCTGGACCAGATCGTCACGGTGAGCGAGGCGTCGCGTCGCGAGATCGAGCGCTACTTCGGCATTCCGGAGAAGCGGATCGCCGTCGTCCACAACGGCACCGACAGCGAGCTGTTCCGGCCGGTGCCCGGCGTGCCGATCGAGACGGACCTGCTCTTCGTCGGCCGCACCGAGGACCGCAAAAAAGGTCTTGGCACGCTGCTCGAAGCGCTCACTCACCTGCCGCCCCAGGTGAAGCTCAAGATCGTCGACGGGCGGATTCCCGACGACGGCCTGGCCATGCGGCTGATCCGCCGCCACCGCCTGGCCGACCGCGTGGTGCTGCTCCGGCAGATGCTGAGCATCGACGAGCTGGTGCGCGAGTACTCGACGGCGCGGGTGGCCATCGTGCCGTCGTTCTTCGAGGGCTTCGGCTTCCCGGCCAGCGAAGCCATGTCCTGCGGACTGCCGGTCGTGGCGAACGCGGCCGGAGCGCTGCCCGAGGTGGTGGGCTCCGACGGCCAGGCCGGCCGGCTGGTGCCGCCGCGCGATCCGCGCGCCCTGGCCGCGGCGATCGGCGAGCTGCTGGCCGATCCCGAGCGGGCCGCCCGGATGGGCCGCGCGGCGCGGGCGCGCATCGAACGCGTCTTCCAGTGGCGCGACGCCGCCGCGCGGCTGGCCGAGGTGCTGGAGGAGACCCGACGTGCTGCTCACCGTCGACCTCGAGCGGCTTAGGGTACGCCCCGGCGACCGGCTGCTCGACGCGGGCTGCGGTGAGGGGCGCCACTGCTTCGGCGCCCTCGAGCGCGGCGCGCGGGTGGTCGGCCTCGACCTGGACCGCACCTGCCTGGCCGGCGCCGCCGGCGCCCTGCGCAACCGCGCCGCGGAGCTCGGTTCGCTGGGCTCGATGCTCCAGGCGGACACCTTCCACCTGCCCTTCGACGACGAGACCTTCGACAAGGTGATCTGCTCCGAGGTGATGGAGCACGTCCACGACTACCGCGCCGCGGCCCGCGAGCTGGCACGCGTCACCAAGACCGACGGGCTGATCGCCGTCACGATCCCCACGGCGACCAGCGAGCACCTCTACCTTCGCGTCGGCGACGACTACTTCGAGTCGCTCGGCGGGCACATCCGCATCTTCCGCCCCCGCCAGCTCGCGCAGGGTCTGGCCGCGGCGGGCCTGGCCACCGTGGGCGTGGGCTTCGCCCACGCGCTCCATACCCCCTACTGGGTGCTGCGCTCCCTGGCGGGCCTGCCCCGCGCCGACGAGAACGCCGCGGTGCGGGCCTACCGCCGCTTCCTGATCCGCGCGACCGGCTCGCGCCTGCTGAGCGCCGTGGAACGCATCCTCAACTACTGCTGCCCGAAGAGCCTGATCCTGTACGCCGAGAAGCGCCGCGCGCGCCCACTCGCGATCCACTGACATGACGCCGCTGCGCATCTGCTTCGCGGCGTACCGCGGCAACATGCTGTGCGGCGGACAGGGGATCTACCTGTGGTTCCTGGCCCGCGAGCTGGCGCGGCTCGGGCACCGCGTGGACGTGCTGGTCGGACCGCCCCACCCGGACCCGATGCCCTTCGCGAACTCGGTGAGCCACCTGCCGAACCAGCAGTTCTGGGCGGGCTGGTTCGATCGCGCCTCCCTGCTGCCGCGGCCCCGGCCGCTGCGCGTCTTCTCGCCGCTGAACTTCTACGAGCTGGCCGCGAGCTACCTGGGCTTCCTGCCGGAGCCCTTCGCCTTCAGCGTGCGAGCGCTGCGCGCAATCGCGAGCCGCGTGCGCCGGGGCGCGCGCTACGACCTGGTCCACGACGTGCAGTGCCTCGGCTACGGGATGCTCGGGGTGCGGGCGCTGGGCCTGCCCGTGGTGACGACCGTCCACCACCCGCTCAGCGTGGACCGGCGCGCCTCCTTCGTGCGCGACCAGAGCATCCAGGACGCCCTGGGTACGATGACCTTCTACCCGGCGGGCATGCAGGCGTTCGTCGCCCGCCGCATCGAGCGCGTGTTCACCTCGTCGTGCGCCAGCGCCCGTGAGATCGAGCGCGACTTCGGCGTAGCGGCTGAGCGCATCCGCATGGTGGCGAACGGGGTCGACACGGAGCTCTTCCGGCCGGACCCGCGGGCCCGGCGCAGCGCCAACGAGATCCTGTGCGTGGGGCGGGCGTCGGACCCGAACAAGGGGGTGAAGACGTTGATCGACGCGCTCGCCCTGCTGCCGCGCTCGGTGCGCCTCACGCTGGTCGACGACGACACGCCCGGCAGCGCGGCGCGCGTGCGGGCGCGACGAGCCGGCTGCGCGGACCGGCTGCGCATCACGGGTCGCGTGTCGAACGAGGAGCTCGTCCGCCTCTACCAGCGCGCGGCGCTGGTCGCGGTGCCGTCTCGCTACGAGGGCTTCGGCCTGCCGGCCGCGGAGGCCATGGCCTGCGCTACGCCCGTCGTCGCCAGCAACGCCGGCGGCCTGCGCGAGGTGTTGGAGACCGCGGGCGGCGGCGTGCTGGTGGAGCCCAACAGCCCGGAGGCGCTGGCGCGGGGCATCGCGAACCTGCTCAAGCGCCCGAAGCTGCGCACCGAACTCGGCGAGCGCGGCCGCAAGGGCGTGGAGAGCGCCTACGGTTGGCCGCAGGTCGCGCGGGCGACCGCCGCGGTCTACGGCGAGGTCGTCGAGGAGGCGCGCGCGCGGCGCGGGCGCCCGGCGAGCAGGACCACGTCGGCCAGCGCAGGCAGGCGGCGCGCCAGGAAGTCGAATCCGCCGAGCGCCGCCTGAGCCAGTGCGGCGGGCAGGCGCTCGACGGCGCGCGTCCACGCGGGCAGGCCCCACGCCAGGGAGATCCCCTCGACCACCTCGAGCTCCAGCGACTGCGCCGCCTGCTCGCGCATCAGGTCGAGCTCGTAGCGCGTGAAGTGATCGCTGGGCACGTCGTAGTGGCGGCGGCCCCGCGCGAGCTGACGCCCCAGCCAACCCTCGCCCACGGCGTCGCCCCAGCGCGCCACTCGACAGGCCAGCGACTCGAAGTTCGCGATCGCCAGCACCACGCGCCCCGCGCGGCGCGTCACGCGCGCCATCTCGGCGATCGCCTCGCCGGGGCGATCGAAGTGGTCGATCGACCCCTTGCACACGACGGCGTCGAAGCTGCCGGTGCCGAACGGCAGGCAGTCGGACCAGCAGCGCACCCAGGTGGGCGTCACCAGGCCGGTGGCGCCGGCCCGCACGTCCGGTTGCTGGCCCGCGACCCGCGCCAGGGCCGACATGCGCGCCGAGGGCTCCGCACCCACGGCCCAGGCTCCGCGCCGGGCCATGGCGATCGCATCCTGGCCGAAGCCGCTCGCCACGTCCAGGATGCGGCGCCCGCCAGCGGGCGCCGCGAGCCCGAGCGTGCGCTCGGTCATGCGGGCGAACAGGTACTCGCTGTCGCGCGTCGTCCCGGTCGGAACGACGTCGCGCATGTCGCGGTCGAGGTCCACGACCCGCACCGGCTGCCCTCCCGGCCGCCACCCTACCGGAAGGCCGGAGAGAGCGCCGCGCCGGCCTGTGAGCCCGGCTGGGCCCGGCTGGTTATCCTCTCTGTTTCGATGGAAGACTCGCTCCCGGCGCAAGGCCGGTCCCTGCCGCGTTCGGTGGCCGAAGTCGGGGCGCTCACCCTCGACCGGCTCGCCTCGTTCCGCGTGATCTACATCGCCATCTTCGCCTTCGTCCTGCTGTACGTGGTGAGCGTGGCGGGCGCCCGGCTCGTGCTGGACAGCTACTTCCGCGCTGCGGTGGCCGAGGCGGTGCGGGTCAGCCCCGCGGACGGCCCGGTGCTTGCCCAGATCCAGCAACGGGTCGGCGACCTGGTCCAGGGCTCGATCTGGACGCGCTTCGCGGGCGTGCGGGTGAACGTGTTCGTGCTCGGGGCCGACGGCCGCACCCCGCTGTACCTGGGAGGCCGCACCCTGCCCCCGCCCCCCAGCGCCGACCCCGGCGCGGCGGCAGCGGCGGCCCAGCGGCTGCTGCCGGCCAGCGCCGACGTCCTCGTCTCCGTGCCTGCCGACTCGCTGCTCTCGGCGGCCATCTTCGTCGGCTACGGCGCGATCCTGGTGCCCGGCCTGTTCGTCTACTACCGATCGCTGGGCCGGCGAGAGCAGGAGCGACTGACCCAGGCCATGTCGGCCCGCGACACCAGCGCTCAGCGGGCGCGCGCGATCCAGGCCGAGCTCGACGAAGTGCGGCGCCGGCTCGGCGCGCTCGAGCCGAGCGAGAGCGCCCACGTCCAGGAGATCCAGGAGCTCGAGGCCGAGCGCGAGGGATTGCGGCGCAAGCTCAACGAGCTGGCCGAGCGCGAGGTGGAGCTGCGCGCCTCGGCCGCGCGGGCCGGCGAGCTCGAGCAAGAGCACCTGACGCTCGAGGAGCTGCTCGAGGAGGCGATGGAAGACGTCGGCCACAAGGAAGACGAGATCCGCTCCCTACAGGACCGCCTGAAGCGCGCCTCGAAGCCCGCCCCGAGGAGTGGTCACACCCGCTCGGTCGAGCAGCTCACGCGGCGCATGCGCACGCTCTACAAGAACCTGGAGATCGACCCGCGCGCGATCGGCGACATGCTCGAGCTCGGGGACGAGACGATGCGGCTCAAGGCCGAGGAGGGATTGAAGCGCCTCGCAGACGACCCCGAGACCGCCGCGGTGCGCCGCAAGGTCGGCGGCCTGCCGGCGCAGCTCTCGATCTTCGAGCTGGGCTTCGCGGGCAAGGGCCGCATCTACTACACGCGGGGCCAGCAGCAGCGCTACCGGGTGCTCGCGATCGGCGCGAAGAACACCCAGAAGACCGACCTGGAGTACCTGAGCCGGCTCCCGACGGCCTAGCCTTGCTGGGCCTCGCGCTCGCTGATCGCTCGCCCTCGGGCTCCGGCCTCCGCTCGCGCCTAGCCCGACACCGCTGCGAGCGCCTGGCGGAGGGTCCGCTTGAGGTCCGCGTCGTCCCAGGGCTTGGTGATGAGCGCCCGCACACCGAGCCGATCCAGCTCCTCGCGCGGAATCGCCTCGGTCCAGCCGGTGATCAGCACGCGCGCCGCGTCGGGGCGACGGCGCGCCGCCTCGGCCAGCAACTGCAGGCCGCTCATGCCGGGCATCTTCTGATCGGAGAGGACCAGGTCGACTGGCCGCTGGCCCAGCACGCGCAGCGCCTCGTCCGGTGTCTCCGCGGTGAGGATCTCGTAGCCCTCGCGCCGCAGGGTGCGGCGCAGGGCCGAGAGGATGCGCGCCTCGTCGTCCACCAGCAACAGCGACGGCGCCCGCGGGATGGCGTCACCCGCCACGCCCGCCCTCGACACCCGCGAGCGCGGGAAGGAAGACGCGGAAGGTGGCGCCCTCGCCCGGCGCGCTCTCGGCGGTGAGCGTGCCGCCGTGGCGCTGCACGATATTGAAGGAAGTGGACAGACCCAGGCCGGTGCCGGACCCGACCTCCTTGGTGGTGAAGAACGGGTCGAAGATGCGACCCAGGTGGTCGGGCGGGATTCCCGTGCCGTCGTCGCTCACAGAGATCGTCACGCCCCCCTCGACACGCGCGGTCCGCACCCGGATGTGCCCGATCTCGCCGCTGTCGCCGACGCGCTCCTCGATGGCCTGGAACCCGTTGACCAGCAGGTTCAGGAAGACCTGCTTCAACTGCATCGGATAGCAGGCGATCTGCATCGGCTCGTCGTAGTCGGTCTCTAGCTCCACCACGTGCTTCATCATGGGCCGCACGATTCCGACCGTGGAGGACAGGCAATCGTTCACGTCGGCGAGCACCCGCTCGGCGCTGTCCTGACGAGAAAAGTCCTGCAGGTCTCGCACGATGTGCCGGATCCTCTCAGATCCCTCCTGAGACTCGCGGATCGCCTTGGCCAGGTCCGAGAGCAGGTAGCGGATGTCCGCCTCCTCGGCCGTCGCCGCGAGCTCGCTCGAGGCCCGCCGCACCTCTGCCAGCTCCCCGCGCGACACGGCCTTCTGGAGCGCCTCCACGTGATCCCAGGCGCGGCCCAGATCCGCCAGGTACTCCCCCATCAGCGAGAGGTTGGCGTGAACGAACGCGATGGGATTGTTGATCTCGTGGGCGACCCCGGCGGCGAGCTGGCCGATGGAGGCCATCTTCTCCGTCTGCAGGACCTGGCGCTGGAGCTGCTTGATCTCTTGGATGCGTCGCTCGGCGGCGGCGCGCTCGCACAGGGCCCGCCAGCGCTGGATCTGCTCGAGCGCGACCACCGGCAGCAGCTCGACTTGGTCGGCGCGCACCGCGACGCACTCCGCCGCGCCGCGGCGGAACGCATCCAGCGCCGCCTCGTCGGCGATGTCGCGGCCCACCACGACCACCGGGGGACCGCAGCGGCGCAGCTCCTCCAGAATGCGCTGGCCCTCGCTGCCGAGCGCACGGTCGACCACCACCAGGTCGACGTCTCCGGCGCGACACAGCGCGATGCAGGTCGCCGAGTCCCCCACCACGTCGACGCGCGCCTCCGGACCGAGGCGTTGCAGCGCCGCGACGGTGTCCGGCCCCTCGTCCGGCGGCGGGAGCGGGGGCTCGGCAACCACGATGCGAACGGCGGGCATGGCCTGCGACACGGGCTGCACCCCGCTTCCGGGTCCCGTCCGCAGGGCGGGCTGGAAGGCTGCGGTGGCCTGAAGGGGGGCGGCGGAATCTACCCGATCACGACCGGGCCGGCACGTCGGCGCGGCTCAGTCCGCCGACAGCCCGGGGCGGGGACGCCGGGCGCGGGCGGGGGTCGGCCCGCGCACGCGCGGTCCGCGCGGCGACCTGCGCTGGCTCGCCTGCTGCGAACTGCCCTCCCCGCGGCGGCGGCGCGCTGCCTGAGCGTCGGGTTGGCCGGCGCGCTGTGCGGCCCGGCCGGGCTGCACGCCGTGGCTGCCGAGCTTGCGGTAGAAGGTGCTCCGGCCGATGCCGAGGCGCCGCGCCGCGGCCGTGGCATCGCCACCGCTCTCGCGCAGCGCGCGCTCCAGCGCGCAGCGCTCGTAGGCGTCGAGCGAGAGGGGCAGATCGCTCGCCGCCGGCGCGGCGACCGCGCGCCCGGTCCGCGCCACGGGGAAGTCCTCCGCCCGCAGGCGCGGACCCGGCGCCAGCGCCATCGCGGACTCGATCGCGTTCTCCAGCTCGCGCACGTTGCCGGGCCAGCGGGTCTCGACCAGGCACTCCAGAGCGCCGTCCTCGATCCCGTCGATCGGCGAGCCGACGCGCCGGTGCTTGTCGATGAAGTGGTGGACGAGCAGCGGAATGTCCTCGCGCCGCTCGCGCAGGGCCGGAACCTCGACCCTCACCACGTTGAGGCGATAGAAGAGGTCGGCGCGGAAGCGGCCCTCCCCGACCATCGCGGCGAGGTCGCGGTGCGTCGCCGCGACCACGCGAATGTCCACGGCCACGGTCGCCGAGGAGCCGACCGGCCGCACTTCCTTGTGCTGTAGGGAGCGCAGCAGCTTGACCTGGACATGGGGCGGAATCTCGCCGACCTCGTCCAGGAATAGCGTCCCCCCGTGCGCGATACGGAACAGACCCGGCCTGCCCAACGCCCCGGTGAACGCGCCCTTCTCGTGCCCGAACAGCTCACTCTCGATGATGCTCTCGGGGAGCGCTCCGCAGTCCACAGGCACGAAGTCGCGGCCCGCGCGCGGGCTGGTGGCGTGGATGGCGCACGCGACCAGCTCTTTGCCGGTGCCGCTCTCGCCCTGCACCAGCACGTGGCTCTCGTTGTGCCGGAGGCTCAGGATCGTCCGCTTCAGCGCACGCATCTTCGGCGAGTTGCCGACCAGCTCGGGCGGCGCCGACCGCCCGCGCAGCTCCCCCTCGAGCTCGCGGTTGCGCTGCACCAGGCGCCCGCGCTCCAACGCCTTGCGCACCGCGGTCCGCACCCGGTGGATGTCGTCGAACGGCTTCGACAGGTAGTCGAAGGCCCCGCGGCGGATACAGCCCACCGCACTCTCGATGCTGGCGTGGCCGGTCATCACGATGACCTCGACCTCGGGCCGCTCGCGCTTCACGCGTTCGAGCAGCTCGAGGCCGCTGCGCTGGCCGAGCAGCAGGTCCAGGAGAACGACGTCGAGGGCCGGGTCCGCGAGCACGGCGTCTGCGGCGGCGGCGGACTCGGCCAGGACGGTCCTGTGCCCGTCGCTCTCGAGTATGCGGCGCAACGAGCGCAGCAGCAGGGGCTCGTCATCGACCAGCAGGACGAGCCCGGGCGCGTCCTCCGGCACGACCCGCGTCTCGGGCGCCCCGGACGTCGCGCTGGGGGATCCCATGCCCTGCCTATCGGCCCCGGAATCGGGGCGCTTGAATCGCTGCGCGCGGCTTCCTACACTGCGATCGCGTCCCCTCCGCTGAGCGGAGATCCCCTTCTGCGCAAATCCCACGTACTCGTCGTAGACGACGAAGAACTCTATCGCCGCGCTCTCGAGCGGATCCTCACGCGCGCGGGACACGGGGTGTCGACCGCGCGCGACGCCACCGAGGCCCTCGCCGTGATCGCGGGCCAGCCGGTCGACCTGGTTCTGGCCGACATCAAGATGCCGGGCATCAACGGGCTCGAGCTCGTGCGCCAGATCCTCGACCTCTCGCCGGATCTCCCCTGCATCGTGGTCACCGGCTACGGGAGTGCGGAGCACTCGGTCGAGGCGCTGCGGGCGGGCGCCTTCTGGTACCTGGAGAAGCCCTTCGACCAGGGCCATCTGGACGTGGTCCGACGCCTGGTGGAGCAGGCCATCGAACACGGCCGCCTGAAGGCCGAGAACCGCATTCTGCACACCCAGCTGCGTTGGAAGTACCGCTTCGAGAACGTGGTCGGCAACAGCTCCGCGCTGCGCGGCGTGTTGGACGTCGTGGCCAAGATCGCCGACTTCGACAGCACCGTGCTGATCACGGGGGAAAGCGGAACGGGCAAGGAGCTGATCGCCCGCGCGATCCACTACAACAGCCCCCGCTCGGATCGCAAGTTCGTCACCGTGAACTGCGGCGCGATTCCGGAGGAGCTGCTCGAGTCGGAGCTGTTCGGCCACGTCAAGGGCGCCTTCACCAATGCCATCCACCACCGCCAGGGGCGCTTCTCGCTGGCCCACGGCGGCACGATGCTGCTGGACGAGATCGGTGACATGAGCCCGAACCTCCAGATCAAGCTCTTGCGCGTGCTCCAGGACGGGAGCTTCGAGCCGGTCGGCTCCTCCAAGACGGTCACGGTCGACGTCCGCGTGATCGCCGCGACCAACCAGAACCTGGAGCTGGCGATCGAGGAACGCCGCTTCCGGGAGGACCTCTTCTACAGGCTCAACGTGATCCCCATCGAAGTGCCTCCCCTGCGCGAGCGCAGGGACGACATTCCGCTGCTCGTGCACCACTTCCTGGACATCGCCAATCACGAGAAGTCGCGCAAGATCGACGGGGTCTCTCGCGAGGCCTTGGATCTGTTCTGCTCCTACCACTGGCCGGGCAACGTGCGCGAGCTCGAGAACCTGATCGAGCGCCTGGTGATCATGCGCGGCGAGGGCGAGATCGGGGTGAGCGACCTGCCCGCGGCCCTCCAGGGCGGCGCGCCGCCCGCGCCGACCGCCCCGGTGGTTTCGCCGGCGGGGCTCTCCTTCAAGGACGTCGTGGACCGCTTCGAGGCCGACCTGATCCTCCAAGCGCTCGAGCAGACCGGCTGGAACAAGAACCGGGCGGCCCAGCGGCTGGGACTCAACCGCACCACGTTGCTGGAGAAGATCAAGAAGAAGGGTCTGGAGAAGGCCCCGGACTGAGGTCCGGCGGGCGCTCGCAGGCCCCTCACGCCGGCGCCAGGACCGACGGTTTCGTAACCCCGACAGGCGCGGGCCGTCGAAACCCCGACACTTCCAGCCGGCCCGACCCGCTGCCGCCGCCCCTGGCGGCATCCGCCTCGCGCAACTCCCTGCACAGCGCGCCGTAGCCAGCGCGGCGGGAAAGCCGCGCGTTTCCGCGCCCCTAGCGTGGGCCCCGCGCCCGGGCTGCGCCCCGCGAGCCGTCCGACCGGCGAGATTCGCCCGGGCCCGCTCCGTTTGGCATGCAGCGTGCTTTCCGCAGCAGCGCACTCGCAAAACCCCGGCAGGAACGAATCCGAGCGCGCGAGTGACACCCGCTGGTGGAGGTAAACGACTTGGAAGCGCTGCTGCGCGACGCCAAGGAGCGGAGCTCCGAGATCCCGCCCTTGCTCAAGGAACAGATCGTCCTCGAACACACACCGCTGATCCGCTACATCGTGAACCGGATCGCGGTCCGGCTTCCGTCACACATCGACCTCGACGACCTGCACAACACCGGCGTCATCGGTCTGATGGACGCGATCGAGAAGTACGACCCGGACAAGAACTGCAAGTTCAAGACCTACGCAGAGTTCCGCATCAAGGGGGCCATCCTCGATCAGCTGCGCTCGCTGGACTGGGTGCCGCGCAGCGTGCGCCAGAAGAGCCGCCGCCTCGAGCGGGCCTACGGCGAGGTCGAGCAGCGCCTGGGGCGTTGCGCCAGCGAGGACGAGGTGGCGGACTCCCTGGGGCTACAGATCGAGAAGTTCCACGAACTGCTGAACCAGGTGCGCGGGATCTCACTGGTCAACCTGGAGGAGATCCGCGGGACGAACTCGGACGGCGACCGCGCCGGCACCTTCGCCGACATCGTCGAGGACGTCAACTCCGAGAACCCCTTCGCGTCGCTCAAGGTGAGCGAGATGAAGCAGGTGGTCGCGGCCACGATCGCGACCCTGCCGGAGAAGGAGCGCCTGGTCGTGTCGCTCTACTACTACGAAGATCTCAACATGAAGGAGATCGGTGGGATCCTCGGCATCACCGAGAGCCGCGTCTGCCAGATCCACACCAAGGCCGTGCTGCGCCTGCGGGCCAAGCTCAAGGGACTGCTGGAGCGCTAGCCGGCGCCCTCTTTGGCCACGTCGTCGGTGCCCTCGCAGCGCACGACCACCACCGTGGTGTTGTCCGTGCCACCCCGCGAGTTGGCCAGCTCCACGAGTCCGTCGCAGATCGCCTCGAGGTCGGCTCCGTCGGAGACCGCCTTCGCGATCTCCTGGTCATCCACGTGGCCGGTCAGCCCATCGGAGCACAGCACGAAGGTGTCGTCCGGGGCCGGCGTCAGCTCGGCCAGGTCCGGCTCGACGCGGGCGCGCACGCCCAGGGCGCGGGTCAGCACGTGCCGGTGCGGGTGGCCGCGCGCGGCGTCCTCGCTGATCTCACGCCGCCGCACGAGCTCCGCCACCAGGGAGTGGTCGTCGGTCAGCTGCCGAACGCGGGCCTGGCGCACCAGGTAGGCACGGCTGTCGCCCACGTGGGCGAGGGCGATCCTGCCGCCGCCCGCCAGCAGGGCGACCAGCGTGGTGCCCATCCCAGCCAGCCGCTGCTCGGCCTGGGACCTGGTGAAAATCTCGCGGTTGGCGGCGGCCAGGGCGTAGCGCAGCTTCTCGGCCAGGCTGGCGGTGGCGCCTTCGAGCGCTCGCAGCGCCCGCACGGCGGACTCGGCGGCCAGCTCGCTGGCCACCTGGCCGGCGCTGTGCCCCCCCATCCCGTCCGCCACCAGGTAGAGGCCGAGGTCGCCCGCCAGGGCGTAGCAGTCCTCGTTGCTGCTGCGGCGCAGGCCGACGTCCGTACACGCCGCCGCTCGCAGGATCATGCGCTGGCCTCTCCTAGGCACACGGGAAGCCCTCTCGGCGGGAGATGGAGCCCGCGCCTCGCGGTCCCGCCGCCCCCTCGGGTCACCCATCGGAACGACCCGCACCACCCTTGACCGCCGTCCCGGCCCGGGGACTGGACGAAAGGCCGCGAAAAGCATTCAATTTCGGGGGTGCCACCGTCGATACTACACCCTGGGGACAACCGCGGGAGCGGCGACGCGCCGGCCCCAGACACCCGCGTGGGGAGATCATGCCCAAGACCGTCCTGCTGGCCGACGACAGCGTCACGATCCAGAAGGTCGTTGGAATCAGTCTCGCGGGTGAAGACATCACCCTGATCACCGTCGACAACGGCGACGCCGCCGTCGAGCAGGCGCGAGAAAAGCGCCCCGACGTGGTTCTCGCCGACATCGTGATGCCGGGCAAGGACGGCTACGAGGTGTGTCAGGCGATCAAGTCCGATCCCGCGCTTCAACACATTCCGGTGATTCTTCTCACCGGCACCTTCGAGGCCTTCGACGACGAGCGGGCCCAGCAGGTGGGCGCCGCCGCCCACATCTCGAAGCCCTTCGAGGCCCAGACGCTCGTCGACCAGGTGAACCGCGTGCTCGCCGGGGCGCCGGCCGCCGCACCCCCGGCGGCGGCACCGGCCGCCGCCGCGCCCGCCGCCGCTGCCGGGCAGGCCCCGGCCGAGGCCTTCGACTTCCTCGACGACAGCCTCGGCTCGGTCTCCGCCCCGGACCAGGAGCCGGCGCTCGAGACGGAGACGCCGCTCGACCTCGGCTCGACCGCGGATCCGCTCGCGTTCGGCGACACCACACCCTCCGCGGGGGCGACAGCCCCGACCGACGAACCCTCGGCGGCGGAGCAGACCATCGCCATGGCCGAACGCACCATCGCGAACCTGCACGATG
>JAZFWH010000140.1:0-2166 GCA_036482635.1 Myxococcota bacterium
GGATCTGTCACCCGAGACTCCCGATGCTTCGTTTGCGTTCCAGCCGCCCGCGGGTGCGGAGCACCTGCCCTTCGCGGCGCTCGGCGACCTCGCCGAGACGGTACAGGGGGACCAGTGATGTCCAGGGATTGGGTTCGACCGGTCGCTCGGCTCGGCGTCTTGCTGGTCGCGCTCTTCCTTGCCGCCGAAGCGGTCGCTCGCGGCCGGGGCGGTCGCGGCGGCGGCGGGGGGCGCCCCAACATCTCGCGCAGCGGGCCGGCCAGCCACGGCTCCATCCGAACCGGCGGAAGCTCGTACGGAGGCAGCCGCCAGTCCTACGGCGGCAGCCCCGGCGGCTCGCGATCTGCGACGGGCGCGGGGCGCACCACTGCGCCCACCGAGCGGCCGGGACGCGTCGGCGACTCGCAAACCGCGACGGGCCGGGAGCGCCCCTCTGCGTCCACCGAGCGACCCGGAGACCCCGGCGACCGCGAGGGCCAGCGCGAGGAGGGTCGCGAGGACCGTCAGGACTACCGCGACGGCGCTCGGGAAGACCGGCAGGACTACGCCGACGACGTCCGCGGCGAGTACCAGGAACACGAGGAGTGGTACGAGGACCGCTGGAAGCGCGCGGTGGGCGCTAGCCTGACGGTCTCGGCGTTCCGCTCGTTGCAGTGCGCCTCCTCGACGGTCGTCGTCAACGGTGTCACCTACTACAACTGCGGCAGCAGCTGGTACCAGCGCGGCTACTCGGGCGGGAACGTCACCTACGTCGTCGTGGGCCCACCGGCCGGGTACTGAGGCACTCCGGCTCCTCGCAACCCGGTGTCCTCCGCCGTGGGATGGGCGCGCTGGCTGCGGCTCCTGCCCGGCCTCCTGCTCGCCGCCGTTGCGCTCCACCAGGTTTGGCTCGCGCGCACCCAGGGTCTGAGCGCGTGGTCCGGCGGCGGCTTCGGCATGTTCTCGACCGTCGACGCCGGGGCGACGCGGCACCTGCACGCGTTCGCGATCCGGCCCGGCGTGCTGCGGGAGCTCCGGCCTCCGCCTTCGCTGGAGAAGCGGGTGCTCCGCACCCTCGCGCTGCCCAGCGGGGCGAACCTGCGGGCGCTCGCCCTCGAGCTGGCCGAGCTTCCCTCGCCCGACCACGGCCCGCCGCACGCCGTGCACATCCAGGTGTGGACCACTCGCTACGACCCGGAGACCCTCGCTCCGTCGAGCCGGATCCTGCGCGCCCTCGAGGTCCCCCTTGCCGCGGATTAGGCGCGTGCTGGGCGCCCTGTGCCGATCGGTCTCGGAGCTCGACCCGCTGGACCTGACGCTGCGCCTCACGCTCCTCGACCTGCTGCTTCGCCCGATCGGGGACTGGACGATCCGTCCCGCCGTGCTGGCGCTGGCCACGGCCGCGCTGGTCGTGCCCCACTGGCTGCGTCGACCCGGCATCTGGCTCGCACTCGCGCTGCTCACCGGGATGCGCGTCCTGGGGGATTGGCCGCTCGCCGACAACCACGCCTACCTGCTCTGCTACTGGTGCATCGCAGTGACGCTCTCGCTCGCGGGCGGGGGCGCGGCCGCGTCCCTGGCCTGGAACGGGCGTCTGCTCATCGGACTCGTTTTCGCCTTCGCGACCCTCTGGAAGCTCATCCTCTCGCCCGACTACCTGGACGGCACCTTCTTCCGCGTGGCCCTGGTCATGGACCCGCGCTTCGAGGGTCTGAGCCGACTCGCGGGTGGCGCGAGCCCGGAGCTTCTCGAGGCGAGCCGCCTCGCCCTCGGCGCCCACGTGGACGGGCTCGTCAGCGGCGCGGCTCCGCCCGTCGCGCCGTCGCGCCTGGTGTGGCTCGCCCGCCTTGCCACCGGGTGGACGGCGGTCCTCGAGGCCGCCGTGGCGTTGGCGTTCCTGTGGCCGGGCGCGCGGGGGCCGGCGCGCGTGCGCGACGCCGCGCTGTTGCTCTTCCTCGCGACCACCTACGCGGTGGCACCGGTCGAGGGCTTCGGCTGGCTGCTCGTCACCATGGGCGTCGCCCAGTGCGGGGCCGCGCGTCCCGGCGTGCGCGTCCTCTACCTGGCCACGTTCGCCTTGATCCTCTTCTACCGCGAGGTGCCGTGGGCCACGCTCCTTGCGAATCGGCTGGGGAGCTGAACTCCGCTAACAGCGCGTAGTTCACTGCGCACGTCGATCGGGACCAG
>JAZFWH010000141.1:0-2289 GCA_036482635.1 Myxococcota bacterium
GAAGCGGCGGCGCAGGGGATCGATCCGGCCGGCATCGACCGCGTCGGCGGCGGACTGGCGCAGCTGGGCGACGTGACCCACCAGGCGATCGTAGCCGGTGGCCGCGGCCTCCATCGCCTCGTCCGTGTAGAGCTGCGGCTGCCGGTAGTGGGCCTGGAGGAAGAAGTAGCGGTAGGCGAGCGGCGGCAGGCCCCGCTCCACCAGGTCGTCGAGCACCCGCGTGTGCCCCTTCGACTTCGCCATCTTCTCGCCGCGGAATTCGACGAACTCGTTGTGCATCCAGACACGCACCCAGGGGTGCACGTCCAGGGCGCATTCGCTCTGGGCGATCTCGTTGGTGTGGTGTACCCGCACGTGGTCCACGCCGCCGCTGTGGATGTCGAACGTCCGGCCCAGGTACTTGACGCTCATCGCCGAGCACTCGAGATGCCAGCCCGGGAAGCCCCGGCCCCAGGGCGAGTCCCACTCCTGCTGGCGCTTGGCGCCGGCCGGTGGGAACTTCCACAGCGCGAAGTCGGCGGGGTGGCGCTTGCCCGCCACGTCGCCGATGCGCGCCCCCGCCTGCTGGCCCTCGAGGTCGAGCCCCGCGAACTCCGCGTAGCGCGGGAACTTCGAGGTGTCGAAGTAGATGCCGTCCTCGATGCGGTAGGTGTACCCCTTTTCCTCCAGCCCCCGCACCATCGCGATCTGCTCGGCGATGTGATCGCTCGCCTTGCACAGCACCTCGGGCGGCAGACACAGCAGCCGCTCGCGGTCGCGCAGCCACTGGCGGGTGTACTGCTCGGCGATCTCCTCCGCCCGGCGACCGGTCCGCGCGGCGGCCTCCTCGAGCTTGTCCTCGCCCGTGTCGGCGTCCGAGGTGAGGTGGCCCACGTCGGTGACGTTGATGACGTGGGTGACCCGCAGGCCCTCGGCGAGCAGTGCGCGCACGAGCAGGTCGGCGAACAGGTACGGGCGCAGGTTGCCCAGGTGCTGGGGGGCGTAGACGGTGGGGCCGCAGGTGTAGACGCGCGCGTGGCCCGGCTCGAGGGGAGCGAAGGGCTGCTTGCGCCGGGTCCGCGTGTCGTAGAGGGCGAGTCCGGTCATCCGTCGGCGACCGGTCGCTCGAGCAGCACCACCGCCAGGGCGGCGATGCCCTCCCCGCGGCCCAGCGCGCCCAGGCCGTCGCTGCTGGTCACCTTGATGTTGACGCGGTCCTGGGAGACGCCGAGCGCACCCGCGATCGCGCCCTCCATCTTGGCCAGGTGCGGGGCGAGGCGCGGCGCCTGGGCCACGATCGTGGCGTCGAGGTTGCCGAGTGCGAAGCCCGCGTCGCGCACCCGCGCCGCCACCTGCGCCAGGATCTCAGTGCTGGCCACGCCGCGCAGCGCCGGGTCGGACGACGGGAAGTGACGGCCCAGGTCGCCCTCCCCCAGCGCGCCCAGCAGTGCGCTGGCGACGGCGTGCAGCAGCGCGTCGCCGTCCGAGTGGCCCTCGAGCCCGGCGTCGTGGGGAATCGCCACGCCGCCCAGCACGAGGGGCCGACCGGGCGCGAGGCGGTGGGCGTCGAAGCCCTGGCCGATCCTCACGCGCCCGCGCTCGCGGCGGCGAGCCAGCGCTCCGCCACCACCAGGTCCTCGGGATGGGTCACCTTCAGGTTCCGAGAATCCCCTTCCACGATGGTCACCGAAACCCCTAGCCTTTCTACGATCTCGGCATCGTCGGTGCCGTGCACGCCCGCGGCCGTCGCCTTGGCCAAGGCCTCGCGCAGCAGCTCGACCCGGAAGACCTGGGGCGTCTGCGCGGCGTAGCACTCCGCCCGGGCCGGCGTCTCCACCACGCGCCCGCCCCGCACGCGCTTGATGGTGTCGCGCACCGGCGCGGCCAGGATCGCCGCCCCGTCGCGCCGCGCCGCCACCACCACCCGCCCCACCGCGCCGGGCGAAACCAGCGGCCGCGCCGCGTCGTGGACCGCCACCAGCACCACGTCCTCGGGCAGCGCCGCCAGGCCGGCCCGCACCGAGTCCTGGCGCTCCGCGCCCCCGGCGACCGGGGCGCCGAGCTTGGGGATGGCCGCCAGGGCGGCCTCCAGGCCGCGCAGGCGCGCGAAGTCGCGCCGGGCCACCACGGGGACCACCAACTCCACCTCCGGGGCCGCCGCCAGCGCCTCCAGCGCGTGCAGGAGCATGGGCTTGCCGGCGAGCGGGATGAAGGCCTTGGGGAGGTCGTGACCGAGGCGCTCCCCGCGTCCCGCGGCGAGGACGAGGGCCGCAACGCTCATGGCGGGCCAGGATAGCCGACGCGCTCCGC
>JAZFWH010000142.1:0-11870 GCA_036482635.1 Myxococcota bacterium
GCTGGCATCGCATCGTTCGCAGCGTACGTCCCGCGCTGGCGCCTGCCGCTGGCGGCGATCGCCGGGGGCGGGCGCGAGGTCCGGGAAGGAGGGCCGGAGAAGGCCGTCGCCTACTTCGACGAGGACAGCGCCACCATGGCGGTGGCCGCCGCCGCGAACTGCCTGGCCGGCTTCGACCGCCAGCGCGTCGACGGGCTGCTCTTCGCGTCGACCACTTACCCCTACAAGGAGAAGCAGGGCGCGAGCCTGATCGCCAAGGCCCTCGACCTGCGCCGCGACCTGTGGACCGCCGACCTGGGCGGCTCGCTGCGCGCGGGCACCGGGGCGCTGCGCGCCGCTCTGGACGCCGTGCGGGCCGGCTCCGCCGCGAACGTGCTGGTGGTGGCGAGCGACTGCCGTCTGGGCGCGCCGCGCAGTGCCCTCGAACGCAACTTCGCCGACGGGGCGGCGGCGCTGCTCGTGTCGGGCGAAGACGTGGCCGCCGAGGCCCAGGCCAGCCACGCGATCTCCGACGAGGTGATCGACCTGTGGCGCACCGACGACGATCCCTTCGTGCACAGCTGGGAGGACCGCTTCGTCGTCGAGCGCTACCAGGAGAGCCTGGCGCAGGCGGTGCGCGGGCTGCTCGAGAAGACCGGAAGCCGCCCCGCCGACTTCGCGCGCTGCGCGGTCTACGCGCCGGATGCGCGCAGCCACAAGCGCGCGCTGGGCTCCCTGGGCTTCGATCCGGCCAGCGGGGTCCAGGACGCGCTGTTCGGGCGTCTCGGCAACGCGGGCGCGGCCTTCTCCCTGCTGCTGTTCGCGGCGGCGCTGGAAGAGGCCAGCCCCGGCGAGCGGCTGCTGCTCGCGAGCTACGGCGACGGGGCCGACGCCTTCGCGTTCGAGACCGGCGAGCGGATCCTCAAGCTGCGCGACAAGCGCGGCGTGAAGTGGCACCTGGCGCGGCGCAAGCCCCTGCTCGACTACGACAAATACCTGCGCACCCGGAACCTCCAGGCCACGGAATTCGACCGGCGCGAGGGCGGCGGCGTCTCGGCCACGGTCCACTTCCGGGACCGCGACGAGGACGTCAGCTTCCGCGGCCACCGGTGCCGGCGCTGCGGGACGCTCCAGTTTCCCTACCAGCGGGTCTGCTACCGGTGCTTCGCCAAGGACGAATTCGAGTCCGTGCGGCTCTCGGACCGCACGGGCAAGGTGATGTCCTACACCTTCGATTACTTCGCCGGCAGCCCGGACCCGCCGCTGATCGTCAGCATGATCGAGACCGAGGGCGGCTGCCGCGTGCAGCTCCAGATGACGGACGCGGACCCGAAAGAGGTCAAGCTCGACCTGCCCGTCGAGTTCGCGTTCCGCAAGATCCACGAAGCCGGTGGTACGCCCAACTACTTCTGGAAGTGCACGCCGGTCCGCTGAGGAGACGCCGTGAAGGACGCGATTCGCGACAAGGTGGCCATCGTCGGAGCGGGCTGCTCGCAGTTCGGCGAGAACTGGGACAAGGCCCCGGAGGACATGATCGTCGAGGCGACCTACGAGGCCTACGAGGACGCGGGCATCGACGACCCCCAGGCACGCATCGAGGCCGTCTTCTGCGGGGCGCTCTACCCGTCCCGCGGCTCCGCCGAGGTCGCCGAGTCGCTCAAGCTCTTCGACCGCCCCGTGAGCCTGGTGCAGAACTACTGCGCCACCGGGACGGACGCGTTTCGCTACGGCGTGTTCTCCGTCGCCTGCGGCCTGTACGACACGGTGCTCGTAGTCGGCTTCGACAAGCCCAAGGACCGCGGAGTCTCCGGGCCCAGCGCCGCCCAGACCGGCGTGCGCGGGCTGCCCATGACGCCTGCCGGCTGGTTCTCGCTGTGCGCCGCCCGCTACTTCGAGACCTTCGGCGCCGGGCGCGAGGACCTGGCCCGGATCGCCGTCAAGAACCACCACAACGGCACGCTAGCGCCCAAGTCGATGCTCAAGCGCGAGATCACCGTCGACGACGTGCTGAAGGCGCGCATCATCTCCTGGCCGTTCGGCCTGTACGATTGCGCGGCCCAGTCCGACGGCGCCGCGGCGGCGATCCTGACCCGCCGCGAGCTGGCGGGCAGCTTCCGCGACGACCCGGTGCTGGTGCGCGCCGTGTCCATCGCGCTGGCCCCCAACCCCCAGAGCGATCCCGACTTCGACTTCCTGCGCTGGAAGCCCACCATCTACGCGGCCCGCCAGGCCTACGAGCAGGCCGGGATCTCCAAGCCCTTCGAGGAGATCGACGTGGCGCAGGTGCACGATTGCTTCACGCTGACCGAGCTGCTGAGCTACGAGGACCTGGGCTTCTGCGAGAAGGGCTCCGCCAAGGAGCACATCGCGAGCGGCACCTTCGAGCTGAAGGGCGAGCTGCCGGTGAACACCGACGGCGGCCTCAAGACCTTCGGCCATCCCACCGGCGCCACCGGCGTGCGCATGATCTACGAGAACTACAAGCAGCTCCAGGGCAAGGCGGACCAGCGCCAGGTCGAAGGTGCGACGGTGGCGCTGAGCCACAACATCGGCGGTGCGCCCCAGGCCTGCGGGATCGCGATCCTCGCCACCCCCTGAGCCGGCGCCCCTGCGTCCCGAGCGCCGCCGTTACTGGGTCCTGTTCGGCTGCCTGGTCTGCCAAATCGGCCTTGGCTTCAGCTACGTCTTCTCCATCTTCCTCAAGCCGATCGTCGAGGACTTCGGCTGGTCGCGCACGGCCTTCGCCGCCGTGGGCGGGCCGCTGCTGCTGGCGATGGCGTTCACCTCGCCGCTGGTCGGGAACCTGACCGATCGCTTCGGGCCCCGGCGCGTGCTCACGTTCTCCACGCTGCTACTGGGTGGGGTGCTCGCGCTGTTCGGCGCGATGCAGAACCTCTGGCACTTCTACGGCACGAGCCTGCTGCTCGGGGTCGCGCTCACCGGGCTCGGCGACATCCCCGTCGGCGCCGTGGCCTCGCGCTGGTTCGACCGCGGGCGCGGCCTGGCGCTCGGGGTGGTCTACCTGGGCTCGAACGTCGGCGGCTCGCTGGTGCCGATCGCGGCCACCGCGATCGCGGCCGGGGCCTCCTGGCGGGTCGCGCTGGTCGCGCTCGGCGCGCTGGCCGTGGCGCTGATCCTGCCCTTCGCGGCCTTCGTGGTGCGCTATCCGCGGGGCGCCGAGGCGGCCGCGCAGCTCGAACCGGCGGCTGCGCGGGAGGAGGGCAGCCTCGACCTGGCGCGCGCCGCGCGCACGCGCACCTTCTGGATCCTCGCCGTCGCGCTGTTCGTCTTCTACTTCTACTACCTGGGCGTCCTCTACCACCTGTTCGCCTTCCTGAGCGACAGCGGCTTCTCGGACGCCGAGGCCGCGCGCCGCTTCGGCGGGGCGGTGGCGGTGGGCATCGTCGGCAAGCTCGCCATCGGCCTGCTGGCCGATCGCATTCCGCGCAAGGCGGCGCTGCTGGTGAACTTCGGCCTGGTCACGTTGGCCTCGTGGCTGCTGCTCTACGTGGACCGGCCGGGCGTGCTGCTCGCCTTCCTGGTCATCCACGGCTTCGCCGTGGCCGCGGAGAACGTGCTGCTGCCGCTGATCGTGGCCGAGGCCTTCGGCGTGCGGTACATGGCGCAGATCTACGGGGCGCTGATGTTCGCCCTGCTGCCGGGCGGCGCGCTGGGCCCGATCTTCGCGGCCCGCGTCTTCGACACCCTCGGCAGCTACGAGGTCGCCTTCTGGACCTTCGCCGTGCTCAACCTGGCCAGCCTCGCCTGCCTGGCCTTCGTGCGCCGGGAGCTGCCCCGCGGCAGAGCGGCGGACAGCTGAGACCGGTGGAGGCGATCAGCTGCCAGGTGGGCGCAGCCGCGCGCCGTGCTCGCCCATCCAGGCGAGCATGATCTTGGCGCCCTCGGGCGGGTAGCGGTCCTCGAGGCGGCGGATGCGGTCGCCCTCGAAGGTCGCGGCCTCCTCGCCCTCGATCACCAGGTCCGGGGCTCCGGCGATCCGGTAGGTGCCGCGCCAGCGCATCCACACGGCGCCGTCGCGCAGCTCGGGCCCCTCGAGCAGGTCGAGCTCCCGCTTCTCGAAGCGGCGGTCGAACTCGTCCAGCACGCGCTTGAAGTACGCAAGGATCGCCTCGCGCCCTTCGTGACGACCGGCCAACGGCTCGCCGCCGATGATCTCGTAGACCGCGTTCTCCGTGAAGTAGGGCTTCACGACGGACCAGTCGTCGCTCTTGAAGGCGTCTTCGAACGCGTTCGCGTACTCGCCGAAGCGTTGGATCGGATCCATGGGGTACCCCTCGATTCGTCTCGGCGTGCATCGTCTCACAGTCGGGGTCCCGGAGACAAGCTGGTGTATGCTGCGCAGCCCGATCGAACCGGGCCGCCGGACGCCGCATGCCTTCCCTCCTGAACAGCCGGATCGAGAGCTTCCGCCACGCCTTCCGCGGCCTGGCCGCACTGATCACGTCGCAGCCGAACGCGCGGATCCACGCCGCCGCGACGGTCGCGGTCTGCGCGCTCGGCCTGGCCCTCGGGATCGGAGCGTCGGACTGGCTGTGGCTGGTGGTGGCGATCGCGCTGGTGTGGGTGGCCGAGGCGTTGAACACGGCCCTCGAGTATCTGGCCGACGCCGGCGTTCCGGGTCGCCACCCCCTGGTCGGCAAGGCGAAGGACGTCGCAGCCGCGGGCGTGCTGATCGCGGCCGTCGCGGCCGTCGTGATCGGGGCGGTCGTGTTGGCGCCCCCGCTGCTGGCGCGCTTCGCGGCGCGGTAGATGCGGGCTCCGCGAGCGATCTCCGCGGGCGGGGCCGTCGCGTGGCTCGCCCTGGCCGGGGCCGCCGCCGGCGGCGAGCGCCCCTATCCGACCAGCGAGGAGCGCGAGCCCTGTGCGGCCTACGCGCCGCTGCGCAGTCCCTACTTCGGCGACCTGCACGTTCACACCACCTTCTCCCAGGACGCCAGCACCCAGGGCACGCGCAACCGCCCGCGCGACGCCTACCGCTTCGCGCGAGGGGAGCGGCTGGGCATCCAGCCCTACGATGGCGACGCAGCGCTGCGCAGCCTCAAGCTCGAGCGGCCCCTCGACTTCGCGGCCGTGACCGACCACGCCGAGCTGATGGGGGAGACGCGCATTTGCGAGACGCCGGGCCTGCCGGGCCACGATTCGCTCAGCTGCTGGATCTACCGCAACTACCCGCGAGTCTCGTTCTTCCTGATGAACGCGAACAGCTCCCGGCCGGGCGCGACGCGCCATGGCTTCTGCGGACCCGACGGGGTGCATTGCCGCGAGGCGGCGCTGCCGCCCTGGCGCGAGATCCAGGCCGCCGCCGAGGGGGCCTACGACCGCAGCTCCGCCTGCCGCTTCACGACCTTCGTGGCCTACGAGTGGACCGGCGGCACTTTGTTCTCGAACCTCCACCGCAATGTGATCTTTCGCAACGAGCGCGTGCCCGAGCTGCCGACCGGCACGTTCGAGGCGTCCCACCCCGAGGACCTGTGGCGCGCGCTGCGTGCGGACTGCCTGGAGGGCGGCGAGGGCTGCGACGCGATCATCATTCCCCACAACTCGAACCTGAGCGCCGGCCTGATGTTCCAGACGGTCGACTCCGACGGAAACCCGCTGACCGCGGAGCAGGCCCGCGTGCGCGCCGAGCTGGAGCGGCTGGTCGAGGTCATGCAGCACAAGGGCGACTCGGAGTGCCGGCTCGGCGCCGGCACGACCGACGAGCTGTGCGGGTTCGAAAAGCTGTCGTTCGAGAACTTCAGCGGCAAGTTCGTGCCGTTCCTCGCCCGGGAGCCGGGCGCGCAGAACTTCGTGCGCTGGGCGCTCACCGAGGGCCTCGTCCAGCGCCAGGCCCTGGGCGCGAACCCCTTCAAGTTCGGCCTGCTCGCCAGCACCGACACCCATCTTGGAACGCCGGGCGCGGTGCGCGAAGACCGGCACCCGGGCCACGGAGGCGCGGGCCCGAGCGCGGCGAAGGAGCTGCCCAAGGGGCTGCCCGACGACCTGGAGTTCAATCCCGGCGGGCTCGCCGTGCTGTGGGCGGAGGAGAACACCCGCGACGCGCTCTTCGAGGCCATGCGTCGGCGCGAGGTGTACGGGACCAGCGGACCGCGCATCAGCGTGCGCTTCTTCGCCGGCTGGAGCTATCCGCGCCGCCTGTGCATTTCGCCCTCCTTCGTGGAGACGGGCTACGCGCAGGGCGTCCCGATGGGGGGCGACCTGCCGCCGTTGCCCCAGGCGCCCGGCGCCGCACCGCCGGCGCCGAGGCTCGCGCTCTGGGCGCTGCGCGATCCCGGCACGCCGGACCGGCCCGGCACGAAGCTCGAGCGGCTCCAGATCGTCAAGGGCTGGGTGGAGCAGGGCGAGCACCGCGAAGCGGTCTACGACGTGGCCGCCGGTCCGCACGGTGCCGGCGCCGACAGCCTGTGTCGGGTGTGGGTCGATCCCGACTTCGATTCGGATGCCCCCGCCTTCTACTACGCGCGGGTCCTCGAGATCCCGACCCCCCGCTGGAGTGCGCTGGTCTGCGACGCGCGCGGCGTCGACTGCGCCAATCCGCAGAGCGTGCCCCCGGAGCTGGAGCCCTGCTGCGACCCCCGCCACCGCCGGACGATCCATGAGCGCGCCTGGACCTCGCCCATCTGGTACACGCCGGGCACCCAGAGCGCGCAGTCGGCCGCGCCGTGAGCGCCCGCTGGCTTGCGCAGCCCCTCGTCCACTTCGTTGCGATCGGAGGACTGCTGTTCGCGCTCGACCGCCTCGCGCAGCACGAGCAGGCCGAGCCGGCCATCACCATCACGCCCGAGCGGATCGCCGAGCTGCGCGAGGACTGGCTGGCCCGCGCGGGGCGACTGCCCTCGGCGGCCGAGCTGGAGGCGTTGGTCGAACGCGAGGTGGACGAGGAGCTGCTGCTGCGCGAGGCGCGCCGGCTCGGCTTCCAGCGCAGCGACCCGCTGGTGCGCCGGCGTCTGGTGCAGAACATGCGCTTCGTATCGAGCGATGACGGCGGTGATCCGGACACACTGTTGAGTCAGGCGCTGGCCCTGGGCATGGACCGCAAGGACCTCGTGGTGCGGCGCCGCCTGGTCCAGAAGATGGAGCTCGGTGCGTTCGCCGCAGCCCGCACACGCGAGCCCAGCGAGCCCGAGCTGAGGGAGTTCCTCGCGCGGCATCCGGAGCGCTTCTCGGAGCCCGCCCGAGTGCGACTCTCCCACGTGTATCTGAGTCGCGACCGGCGGGGAGACGAGCTGGACGCTGCCTCGCGGCGCCTGCTCGCGCGCCTCGCCGACGGACACCCGTCGCCCGAGCGCGCGCCCGCGCTCGGCGACCCGTTCCTCGCAGGGCACGATCTGCCGCTGCTGTCGGAGCGCGAGCTGGCCAAGCTGTTCGGCGCCGACTTCGCCCGCGCGGCGCTCGGGCTCGCGCCCGGCGCCTGGCGGGGCCCGCTCGCCTCGAGCTACGGCCGGCATCTGGTCTGGGTGCACGGGCGCAGCGCCGCGCGGCCCTCGAGCCTCGACTCGGTGCGTGGCGAGGTTCGTGAGGCCCTGCTCGCCGAGCGGGGCGAGGCCGCGCTGCGCGAGCTGTTGCGGCGGCTGCGCGCGCGCGCGGCGGTCCACCTGGCGCGGCCGCGCGCCGGGGCGGCCGACGCTCCGCCGCCCGGGCCCTCGGCTGCGAAGGGATGAGGGGCGTGCGGATCGCCTGTGCGGTGCTGTTCGGGACGCTGCTGGCTGCGCCCGCCGCTGCGCACCGCCTGGCGCCCTCGCTGCTCGAGGCGCGCGAGCTCGGCTCCGGTCGCGTGGAGGTGCGCTGGAAGACGCCGCAGGTACAGCCGCGCGGCGGCGAGCTCCAGCCGGAGCTTCCGGATCACTGCCTTCCCGTCGGTGCGGCGCGGGCCGAGCGCGGTGCGACGGGCGTGACCCTGCGCTGGCGCGTGGATTGCGGAAGCCGCGGCCTGGTGGGGGCGACGCTGCGCGTGCGCGGTCTGCGCGAGAGCCGCACCGCCGCACTCGTGCGCGTCGAGCTCGAGGACGGGCGAACCGTGCAGGCGGTGCTCGACGCCGAGCGGGACGCCTTCGAGGTGCCCGCCCGGCAGGGGGCTCGTCGCGTCGCGGGTGAGTACCTGGCGCTCGGCGCCAGGCACATCCTCGGGGGGCTCGACCATCTGCTCTTCGTGCTGGGGCTGGTGCTGCTGGTCAGCGGCCGCCGCGCGCTGGTCCTCACCGTCACCGCGTTCACCGCCGGGCACTGCGTGACGCTCTCGCTGGCCGCGCTGGGGTTCGTGCGCTTCTCGCCGCGCCCGGTCGAGTTCGCGATCGCGCTGAGCGTTCTGGTCCTCGCCGTCGAGCTCGCCAACGGAACTCGCCAGCCGCGCCGCGCCCGGGCCTCACTGCTGCGCCGCCAGCCGTGGACGATGGCGCTGCTCTTCGGTCTGCTGCACGGACTGGGCTTTGCCGGCGCGCTGGCCCGCGTCGGTCTGCCCGCCGAGGAGATTCCCCTGGCCCTGCTCTCCTTCAACGCGGGCATCGAGCTGGGGCAGCTCGCGGTGGTGGCCGCCGTGCTGGGTGGCGCACTGCTGCTGCGGCCCGCGTTCGCGCGTGGCCCCGCCTGGCTGGTCCGCGCGCCCGCCTACGGGATCGGCTCGCTCGCCGCGTTCTGGTGCTTTCAGCGCGCCTTCGCCGCCTGAACCGAGCTAGCCCGCTGAATCTCCGCTCGGCTTCGCCTCGCTGCGCGCCCTTCGGGCTTGCGCGCTGAAACTCCGCTCGCCTGCGGCTCGCTGCGCGGAGGCCGACTCTCGAGTCGGCCTCCTAACCAGCGCCGGGTCTCTCGAAGAAGGACAGCGCGCCGCGCGTCCAGGCGGGGCCGTTGCCCCAGTGGAGGCGCGTGCGCTTCTGCTTGTGGTCCGGGTCGAACTGCTCGCAGGCCGCCTGGTACTCCGCGAGCGTCTCTCGCGACCTGGGAACGGCCCAGTAGTCCTCTTCGAGCTTGAACAAGCCGTCGCCCGCGTACTCCAGGATGGTGACTCCGGGGAAGTCGATCGTGCCGGTGCCAGAGGGATGGTCGCGACGGTTCTGCATGTAGACGATTGCGCGGTCGCGTTCTTCGTCGATCACGTGCCACTCGTAGGCCGTGTAGAGCTCGCAGTACTCCTCCATGATGGGCGTGATCCAGCGCCGGATCTCCTCGCGGCCGTGCATCGTTCCCAGCACGTGCTCGACGTAGAGCGCGTCCTCGGTGAAGCACTCGGCGAAGCCGCTCCAATCCTCGCCGACGGCCCCGGTCCGCCAGTAGTGCTGGAACGCCCGCTCCAGCTCGTCGCGATTGAACTTGCCCATGGCACCCTCCGCGGGCGACGTCGCCCTCTGAGCCGCTCGATCATATCACCCGCGTGGGCGGCGGTGGGCGCCGAGCTAGAATCTCCGCGGCGAGCCACGGCGGTGAGCGCCGGCCGAGAGGAGGGCCGCAGCATGGCCGACAAGGTGGACAAGAGCGACGCGCAGTGGCGCGAGGATCTCACACCTGAGCAGTACGAGGTGTGCCGCAACAAGGGGACGGAGGGTCCCTTCACGGGGAGGTACCACGACTGCAAGGACGAGGGCGTGTACCGCTGCGCGTGCTGCGGCCAGGAGCTCTTCAGCTCGGAGAGCAAGTTCGACTCGGGAACGGGCTGGCCGAGCTTTCACTCCCCGGTCGAAGAGGGGCGGGTCAGGGCGGAGCCCGACCGCAGCCACGGGATGGTCCGCACCGAGGTGACCTGCGAGCGCTGCGGGGCCCACCTCGGGCACGTCTTCGAAGACGGCCCGGCACCCAGCGGGAGCCGCTTCTGCATCAACTCGGTGGCCCTGGAGCTGGAGAAGAAGGGGTAGGGCGGGCGTCTGACTCGTCCCATTCGCGCTCGACTCCGATGCGCACCGAACGGCCTCCGGGCTGGGAGAACGACGCCTGTACAGACCCGTGCGCCGCGTTATATCGTGGAGGGGCTGCGGAGGAGCCCTGAATGGATCCCACCCCGCCGTTGTTCGACGCGGACAATCACTACTACGAGCCCCGCGACGCCTTCACCCGCTACATGGAGCCCCGGCACCGGGAGCTGGCGATCCGCGTCGAGACCGACGCGGACGGCCGCGACGCGGTCTGGGTCGGGACGCGGCGCTTCACCTTCCTCGAGCAGCCTTTCTTCGACAAGACCTACAAGCCGGGGGCCCTGCGCGAGATGCTGCGCGGCATCAAACAGGAGGGAGCGCTCGAGGCCGTGCGCCCCGAGTACGTCCAACGCGAGGCGCGTCTGGCGACCATGGACCGACAGGGCCTGGAGGCGGCGCTGCTCTTCCCGACCCTCGGCGTGTGCGTCGAACATTTCATGAAGGACGACGTCGAGCAGACCTACGCCAACCTGCACGCCTTCAACCGCTGGCTCGACGAAGAGTGGGGGTTCGCCCACCAGGGCCGGATCTACGCGCCGCCCCTGCTGTCGCTGCTCGACGTCGATCGCGCCGTGGAGCAGCTCGAGTGGGCGCTGGGGCGCGGCGCGCGGGTGGTCCACCTGCGGCCCGGTCCGGCCTGCGGCCGCTCGCCCGCCGATCCCCACTTCGATCCGTTCTGGGCGCGCGTGAACGAGGCGCGGGCGGCGGTCGCCTTCCACATCTCGGAGTCGGGCTACAACGAGATGATGTCCGTCCACTACGGGGAGCAGCCCAACCCCGCGTCGCACCGTCAGTCTGCCCTCCAGTGGACGAACTTCTACGGCGACCGCCCCATCATGGACACGATGGCGGCCCTGATCTTTCACAACCTGTTCGGCCGCTTCCCGAACGTCCGCGTGATCAGCGTCGAGAACGGCTCGCTGTGGGTGCCCTACCTGATGCGCGCGATGGACAAGATGAAGGGCATGGGCCGCAACGGCCCCTGGCTGGGCGGCTACGTGAAGGGCCGCCCCAGCGAGATCTTCGCGCGGCACGTGTTCGTGTCTCCGTTCCACCAGGAGGACGTGGTCGCCCTGGCGGGGCTGATCGGGCCGAGCCAGGTGGTGTTCGGCTCCGACTACCCCCATGCCGAGGGACTCGCCGAGCCCGCGGAGTTCGCCAAGTGCCTGGCTGGGCTCAGCGACGACGCGGTGCGGCGCATCATGGGTGAGAATTGCCGCGGGCTCGTGGCAGACGGGGGGCAGACGCCGTGAAGCGGGCGCATTTCTCGCGCCGCGACTTCCTGTGGAACGGATCCCTCTACGGGGGTGCTCTGTGGTTGACCCTCCAGCTGCCGCGGCCCCGGGCCCTGCGCGCGGCGGCGGCGTCGAACCAGCCGGCCGTGCTGAGCGCTGCCGAGTGGAAGACGCTGGAGGCCATCGCGGGCCGGATCATTCCGAGCGATGGAGAGCCCGGTGCCGTCGAAGCGGGCTGCGTGAACTTCATCGACAAGGCGCTGGCCGCCGAGGACGCCGCCGCTCGCCCCGTGTACGCCGCGGGCGTGGCGGGGGCGGACGCGGTGGCGGTGCGGCGCTTCGGGAAGGCGTTCGCAGCGCTCGCGCCGCCCCAGCAGGACGCCGTGCTCGAGGCCCTCGAGTCGGGCGACGCGCCCGGCTGGCCGCCGATTCCGATCTCATCCGCGGTCTTCTTCGAGACCGTGCGCGCCCACACCATCCTCGGCTTCCTCGCCGACCCGGCGTACGGAGGCAACCGCGACCACGCGGGCTGGCGCGTGGTCGGCTACCCGGGGCCGAGCCACCACGCCGGCGGTTATACGGCGGCCCAGATGCTCGGCGAAGCGCCGATCCGGGCGATCTGGGGCGGGGATCTCTAGCGGCCGCGCGTCCGCCGTTGCCCTCCGCCCTTCCAGCGCCGGGCGATCTGGTCTAGAATCTGATGGACCGTCAGATTACGCCGTCGCCGACGGACGCC
>JAZFWH010000143.1:0-2349 GCA_036482635.1 Myxococcota bacterium
GCCTCGGCTTCCGGGCCACCAACGTGCCGCTCGTCGAGGACGGAGCGCCGCTGCTCTCCAAGCACTGCCGCGAGGCGCTGGGCGTGGCCGCCGGCGACCGCGTCAGCATCACGCCGCTGCCTTGAGGGCAAGGCCGAAGGCCACGCAGTGAGCCGCAGGCGAACGGAGCTTCAGCGCGAAAGGCCGAAGGCCGCGCAGTGAGCGAAGAGCTGCGCAGCGTGTCGCCCGCGGACGTCGCCGACGAAATCGGGCGCTTTCCGGTGGCCGATGCGCGCGCCGTGGACGAGGCCGTGGCGCGGGCGCGCGCGGCCTTTCCCGCCTGGCGCGACCTGGGCTTCGAGGACCGCGCCGCCGTGCTGCGCCGCTTCCGCGATCTGGCGAAGAAGCGGGCCGACGAACTGGCCGAACTCGTGGCGCGCGAAGTGGGCAAGGCGCTGTGGGAGTCGCGCGGAGAGGCCGCACTGCTGCCCGCCAAGGTCGACGCGACCCTCGAAGACGGCATGCGCTTCGCGCAGCCCATCCAGGCCGGGCCGACGGCGCGTGCCACCTTCCATCCCCGCGGCGTGCTCGCCGTGCTCGGTCCCTTCAACTTCCCGCTGCACCTGCCCAACGGCCACCTCGTCCCGGCGCTGGCGACGGGCAATGCGCTGGTCTTCAAGCCCAGCGATCTGGCGCCCGCCTGCGGCGAGCTGCTGGTGGCGCTATTGCGCGAGGCGGGCGTGCCGGAGGGCGTGGTCGAGGTCGTCCAGGGCGGCGCGGACACGGGCCGCGCCCTGGCGGTCCACCGCGACGTGGACGCGATCCTGTTCACAGGCTCCTACGCGGCCGGCCGCGCGCTGCGCGAGGCCACGCTCGACCAGCCCGGCAAGCTGCTGGCGCTCGAGATGGGCGGCAAGAACGCGATGGTCGTGCTGGCCGACGCCAACCTTGACCTTGCCGTCGCCGAGGCCGCCGTCTCGATCTGCGCGACCACCGGGCAGCGCTGCTCCTGCGCCAGCCGGCTGTTCGTCGAGGCGCCGGTGATCGACGCCTTCGCCGAGAAGCTCGCGCGCGTGCTGCGCGGCGTGCGCGCGGGGCCGCCCTTCGAGGAGGGCGTCTTCATGGGGCCGCTCGTCTCCCGCGCCGCCTTCGACAAGGTTGCCCATTACCGCGCCCTGGCGGGCGAAGCGGGCGGCGAGCGAGTGCTGGGCGTCGAGCCCGACCTGCCGCCCCCGTACGTCGGGCCGGGGCTGGTGCGCTTCGCCTCCCTCGCGCAGAGCCACCCCTACCAGCGCGACGAGATCTTCGGCCCCGAGGCGGCGCTGTACCCCGTGGGCGATCTCGACGAGGCGATCGACGCGGTGAACGACTCCGACTACGGGCTGGTCGCCTCGATCATGACCCGCGAGCGCAGTCGCTACGAACACTGCGTCGGGCGCGTGCGCACCGGCCTGCTCAACTGGAACCGGGGCACGATCGGCGCCAGCGGCCGGCTGCCCTTCGGCGGCGGCGGGCGCAGCGGCAACGACCGGCCGGCCGGCATCCTCTCGACCGTCTACTGCACCTTCCCCCAGTCCCACCTCGAGAACGAGGCGGGCTTCGACCCCGCCTCGCTCCCGCCGGGCATGCCGAAGCCGTGACAGGTCCCAGAAGATGGGTGTTGATGGGCGACCCGTCGCACTTCAGCGTCAAGGGCGGCGCCAACCCGCACACGCGCACGCGCTGGGGCACGCGCCGCCGCGTCGACCGCAAGCGCGCCATCCGCCAGTGGCACGGCTTGCGCGACCTGCTGAGTGACCTCGGTCTCGTCGTGCTCGTGGTCCCGGCCGACCGCGACCAGCCGGGCCTGGTCTACCCGGCCAATGCGGGCTTCATGCGGGACGTGGACCGCGCGCTGCCCATGGCGAAGCGGCGCTTCATCCTGGCGAACCTGCTCCCCAGCCGGGCCGGGGAGCAACCCCACTACGCCAGCGTGCTCGCCCTGGCGGGCTTCCGCCTGGAGCGCATTTACGAGCGCTACCGCTTCGAAGGCGAGGCCGACTTCTTCCCGGCCGGCGACGTCTACGTACTCACCCACGGCGGGCTCGAGCGGCAGCGCTTCGTCCCGGCGCGCGCCTTTCCGCCCTGGAAGCGCGTCTACGGCTTCCGCACCGACGCGGCCGTGGAGGAGGTGCTCGCGCCCGCAGTCGCCCCGAAGCCGGTCGTGCGGGTCGAGCTGACCCTCGAAGCGCACTACCACGGCGACACCGTGCTCTGCCCCTTCGGCCCCGGCCGCCGCTTCCTGCTGGGCTACCGCGCGGGCATCGACCCCGACGGCTGGGAGAGCCTGCGCCAGCTCTTCGGCAACGATCTGATCGAGCTCGGCGAGCC
>JAZFWH010000144.1:0-2020 GCA_036482635.1 Myxococcota bacterium
AAGTCCCACTCGACGGCCTACGCGCTGATCACCTATCAGACCGCCTATCTCAAGGCGAACCACCCGCGCGAGTTCCTGGCCGCGCTGCTCACGATCGAGGCCAGCAACCACGACAAGCTGGCGCGCTACATCGCCCACGCGCAGCAGCAGGGGATCGAGGTGCTCGCGCCCGACGTGAACCAATCGGCGCGCGACTTCACGGTGGTGGACGAGGGCATCCGCTTCGGCCTCGCCGGCGTCAAGAACGTCGGCGAGGGCGCGATCGAGGCGATCCTCGAGGCGCGCGAGGCCGGGCCGGACGGCTTCCGCAGCCTCATCGACTTCGCCAGCCGCATCGACGCGCGGCGCGTGAACCGCCGGGTCGTCGAAAGCCTGGTGAAGTGCGGCGCCTTCGACTCGCTGCACCCCAGCCGGGCCTGCGTCTGGGCCGGTCTCGACGCCGCGCTCGAGGCCGGCGCCGCCGCCCAGCGCGACCGCGAGATCGGCCAGGAGAGCCTCTTCGGCGGATCGGTCGGCGATCCCATCGCCGAGCCCACGCTGCCCGAGGCGGCCGAGTGGACCGATCGCCAGCGGCTCGAATACGAGAAGGAGGTGTTGGGCTTCTACGTCACCGGGCACCCCCTCTCCTCGGTGGCGTCGACCTTGGACCGCTTCGTCGACACCGTCTCCACCCAGACCGATGGCAAGGACGGGCGCGAGGTGCGCGTCGGCGGGATCCTCACCGGGCTGCGGGAGACGCGCACGCGGCGTGGAGCGCTGATGGCCTTCGGCACCCTCGAGGACCTCGAGGGGAGCTTCGACCTGGTCATCTTCACGGAGCCCTTCGCCCAGTACGGAAGCCTGCTCAAGCAGGCGATGTCCCAGGAGGCGGGGACGGGTCCGCTACCGCTGCTGGTATCGGGTACCCTGGAGCAGGGTGAGACGGCCAGGATCCTGGTGCGCGAGGTGGTGGACCTCGCGCGGGCGGACGAGCGGCTGTCCTCGCAGCTGTTGCTGCGGATCCCGGCGGCGGAGGCCAGCCCCGACCGCCTGAGCGCGTTGAAGTCGCTGCTCGGAAACCACCCGGGCGAATGCGAGGTGGCCTTGCACCTGGTGATACCGGGCGAGAGCGAGACGGTGATCGCGCTGCCGGCGTTCCGCGTGCGGCCCGGGGCGCCCCTGCGCGAAGACCTGCTGGGCCTGTTCGGCCGCGACGTGACGGAGCTGCGGACGTGAGCGGGAGCGGCCGCTGGATGCGCCGAGCGGCGGCGTTGGCGCTGGTGCTCGCCGTCGCGGGCGGGTGGCCGGCGGCGGCCGAGGTGAGGAAGGTCGAGGCCGTCGGGGCGGTCGCCCTGGACACCGAGCACAGCGTCCGCAACCCACGGGACGCCGCGCTGCAAGCGGCGCTCCTGGAGGCCGTGCGCCGCGTGGCCCTGGAGATGGTGCCGGACCTCGGCCTCGACGAGGAGCAGGAGGAGCTCGACGCGGCCCTGGGCGATCAGTCCCAGGAGTTCGTCTCGGGCTACCGCATCATCGACGACCGGGGCGAGCGGCCGGCGCTCTTCGTCGACGACCCCGAGGCCGAGACCGAGTACGCCATGATCGTCGAGGTGCAGGTGAACACCGACCGGGTGCGCGACCGCCTGGTCGAAGCCGGCCTGCTGGAGCCCTCGGGGGACGGCCGCCGCGTGCGCCTCCGGCTCGAGATCCGCGACGTCGAGAGCTACGCGGTCTATAGGGCGATCCGCACGCTGCTCGACGAGGTGGGCGTGCGCTCGGCGCTGCCGGTGGAGATGGAGCGGGGCCGGGTGGTGCTGGACGTCGATGGCGACCGGGAGGGCACGGAGCTGCTCGAGGACCTGCTGCGCGCCGCCCCGGACAACCTCACGATCCTGCCGATCGACAGCGACTACGACCGGCTGACCCTGCGGGCCCGCTTCCAGGGCACTCGGGCGGCGCCCGCGCGCTCCCAGCCCCGCGATTGACACCCCGCGTCGAAATCGGTATTGAATTCGCGTCCTTAGCGGACAGCAGGCACGTA
>JAZFWH010000145.1:0-15553 GCA_036482635.1 Myxococcota bacterium
CGACGTGCTCGGGGGCCATCGATTCTAGAACACGGCCGTTCGCGGCGTCCTGTCCGACCCTCCGGTGGATTCCCACTGGTCGGCGAGGCGGGGGCACGCATCCAGGCGGCGGGGTGACGGGAGCACCGGGGCGCAACTCCGCAAGAGCCGTCCGCCGGGACCGGAGGTTCGACCGGCTGCGATTCTGGAATCGCCTCCGGTAGTCAGGGTCGGTAGTCCGGATTCTCCCACACGATGAGCGCAGCCCAGCTGTCGATGGCCGGTTCGTTCAGATAGTCCTTCAGGACTCCGCGTACCTCGAAGCCGTTGCGGAGCTGGAAGGTGAGAGTCGCGTCGTAGAGATCCCCCTTGACCACCTTGGCCGCGTACTCGGCGGCTGACATGCGGTGCTTGTGCTCCGCGAAGCCGGGGATGTGACCGCCCGCGATGATTCCCTTCTTGTTGTAGCGGCGAACCACGTCCTTGCGCAGGGCGTAGAGCTTCCGACCGATTCCGCGCCGGCGGTAGTCCGGGTGCACGACGATGTCCGTGCCGTAGTACCAGTCGCCATTGGGATCGTGGTTGCCGCACTGATGCTCACCGGTGATCTCGAGGATGGTGTGCTGCGGATGGTCGAAGTCGAAGTCGAGGAAGATCCCCGCCCCCTGGCCGACCACGCGATCGCCGTCGAGGCAAACGAAGAACCCTTCGGGAAAGGTCTTCGCGTATGCGCGGAAGTCGGCCTCGCAGATGAGCTCGGCGGGATCGGCGTCCGGAAAGCAGGTCAGCTCGAGCGCCCCGCACTGCGGGGCCAGGTCGGGGGTCAGGCTCACGTAGCGCAGGTCGCTCATGGCGCCTCGAGGTGGAAGCGCTCGTATTCGTTCTCGCTCGGCAGCCCCCACACCGCCCACAGCTCGCCGCTGGCGGGCCGCATGATGGCCGCTCCGGACGACTCGATGTTGTAGGGCGGGCGAGCACGCTGACAGATCCCCTCGGCGTCCCGCGTCAGGTCCATCAGATGTTTCAGTGTCACGGGCTCGGCATGGAGCAGCTCGCGAGCCCTCCTCAGCCGGCGCTCTGACGACTCGAGCAGGCCGGGGCTGCGCTCGGCCTCCTCGCCCTGCGCTTCCGGATCCAGGCAGTGGTTCGTGTGGAAGAACGGTTCCCCTCCGAGTTCACGGACCTTCCGACAGCCTGGCATCGCCTCGACGTTGAAGCCGCGGCCGTGGCGATCGAGGAGCAGGTAGTTGTGCGCGCCGGCCAGGTCGGCCTCGACCACGCACGCCAGGGCAGCCTCGATCTCGGTCTGCTGGAGTGCCTTGCGCACCACGAAGGGCCAGGTGACTGCGGCTCTTCCGACGGCCGCCGCCAGGTTGTTGATACCGACTGCGATTCCCGCCTCGTTCATACCGATCTGGCCCAGGCAGCCGACGGTGGAGAAGACGCAGGCGCGGGGCCCGCGCCCGGACTCGAGTTGGAGCATGACCACGTGCTCCGTGGCCGAGTCGTGCATGTCCCAGGTCTGGGCGAGAAAGCCCTGCCCCTCTGCGAGCGCGTCGGGGACGAGAACCGCCGTGCAGTCGTCCTCCTCGGGCGCCGCGCCCGCCTGTGCCCGCACCGCATCCACGAAGTCGGTGAAGCCGCCGACGATCACCGCCTCCTCGGGCGAGAGGCCGCTGGCGTCGGCCATCGCCGCCATTTCCTCGTAGAGGTCCGGGGCGTAGGCACGGTGGGCCGGAAGCATGGCGCGGGCAAGAGCCAGCACGTCGCCCTGCGTGGCGGGTCGCCCAGCCCAGACTCCATTCGACGCCAGTCGCACGCGCTCGTCCGAATAGCGCCGGATCTCGTCCCGGAAGGCCGCGCCATGGTCGGACCCCAGGCGCGCCGGGCTGCCCGCGAGGGAGAGCCGGCGGATCACTCCGTCTGCCTCGACCCGGCCACGTGGCGCACTGCTTCGGCCACCACCTCCATGGCCTCGTCCAGGTGCGCGTCGCCGATCGTCAGCGGCGGGAGGAAGCGCAAGCAGTTCGAATAGAGACCGGCGCGGATCGTGATGACGCCTCGCTTCAGCGTCTCAGCGGTGATCGCCGCCGTGGCCTCCATCGAGGGCGCCCGGGTCACCGGGTCCTCCACCACCTCCATGGCCAGCATTGACCCGAGGCCGCGCACGTCTCCGATGAGCTCCGGATGCGCCGCCTGGATCTTTTCCAGCCGCGCGCGGATCCGCGCGCCGATCTCGCGGGCCCGCGCGAGAAACTCCGGACGCGCGACGGTGTCGAGCGCCTCGACGGCGGCGACGCAGGCGAGGGGGTTCCCGCTGTAGGTTCCACCGAGTCCGCCTGGGTGCGCGGCGTCCATGATCTCGGCGCGGCCCGTGACCGCGCCGAGAGGCATCCCGGCGGCCAACGATTTGGCCGTGGTGACCACATCGGGGACGACCCCGGAGTGCTCGACGGCGAAGAGCCTCCCGGTCCTTCCGATCCCACACTGGACCTCATCGGCCACCAGCACGACGTCGTGCTCGTCACAGAGCTCTCGCAGCCGCAGCAACCAGGGGAAGGGCGCCGGCCGGAATCCCCCCTCGCCCTGGACCGGTTCCACCACCACCGCCGCGACATGGGCGGGGTCAACGACCGAGATGAAGCAGTCGTCGAGCCGCCGGAGGTGCCAGTCCACCCAGGCCTCTTCCGAGAGACCCGTCGGCCGCCGGTACAGGTCGGGAAAGGGGAAGCGATAGACCTCCGGGGCGAACGGCCCGAGCCCTTTCTTGAAGAGCGCGAACTTCGAGGTCATGGCCATGGTGAGGTTCGAGCGCCCGTGGTAGGCGCCTTCGAAGACCACGATCCCCTGCCGCCGCGTGTAGACGCGGGCCAGACCCACCGCCGCCTCCACCGCTTCGGCGCCGGTGTTCGTGAGCAGCGTCTTCTTGGCAAACTCACCCGGAGTGAGGCGGTTGAGCCGCTCCGCCACCTCCACGTAGGACTCGTAGGTCGCGACGATGGCGCACATGTGAATCAGGCGCTCGGCCTGCGCCGAAAGCGCCTCGACGATGCGCGGCGGGCAGTGGCCCACGGCGAGCACGCCGATCCCCCCGGCCAGGTCGAGCAGGTGGTTTCCATCGACGTCGACGACCACGGCGCCCTCGGCCCGTTCCACGGCGATGGGCGTGAGCTTGGCGGCGCCCAGCGGCGTCGCGGCCTCGCGTCGCACGACTATTTCGAGGCTCCGGGGTCCCGGCACCTCGGTCACGAGCTGGATCGCCGGCCCGTCGGTCGCGATCGCTTCTCGACTCATGGATCACCTACTATGGCATATCCTAGGGGGCCGTGGCCGACGATCTCCACTACCTGAGCGCCACCGAGGCCATCGCTCGCTTCAAGGCGAGAACGCTCTCGCCGGTCGAGCTCGTGCGGGCCGTGATCGAGCGGGCCGAGAAGGTGGAGCCCCGGATCAACGCCTTCGCCACCACCTCCTTCGAGCGGGCACTCGAGCAGGCGGAGAAGGCGGAGGCGAAGTATGCGAAGCCGTCGGGACGCGCGCGGTCCCTCGAGGGAGTTCCCCTCGCCGTAAAAGACGAGGCGGCGATTCGCGGCGAGTGCAGCACTTCGGGCTCGCTCATCCTGCGGGACCATATCGACACCGAGACCTCGCCCGTGATCGAGCGCCTGCTGCGGGCGGGGGCCATCGTTCACGCGCGCTCGACCGCGCCCGAGTTCTCGTGCGCCACCATCACCCACTCGCGCCTATGGGGCGTGACCCGCAATCCGTGGCACCCCGACTACACGCCCGGCGGCTCGTCCGGGGGCTCGGCCGCATCGCTGGCCGCCGGCACCTCGACGCTCGCAACCGGCTCCGACATCGCGGGCTCGATCCGCATCCCGGCCTCCTGCTGTGGTGTCGTTGGCTTCAAGCCGCCCTACGGCAGGGTGCCGGAAGAGCCGCCGTACAACCTCGACTTCTACTGCCATGAGGGGCCCCTGGCGCGAACGGTTGCCGACTGTGCCCTGATGGAGAACGTGATCGCCGGACCCCACCCGAGGGACAGCGCGACGCTGCGGCCGAAGCTGCGGATTCCCCCGGTCCTGCGGGACATCGCCGGATGGCGCATCGGATACTCGATCGATCTCGGGTACTGCGAAGTGGACGCCGACGTGGCAGAGAATACGCTGGCCGCCATCGACGTCTTTCGTGAGCTCGGGTGCGAGGTGGAGGAAGTAGATCTGGGCTGGACCCGGGCCACGCTCGTCGCCGCGCTGAACCACCTGGGGCATCTCTTCGGCAACCTGATCGCACGCGAGCTGCCTCGCCACCGACACCTGTTGACGGACTACGCCCGCGCGTTTGCCGAGTTCGGCCAGACCACCAGTGCCGAGGACATGCTCGATGCCATGAGCGTCGCGGGCCAGATGTACGAGACGCTGGGTCCCGTGCTGGAGCGCTGCGACGCCCTGATCTGCCCCACCACGGCGATCGCGGCGATCCCGGCCGACCACGATCCGGCCGCCTCGGAAGTGCGGATCAACGGTGTCGCGGTCGATCCCATGCTCGGCTGGGTGATGACCTATCCTTTCAACATCTTGAGTCGCTGTCCGGTGATGAGCGTGCCGAGCGGGCGCGCCCGCAACGGGGTGCCCACGGGCATCCAGATCGTCGGGCGCACCTACGACGACGTGCGCGTGTTCCGTGCGGCCGCGGCGTACGAGCGGGCGGTCGGCTGGCTCGACACGCCGGCGCGGCGGCCGGCACTGTGAGCCCCGTGTCGCGACCTGGTATATTACGCCCATTCGGGTAGAGGAGAGCGCCATGAGCATCGCAGCACTCGAGGATTACGACAGGGAGCGCTGGCAGGCAGCCGCCACCAAGGTCCTGGAGCGGTCCGCCAAGGGTCTCTTCATCGAAGGCAACCATGCGGACGCCATCGATGGCGGCCGCTTCGCGACCGTCAATCCGGCGACCGGGGAGATCCTGGCAGAGGTGGCCGAGGGCACGGCGAAGGACGTGGACGTCGCCGTGGCGGCCGCGATGCGCGCGTTCAAATCGGGAAGCTGGTCGCGCATGGCGCCGCGAGAGCGCATGGAGGTGCTCTATCGCCTGACCGACCTCGTGGACGAACACGCGGAAGAGCTGGCGCTGCTGGACACCCTGGACATGGGCAAGCCCATCAGCGACATGGTCTCGGTCGACCTTCCCCAGGTGATCGAGACGTTTCGTTTCATGGCGGAGTGCATCGACAAGGTCGAGGGCAGCGTCACCAGCACGCCGTCTGACATCATGCACTTCGTCCTGCGCGAGCCCTTCGGGGTCGTCGGCGCCATCCCGCCGTGGAACTACCCGCTGCTGATGGCGACCTGGAAGGTGGCTCCGGCGCTCGCCGCCGGGAACAGCGTGGTCCTCAAGCCCGCAGAGCAGTCGCCGCTCTCCGTGCTTCGCCTCGCCGAGCTGTTCTGCGAGGCGGGCGGGCCACCCGGTGTCTTCAACGTGGTCAACGGCTACGGGGAGGTGGCCGGGAAGGCGCTCGCGCTGCACCCGGACGTCGCCAAGATCACCTTCACCGGATCGACCGAGGTCGGCAAGCTGATACTCCAGTACGCCGGTCAGTCCAACATGAAGCGCGTGTCGCTCGAATGCGGCGGAAAGACGCCCCAGATCTTCACCGCAGACCTGCCCGACCTGGAACGCGCCGTGTCCGCCGCCTACAACGGCATCTTCTCGAACATGGGTGAAGTCTGCAACGCGGGCTCGCGGCTGCTGGTCGATCGCGAGATCCACGACACCTTCGTCGATCGATTCGTCAGCGATGGCAAGAACGCCTACCGACCCGGCGATCCGCTCGACCCCGGCACCAATCTGGGTCCGCTGGTGACGACCGAGGCGCAGAAGCGGGTGCTCGAGTACGTCGAGTCGGGCAAGCAGGACGGAGCGAGGCTGGTCTTCGGTGGGGGGGTTCCGGAGGGATTCGAGGCGGGCGCCTACGTGGCGCCGACGCTCTTCACCGAGGTCGACAACCACATGAAGATCGCCCGCGAGGAGATCTTCGGCCCGGTGGCGGCCGTGATCCCCTTCGACGGGGTCGATCAGGCGATCGACATGGCGAACGACAGCATCTATGGCCTGGCCGCAGGCGTCTGGACGCGCGATCTCGACACGGCCCTGCGGATGATCAAGGAGATCGAGGCGGGCATGATCTGGGTCAACTGCTTCGACGAGGGCGACATGACGCAGCCCTTCGGCGGCTACAAGCAGTCGGGAAACGCTCGCGACAAGTGCCTGGAGAGCTTCCTGAGCTACACGCAGACGAAGTCCGCATGGATCCGCCTGTCGGGCGGGAAGTAGCTCGGGATGTCGACTCCGTCGCTCGAGACGGTCCTGTACGAGGCCCGAGGACCGATCGCGGTTCTCACCCTGAATCGGCCCGACAAGCTCAACGCCATCAACCACCAGATGGTCGTGGACCTGGGTCGCGCCATGGAAGAGGCCGAGAGCGATCCGGGCATTCTCGCGGTGGTCCTGCGCGGCGCGGGCCGGGCCTTCTCGGCGGGCTTCGACCTGGAGACGGGCAACGGTGCTCCGGAGGACCGCATCGCATCCCTGCGAGCGGAGCTCGAAGAAGACTTCGAGATCATCATGCGTTTCTGGGACTGCCCCAAGCCCACCGTCGCCGCGGTGCACACCTACTGCCTGGGCAGCGCCATGGAGATGGCGGTCGCCTGTGACGTCACCATCGCGGCGGAGGGCTGCCGCTTCGGCGCTCCAGAGGTCAAGTTCGGCAGCGGCATCGTCGCGCTGATTCTGCCGTGGGTGATCGGGCACAAGCAGGCCAAGGAGCTGCTCCTCACGGGCGACGACAGGGTCTCCGCGGAACGTGCGCTCGCCCTCGGCCTCGTCAACAAGGTCGTTCCTCCCGAGCGCTGCTTCGACGAAGCGCTGGGTGTGGCTCGAACCATCGCCGTGAACGACCGGATCGCCGTGACGCTGACCAAGAAGGCCATCAACCGCAGCGCCGAGATCATGGGCATGCGCCAGGCCCTGCTGCAGGGGCTCGAGCTCGACATCCTGGCCGAGGCCAGCGACACGCTGGATTCCCGCGAGTTCAACGAGATCCTGGCGAAGGACGGGCCCAAGGCCGCCATCGCCTGGCGCGAAGCCCGCCTCGCCAAGGAGCTCGGGAGCTGATCTGCTCTCGAGCGGGGCGGCAGCTGCGCCCGCTAGGTCAGCTCCAATCCTCGAGCACCGCACGCGCTGCGTTCCGGCCCGGGATGCCGGTGACGCCGCCGCCGGGATGGGTGCCAGCTCCGCACAGATAGAACCCGGTCGTGGGCGTCCGGTAGCGCGCATATCCCGGAATCGGTCTCATGTGGAAGAACTGATCCAAGGTCATCTCGCCGTGGCTGGGACTGCCCTCCGGCAGCCCGAAGTCCGCTTCGAGATCGGGGGGGACGAGCGTACGACGCTGGAGGATGACGTCCCGGATCTTGGGCGCGTACTCGGCGAGCGTGTCGATCACGCCGTCCGCGAAGGCTTCGGTTCGCGCCTCCCAGCCGCCGGCTCGCAGTCGATAGGGGGCGTACTTGGCGGTGATGGACATGACATGCCGTCCGTCCGGAGCGAGGCCGGGGTCGAGCAGGCTGGGGATCAGCAGGTCGAGGTACGGTCGCGGCGAGGCCTCACCGTACTTCACGCAGTCGTAGGCGCGCTGGAGGTACGTCAAGGTCGGCGCGATCTGGATGGGACCGCGGAGCATGACGGCGGGATCTTCGCCGCCTAGGGCCGTGAACTCCGGCAGCTCGGAGAGAGCCAGGTGGATGCGCGCGGCAGAGCCGCGGTACTTGATGCTCCGCACGTGTCGGACGATGCCAGCGCTCAGCGAATAAGGATCGAGCAGCTCGAAGAAGCTCGTGCGGGGATCGGCGTTCGAGACGATGACCCGGGCCCGCAACGGGGTCTCCCCGTCGACCTCCACCCCGACCGCGCAACCGTCCTCCACGATCACGCGCTTCACCGGGGCGCCCGTCCGGATCTCGGCACCGAGCGAACCCGCGGCGCCGGCGAGGGCCTCGGTGAGCGCGCCCATGCCGCCCTTGACGACGCCCGCAGAGCGGAAGAGGCCCGTGTCGCTCAAGGCCCAGTTGTAGAGCAGGGCGTAGGCCGTGCCGGCCTCCTTGGGCCCCCAGGTGAGGTCCCGCACGCCGTTCGCGGCGATCGTTCCCTTGACCACGTCGGACTCGAACCACTCGTCGAGCAGGTCCGCGACGGGCATCGGCAGCACGCGCAGCAGCTGGTTGACATTCTTCCTTCCCAGGGAGAGAACCGGACCCGCCAGGGGCAGCAGGCTTCTCAGGTCTCGCAAGCCCACGTCCGGAAGATCGGGCGGCGGGACCCGCATCAGCCCGCCGACCACCTTGGCGAGCTTGCCCATCAGATCGACGAAGGCCGGGTAGCGCTCGGCATCGGCCTGGGAGAAGCGTTCGATCTCCTGCGCGGTTCGCGCCGTGTCCCGCCAGATCGCCAGCCGGGAGCCGTCTGGCTGCGGGGCGAACACGACCGGATCCGCCGCCAGGATCTCCAGGTCCGGCTTCAGGTCGCGGCGGACCTCCGCGGACAGGTAGCCGCTGCCATCCGCGCAGGTCGAGAACCGGAAGCCGGGGAAGATCTCCTCGGTCACCGCAGCGCCGCCGACGCGCTCGCGCCTTTCGAGCACCAACACGCGGCGGCCGGCCTTCGCCAGGTACCCCGCCGCGACCAGTCCGTTGTGCCCTGCCCCGATGATGATGACGTCGTAATCTGCCATGACCTTCGATGCCGCAGCCTCTAGTTCCGATCCCGCAGGATCTCGAGCGCCGCCAGCCGCCCGGGGCCACTCGTGATGCCGCCGCCGGGGTGGGTGCCCGAGCCGCACTGGTAATAGCTGCGAATCGGGGTGCGGTAGTCGGCCCAGCCGGGCGCCGGCCGCAGGAAGAAGAGCTGGTCGAGGGTCAGCTCGCCCTGGAAGATGTTGCCCTCCGTGAGCCCGAACTTCTGCTCGAGATCCCAGGGTGTCAGCACCTGCCTGTGCAGGATGATGTCCTTCAGGTTCGGGGCGAACTCGGTCAAGGTGTCGATCACGGCGTTTCCGAAGGCGTCGCGCTGCTCGTCGCGGTTGCCGTACTCCGGCATGTCGTACGAGGCGTACTGCACGAATATCGACATCACGTGCTTGCCCGGCGGGGCCATCGTGGGATCGATGGTGCTGGGAATGATGATGTCCAGAAACGGGCGCTTCGAGAAGCCCCCGTAGCTGGCGTCGTCGTAGGCCCGCTCCAGATAATCCATGCTGGGGCAGATCTCGATCATCTGCATCAGCGCGGGGTCCTTCATCGCTGTGAAGCGCGGAAGCGCGTCGAGGGCGAGGTTCACCTTGCCCGACGAGCCCCGGAACTTGAAGCGGTCGATGGCCGCGACGAAGTCCTCCGGGAGCTCCTTCTCCTCGACCAGCTTGCGGAAGGTGACGCGAGGATCGCAGCCGGATACGACCGTCTTCGCGTAGATCTCGTCCCCGTTCTCGAGGGCGACGCCCACCGCTCGCCCGTCCCGCACCAGGACCCGCGCCACCGGCGCCTCGCAGCGGATCTCGGCACCGTGACTGCGAGCGGCATTGGCGATGGCGTCGCTGACGCCGCCCGTGCCGCCGCGCTGCCAGCCCCACGCGGTGAAGGCCCCGTCGAGCTCGCCCATGTAATGGTGCAGCAGCACGTAGGCGGTTCCCGGCGACTGGGGACCGAGCTTCGTGCCGATGATGCCGTTGAGGGCCGCATACGCCTTCACGATGTCGCTCTCGAACCACTCATCGAGAAGGTCGGCGACGCTCATGGTCATGGTCTTGGTGAGGTGGTGGAAGGTCTCCCTGCCGAGGCCCTGGAGGTGCCTTCCCAGATCCCGCAGAGTGCGCAACCCGCGCAGGCCCGGCCGGCTGGGGTCCGGCGGCACCATGCCCACGATCGGCTTCACTGCGAAGGCCATCTCGTACATCAGCTGGTTGAACTTCGGGGCCATGTCGGCGTCGCGCTTGGAGTGGCGGCGGATCTCCTCGCGCGTGCTTCCCTCGTCGGGATAGATGGCCAGGTAGTCTCCGTTCTCCATCGGCGCGAAGGCGCTCTGGAGCGGAAGGATGTGCAGGCCGTGCCGAGCCAGTTCCAGCTCTCGAATCACCTCCGGGCGCATCAGGCTCACCACATAGGAGCAGACGGTGAACTTGAACCCCGGATGGATCTCCTCGGTCACGGCCGCGCCGCCGAGCACGTGGCGCCGCTCCAGGACGAGCGTCTTGCGACCGGCCCTGGCGAGATAGGCGGCGCAGGTCAGACCGTTGTGTCCGCCGCCGACGACGATGGCATCGTATTCCGCCATCATGAGGGCATCTCCTTCTTCCGCGCTGGATCGAAGAAGGGCATCTTCACCACCTCCGCGGGAACGGCGAAGCGGCGCCCTTCGACGGTCTTTTCCACGAAGAGGTGGCTTCCCAGCTCGGCGTGTTGCGGCTTCACCCTGGCGATGACGACGTACTGCTTGAGAATCGGGGACCAGGTGCCGCTCGTGGCCTTGCCGATGTGGTTTCGCTGGTCCTCGTCCGCGTAGACCGGCACGGCGACGTTCCAGGACGTGTAGGGCAGTTGCAGGGGCATGCCGTACCCCGCGTAGATCTTCTCCAGGGCCAGGATGTCGAGGACGAGCCCGACCGTCGCCGACGCAGCGCCGCGCGCCTTCTCCCGGCGAAGCGCCTCCCGCCCCACGAAGTGCTTCTTCCGGAGCTTCACGGTCCAGCCCAGTCCGAGCTCGTAGGGCGTGGACTTCTGGACCTCGAAGAAGGTCTTCTTCGAGGAGACGAAGTCCACGTCGATCAGGAGGAGCCCGGCCTCGATGCGCACGACGTCGAGGGCCACGTTCCCGGCGGGTTGCAGATTGTACGCCCGACCCATCTCCACCAGGGCATCCCACACGGCCTCTGCGCCCTTGGGCTCGACGAAGATCTCGTATCCCAGGTCGCCGGTGTAGCCGGTGCGCGAGATCCGGGTCGGCATGCCGGCCACCTTGTCGTCGACGAGGTGGAAGTAGGGCAGGCTGCCCAAGTCCGCGCCCGTCAGCTGCTGAAGGAGGTCGCGCGAGGTCGGGCCCTGCAGCGCGAGGCCCCCGAAGTCGTGCGTGACGTCCTCGATCTCCACGGTGAGTCCGAAGGCGTTGTCCTGCAGCCAGTCCAGGGTCGGAATGGCGGCGGTGAGACGGAAGAAGTCCTCACCCAGCCGCGCGACGGTACCGTCGTCGATGACCTTCCCGTCGTCGTCGCACCACGGGGTGTACATCACCTGCCCAACGCGGCACTTCGAGACGTCGCGCGTCACCATCCGGTCGAGGAGGCGCCCCGCGTCTCGGCCGCGCACGTGGTACTTGAAGAGGGGCGAGATGTCGAAGAGCGCGCAGGTGGTGCGCACCGCATTGTACTCGCGCATGTGATCGAGCTCGTAGCTGTTCGCGGACAGGTAGCCCGACCAATCCTGCCAGTTCTGGCTCGTGCAGAGAGCGGCGGTGCGTGCGTGGAAGGGGGTCCGTCGCGGCATCGTCTCTCCTCGGGGGCGTGGCGCGCCTAGGTCGAGTGCCGCTCCGGGCCGTCGTCTTCGAATCGCGGTAGATCGTCCGCGATCTCGAACCAGCGGATCCGGCTCCCGGTCCAGATATGGTACTCGGGTGCGAGCGACTCGGGATCGTCGAGGCTCGCCAGGTTCACGTCGACCGTGGTGGGCGTCTTCTCGTCGCGGAAGGCGATCTGGGTGCCGCAGCTCGGACAGAACTCCCGGTGGGCGTTCGGAGAAGATCGGTAGGTCGACGGAGAGCCCTTCGCGTAGGCGAAGCCCTCGAGGGGAAAGGAAGCCCAGGCCAGGACGGGGGCGCCGGCCGAGCGCTGGCAGAGGCGGCAGTGGCAATAGCCCGCATCGATGGGATTCGTGGCCGTGTAGCGGAGGCCCCCGCACAGGCAGCCGCCCTGGAACTCGCGCTTCTGCACCATGGCGGGGGGCATTGTAGCAAGGAGACCGGGTGCGCGTTCCGGGGAAGCCGGGTTCCCTGCGAGTCAATCCCCGCCCGGCGCGCCGTCCAGGGTCAGAAGGCGATGATAGAGGTCCGTCCGGCGATCTCGGAACAGGCCGGACGAGGCCCGCATGGTTCTCAGCTCGTCCAGGTCGAAGGTTGCGGTGAGGACCGTCTGCTCGCCTCGCGGGGCTTCCGCGATCTTCTGCCCCGTGGCGTCGGTGATGAAGGAGGAGCCGTAGAAGGTCAGGGTCCCGGTGCCCGACTTCTCCGTCCCGATGCGGTTCGAAGCGACCACCGGGATCACGTTCGCCGCGGCGTGGCCCTGCATCACCAGCTGCCACTGATCCCTCGAATCGACGTAGTGGGGCAGCGGCTCGTCGCCGATGGCGGTCGGGTAGAGGAGCAGCTCCGCGTCCAGGAGAGCCATCGCCCGGGCGCACTCCGGGAACCATTGATCCCAGCAGATGGCCGCTCCGACGTTTCCGTAGCGGGTCTTCCAGACGCGGAAACCCGTGTTGCCCGGATTGAAATAGTACTTCTCCTGATAGCCGGGACCGTCGGGAATGTGGCTCTTGCGATAGACGCCGAGCATCGAACCGTCCGCATCGACGATCGCCAGGGAGTTGAAATGGGCGTTGCCGGCGCGCTCGAAGAAGCTCACCGGCAGGACCACCTCGAGCTCCTTCGCCAGCGCGGCCATCTTCCCGATCGTGGGGTGGCCGTCCACCGACCTCGCCAGGGCGAAGCGCTCCTCCCTCTCCTCGGCGGGGAAGTACGGCGTCTCGAAGAGCTCCTGGATGAGGACGACGTTCGCCCCCTTGCCGGCGGCCTCGCGAACCAGCTCCATGGCGCGGTCGACGTTGGCCTCCGTGTCCCAGCTGCAGGCCATCTGGGTTGCGGCGACGGTGACCTTCCTCATCGCCCTGCCGCTCCTCGCGATCGCGGAGCCGCCCTCACGGAGCTGGCTCCTGCTGTGTGATGCAGTGGATGCAGCCCTCCGACTTCACGATGTCGAGTCCCGGAACGGCCACGACCTCGCGATCCGGGAAGGCGCGCTCGATCGACTCGATCGCGCGCCGGTCCTGCGGATCGTCGAACACGGGAACGATCACACCACCGTTGGCGATGTAGAAGTTGATGTAGGAGGCGCAGACGCGCCGGCCGTTGAACTCGCGCCACCCGGGCTGGCGGATCTCGATGATCTCCAGCCGTCGACCGGTGGCATCCCGCGCCAGCTGGAGGCGTCGCAGGTTCTCGCGAAGCGCGGCGTGGTGGGAGTCGGCCGGGTCCGGCTCGGCGAGCGCCGCCACCAGTCCGGGTCGCACGAAGCAGGCCAGGTTGTCGACGTGTCCGTCCGTGGAGTCCACGTCGAGGGCCTTGTCCAGCCAGATCACCTTCTCCGCCCCCAGCTGGGCGTGGAAGACCTTCTCGGCCTCGGCCTTCGCGAGGCCCGGGTTGCGATTGGGGTTCAGCACGACGCTCTCGGTCGTGAGAAGCGTGCCCCTCCCGTCGGTATGGATGGCGCCCCCCTCGAGGACGATCGGGGCCTCGAAGCGTCGCGCACCGGTGTGCTGGAGCATCCGTCGGGCCAGCGTCTTGTCGCTCTCGTAGTCGTCGTCGATCTCCCCATAGTTGTTGAAGGGCCAGTCGACGCCCCCGAGCCCTCCCCGCCCGTCGACGAGGTAGGTGGGGCCCGTGTCCCGCGTCCAGGAGTCGTCGATCTCGAGGGCCAGCACCTCGATGCCATCGCCGCAGCGCTTTCTCGCGTCCTCCGCGTCGTCGCGGTTGGCGATCATCGTCAGCGGCTCGAATCGGCTGATCGCGCCAGCGACCGCGGCGTATGCATCCCGCGCTGCCTCCAGGTCGGGGAACGTCTTGGGATGACACGGCCACGCCATCCAGCAGCGCGCATGCGGCGCCCACTCCGCCGGCATCGTGAAGCCCTGGTCGACCGGGTCCCCCATGGCTCCCCTCTCGCCCGCTCCGGGGCCCGCCTCAGCGCGCCCTCCCGAGCATCGCTTCCAGCCGTTGCCGCGCCCCCACGGTACTCGCGTCGGGAGGCAGGGTCCAGAGAAGACGCAGTGCCTCCCGGGCGACCGAACGATCGCTCCGCGCCGGCCTCAAGCGGGTCGCGGTCTGGAACAGGGTCACCAGTGCCCCGGCGCCGTCACCCGCGGCGGCGAGCGCCCGGGCGCGGAGCAGCAGGTCGCCGGCGGAACCCGTGGCGGGGAAGAGCTCGTCGGCGAGTGTCACCGCCTCTCGCGCCGGCGACGGTCCGCCTTGCGCGAGTCGCCAGCCGACGCGTAGCCGCATCGCATCGGCGAAGAGCGGATCCAGGGGGCCCACGCGTGCGAGACGCGGTTCCAGCGCCCGCGCCTCGTCCCAGTCGCGTGCGTCTTCGGCCCGCCAGCCCTCGACGACCGCCGCCTCCGGATCCTCGAGGTCCGAGGCAAGAGCGAGCGCCGATGCCACGCCCGCCACGACGGCGCGGCGGCGCAGCCGCAGCAGGCCGGCCCGCGCCTCCCGAGCTTCCGGATCGCGTTCCAGTGCGCGCTCGAGCTGGCGCCGACCCTCGACCGGCCGACCCTCTGCGACCTCGATCAGCCCCAGCGAGGTCGCGCGCTCGACGGGATCGTTCGCGGCCCCGGCCACTCGCCGCGCACGGATCCAAAGCTGGCGCGCCAGGAGCCGCCGCACGAGGTACACACGGTCGAAGGGGAGCGACGGGCGAACGAGAGCATCGTGGGGAGCGAAGGCGTCTGCGAACCCCCCGGGCTCGCGGTCGCCACGCGCGACGGAGAGGGACCGCATCTCCAGAAGGTTGCGGTCGTCGGTGTTCGGCGGCGCAGCTTCCGAGAAGGCGCGGGCTCCGGGTTCGTCGAGGATCAGCGCGGCGGCCACGTCCTCGGGCCCGAAGACGCCTAGCTCGGCGAAGTCTTCCGGCGCCGAGGCGATCGCGCGGGCGGCGTTCGCCTCCACCGCCAGGGGCTCGTCCGAAGCCAGGAAGAGCAGCGCGCCGCGCGTCGGACCATACACGCGCACGTGGGGGAAGACCTCGAGGAGCGTCGCGACGAGTGTGCGAAGCAGCGACGAGTCCGCGAAACGGGGCGTCATCCACTGCACCAGGACGCCGGACCGGGCGAGGTGCTCCCGGGCCAGCTCGAAGAACTCGCGCGTGAAGAGGTGTGAGGCGCCCGACGTCCACGGGTGCGACGGCTGGGACACGATGGCGTCGTAACGCTTCTCGGTGAGCAGCAGAGCGCCGCGCGCGTCGTTCACGACGAGCCGGACGCGGGGGTCCGTGAGCGGGTCCTTGCGGCGCTGCGACGCGATGGTGCGGTTTGCGCGGATCACCTCGGGCTCGAGCTCCACGACGTCGATCGACTCGACCAGCCGGGGAACGGCCTCCAGGACGCTGCCGCCGCCCAGCCCCACCACCAGCAGGCTCCGGGCCTCGGGCCGGGCGAGGCTCGACATCGCCCCGAGCCATTGGGGGAGGGAGCCGCCTCCCGCGTTC
>JAZFWH010000146.1:0-8710 GCA_036482635.1 Myxococcota bacterium
GAGTCGAGCCAGGCGCTGCTGTTCGTCGCCGAGCGCGTCGCCCGCTGGACCCTGATGGGCGTCGAGAGCGCGGCCGCCCGGCTGCCACTCGGCGAAGCGGGCGCGTCGCCCGGACCGCTCTGGCTGGCGCTGGCGTGCGCCCTGGCGCTGGCCGCCGTGCGCGCGCGGCGGACGCTGACGCGCGTCCTGCTGGCCGCGGGGGTCAGCGCCTTCCTGGCGCTGGCGCCCCCGGCGGAGGTTGCGCCGCCGCCGCCGCGCCTCGTGGTGCTCGACGTGGGGCAGGGCGACGCGAGCGTCGTGCAGGGGCGGCGCGGCAGCCTGCTGGTCGACGCCGGCAGCGCCTTCCCCGGCGGCGATCTGGGCCGCCGCGCGGTGGTGCCGGCGCTGCGCGCGCTGGGGATTCAGCGGCTCGACCTGGTGGTGGCGAGCCACGCCGACCTCGATCACCGCGGGGGGCTTCCGGCGGTGCTGGCCGCGCTCCCCGTCGGCGCGGTCTGGATTCCGGCGGGCACGGCGGAGGAGCCCGCGTTCGCGCGCCTGCTGGAGGCGGCCCGCGCGCGCGCCGTGCCCGTCTTCGAACGCGGCGCGGGCTCGCCGGCGGCTGCGATCGGCGACCTGCGCGTCACGCCGCTCTGGCCGCCCGGGCGCAGCGGCGTTCGCTCGCGAAACGATTCGTCGCTGGTCGTGCGCGTCGAGGTGGGGGGGCGCCGCGTGCTCCTGCCCGGTGACGTGGAGGCCGCCGCCGAGGCCGCCCTCGTCGCAGGCGGGGCCGAGTTGCGGGCCGAGGTGCTCGTGCTCCCTCATCACGGCAGCCGTTCGTCTTCGAGCCGGGCGTTCCTCGAGGCGGTGGCGCCAGAGCTGGCCGTGGCCTCGGCCCCCTGGCAGGGGCGCTTCGGCATGCCTCACCGGGAAGTCCTGGAGCGCGCGCGCGCGGCGGGGATCCCCGTGTGGTGGACGGGTCGCGACGGCGCCGTCCTGGTCGGCCTGGGCCAGCCGCTGGTCGCCTGGGGCCTGCGCGAGCCGTGACGCCGCTGCGTGTGCGCGGCGTTAGGAGCGGACGAAGCGGCTCAGCTCGATCACGGTGCCGTCGTTCTTCTCGCGAATCCGCACCGTGCGCTTGTCGCGCCTCTCGTCGCGCTCGAACTCCGTCTCGCGGCCGCCGCGGCGGTCCTGGCGCTTGAGCTTGTAGCCGTCGAGCCGGTCCACGTAGAAGAGGACGACCTCGTCGTACGAGTCGTCGCAGCGCAGCGTGCGGCTGATCACGCGACTGCCACCGGCGTCGACGCGCGAGCCGCTGCCCTCCTCCGCGCCCGGGTAGAAGGGCAGCCCGAGCTCCACCGCAGAGACGTCGACGTCGCCACCGGCGCGCACGCTCGCGTTCGGCGCATCGACCGTGAAGCGTCCCGAGCGTCGGTCGCCCTCGGCCTGGATGTGCACGTCGCCGGCGCGGATCTCGACCGTGCCGCCGTCAGCGCCGCCCCGGATCGAGATCATCGCGCCCGGCACGTCGATGTGGATGTCCACCGTGTCGTCCGGCGGCGCGTCGGCGACGGCGTCCCCGTGGAAGACCACCAGGGCGAGCGCGGCCGCTGGCGCGAGAGTCCGAATGCGCGTCGTCATGACTTCTCCTCGGAGGTGGGCCCGCGGCCGTCTCTCAGCCTAGCGCCACTCTGTAGCAATCGCCGTGCCGGTCAGACACAGCGTGCGCCAGGTCACGGTGCAACGAGATGCAGCATTCCGGCGACAGCGCCGCGGCCGACCCGGCGTCACTCCGGCGCGTCGGCCAGGGCGCGCTCGGCGCGCTCGAGCATGACGCGGTGGATCTTGCGCCCCGGGTCGAGCTCGGCGGCGCGCGCGAAGGCGTCCCGCGCGGCGGCTGGCCGGTGCAGCGCGAGCCGCGCCACCCCGAGCTCGTAGTGGCCCAAGGCGCCTTCGGGCCGCAGCGCCACGGCGCGTTCGTACGCGTCGGCCGCCTGCCGCCAGCGCTCTTGCTGGGCGAAGAGCTTGCCCACCGCGAGCCAAGCCGCCGCGTTCGGGTACAGGTCGATCGCCCGCCGGTACTCGAGCAGCGCCGCGTTCGGGTCGCCGCGCCGCGCCAGCGTCTTCCCCAGCGCGAGCCGCAGGTCGGGGCTGTCGCGGCCCAGCCGCTCGAGACGCTCCACCGCGGTGCGCACGCGTTCGACGTCACCCGCCCGCGCGGCGTGGCGCACGCCGATTTCGCGCTCCCACTTCCCGAGCACAATCACCGCAACGCACAGCAGCCCGGTCGCCCAGATCACCGGGCCGATCCAGCGGCGAGCGGGACGTTCGGGGGTCGGGGTGCCCGCGGCCTCGGTGGCGCTGCGCACCAGGATCCGCGCGACCCGGCCATCGCGCAGCTTCCAGATGGCGCCGTCGAGGATGAAGTGGTGGATGTTGACCAGCGACGCGACCAGGATGCTCAGGCCGGCGTCGAAGGGCAGGCGGCCCAGCGCTCCCGGCGCGAACAGCAGCGCCGGCAGGACCCAGGCGGCGGCGCCCGCCAACATCACCTTGCTGAGGTAGGCACCGTGCCCGCTCCATCCGCCCCGCGCGCGCGCGTAGTAGGAGGTGACCCAGAGGTACTGCACGGCGTGGCCCACCGCGATCCACAGGAAGTAGTAGGTGCCGTAGTCGGACGTCCAGGGCTCGACGTAGGGATCGACGCGCCAGTAGCGCAGTGCGATGGGAATCGAGAACCAGAGCGCCTGGGTCAGCGCCAGCGCCGCTGCCGGGGCGAGATCGCGCGGGCGTGAGCGGCGCAGCAACAGCACGCCGGCGCCGCCGAGCGCCACGAGGTAGGCGGTGGCCACGACGGCGAAGGCGATCTCGGTGAAGCCGGCCGGCAGGCCCAGGCTCAGAAAGCGGTAGTTGGGCGTGTCGTAGGTGAACGGCGCGTAGTGGCTGGCCCGGGCCCCGCTGTGCAGCGCCAGGAAGGTCAGCAGGTACGAGAGACTGAACGAGGCGTAGACGAAGCGCTTCACCACGGGCGTGAGTTCGGCGCCGCGCCGGCGCAGGAACATGACGGCGATCCCGTAGTTCTGGCCCGTGTAGTGCCAGGGACTCCAGGTCAGGTAGATCGTGACGATCCAGGAGCCCACGATCGCGCTATGCACGCCGACCGCGAAGCACATCAGCAGGAACGCGGTCGCCCAGACCGCGAAAAAGGTGTACGCGCGGCGGTCCTCGCGCCGCTCGTAGACGCGCAGCAGCGTCGCGCCGTAGTGAGGTGTGCTGAATACCAGGATGATGAAAGGCAGCAGCGCCATCGCCCCGCCCAGCCGAATCTGCTCCCCGGCGAAGCTGAAGGCGAGGAAGGCCAGCGCGTACCACAGACCACAGCCGATCAGCAGATCGCGGGCCGGGCCGTACAGCCATCGGCCGGAAGACGGGCTTGCCGCGCTGGTCATGCGAAGGATTATGGGCCAAGCTCGGCGGGGTGACGAATCGAAGCACCGGCCGCGCTCGCAGGCGCGAGCGAAACGCAGACGTCGCCGCCGCGACCGACGCGGTCCCCGTGGTGCACTTCCAGAACGAGCGGCCGGAAGTGCGCGACGACACGGTGGCGCGGGAGGAGCCACTGGAGATCCAGCTGGGTGCCGCGCCGCTGGCGGTGGTGATGCGAACGCCGGGGCACGACGAGGAGCTCGCGCTGGGCTTTCTGGTGACCGAGCGCGTGATCGGCGCACCCGCCGACGTGGTCTCGATCCGCCACTGCAACGAGCTGCCGGACCCGGCCGCGGAGGACAACGTGATCCGCGCGATCCTGGCCCCGCGCGTATCGGTCGACCTCGAGTCGCTGCGCCGCAACCTCTACGCCAGCTCCAGCTGCGGCATCTGTGGCAAGGCGACCATCGAGAACGCGCTCGCGGTGGCCCCGCCTCTCGACGACGACATTCGCTTCGAGGCCGGATTTTTCTACGACCTGCCGCAGCGGCTGGAGCGGGCGCAGCCGGTCTTCGCGCAGACGGGTGGCCTGCACGCCGCCGGGCTCTTCGCCCCCGACGGCTCGCTGCTCGTCGCGCGGGAGGATGTGGGTCGCCACAACGCGGTGGACAAGGTGGTCGGCTGGGCGCTGGGCGAGGAGCGCATCCCCCTGAGCGGCCACGTGCTGCTGGTCTCTGGCCGCATCTCCTTCGAGATCGTGCAGAAGGCGCTGACGGCCAGGATTCCGCTGGTCGCCGCCGTCTCGGCCCCGACCTCGCTGGCGGTCGAGTTCGCGGGGCGCGCTCGCATGACGCTGGTCGGCTTCCTGCGCGGTCGCGGCCTCAACGTGTACGGCGAGGCCCGCCGGGTCGTGCGCTAACCTCGGCGCGCGGTGAGACCGCGACGATGCCCAACGAAAAACCCGCCGGTGGTCTGCAAGCAGTCCTGAACACGCTCCGCCACGCGCGGCGCGACATGGGTTGGCGCCGGGGCGCCCGGGCGCTGTTGCAGGTCAACCAGTCCGATGGCTTCGACTGCCCGGGCTGCGCCTGGCCCGATCCCGCCGAGCGTTCCCGCCTCGAGTTCTGTGAGAACGGCGCGCGCGCGGTGTCCCACGAAGCCACCACCCGTCGCGTGACCCGCGAGTTCTTCGCGCAGTGGCCGATCCGGCGGCTGCTCGAGCAGTCGGACCACTGGCTGGAGCAGCAGGGCAGGCTGACCGAGCCGATGCTCAAGCGAGCGGACTCGGAGCACTACGAACCCGTGGGCTGGGAGCAGGCCCTGGGCCGCATCGCGCAGGTGCTGTGCGCGCTCGGCTCGCCCGACGAGGCGATCTTCTACACCTCTGGCCGCACAAGCAACGAGGCCGCCTTTCTCTACCAGCTCTTCGCGCGCCGCTTCGGCACCAACAACCTGCCGGACTGCTCCCACATGTGTCACGAGTCGAGTGGCGTGGCGCTCAGCGAGGTGATCGGCGTCAGCAAGGGCACCGTGGGCCTGGAGGACTTCGCGCGCGCCGACGCGATCTTCGTGATCGGACAGAACCCGGGAACGAATCACCCGCGCATGCTCACGGCGCTGCAGTTCGCCAAGCGCCGCGGTTGCCGCATCGTCAGCATCAACCCGCTGCGGGAGCGGGGCCTGGTGAGCTTCGCGCATCCCAAGGAGGCGCTGGGCCTGCTGGGTCGCGGTACAGCGATCTCGGACCTCTACCTCCAGGTGCGGGTCGGCGGCGACGTGGCGCTGCTCAAGGGCATCATGAAGGAGGTGCTGCTCGCCGAGCAGCGCAGCCCCGGTGAGGTGCTCGACTGGGAGTTCATCCGCACCCACACCGCGGGCTTCGAGGCGCTGCGCGACGATCTGGCCCGCCACGCCTGGCGGGATCTCGAGGCACAGAGCGGGATCTCGCGCGAGGACATGCGGCGCGCTGCGCAGGTCTACACCTCGGCGCGCAGCGCAATCGTCTGCTGGGCGATGGGGCTCACCCAGCACAAGCACGCCGTGGCCAACGTGCAGGAGATCGCGAACCTGCTGCTGCTGCGCGGCAACATCGGGCGACCCGGCGCCGGCCCTTGCCCCGTGCGCGGCCACAGCAACGTGCAGGGCGACCGCACGGTGGGGATCACCGAGCGTCCGAAGCCCGAGTTCTCGCGCCGTCTCGGGGAGGAGTTCGGCTTCAGCCCGCCGGCGCAGCGGGGCTTCAACATCGTCGAAGCGATTCGGGCGATGGCGGAGGGTCGCGCGAAGGCCTTCGTGGGTCTCGGCGGCAACTTCGCCGTCGCGACTCCAGACAGCGCCTACACGGCCGGGGCGCTGCGCCGCTGCCAGCTGACGGCGCAGGTTTCGACGACTTTGAACCGCTCGCACCTGGTGATCGGCAGCGAAGCGATCATCCTGCCGTGCCTGGGTCGTAGCGAACGCGACGAGCAGGCGTCGGGCCGACAGTTCGTCAGCGTCGAGGACTCGATGAGCGTGGTGCACCGCTCCCAGGGCGGTCTGTCCCCCGCGTCCGCGCAGCTGCGCAGCGAGCCCGCCATCGTCGCGGGCCTGGCCCGCGCGGTGCTCGGGGACGACGACGCCGTGCCCTGGGAGGCGTTCGCCGCCGACTACGATCGCATCCGCGAACGGATCGAGCGGGTGATCGACGGCTTCGAGGACTACAACCGGCGCGTCCGCGAGCCCGGTGGCTTCGTGCTGCCCAATCGCGCGCGCACGCGCAACTTCGAGACCCCCTCGGGCAAGGCGCATTTCAGCGTGCATCCCCTGCCCGAAGCGTCGCTCGGGCCGGGCCGCTTCTGGCTCACCACGCTGCGCAGCCACGACCAGTTCAACACGACCGTCTACGGGTTCGACGACCGCTATCGAGGCATCCACGGCGACCGCCGGGTGGTGCTGCTGCACCCGGACGACCTGGCGAGCGCCGGCCTGCGCGAGGGCCAGCAGGTCGAGCTGACCAGTCACTTCGAGGGGCAGACGCGCACACTGCGCGGCTTCCGGGTCGTGCCCTACGACCTGCCACGGGGCTGCGCCGCCAGCTACTTCCCCGAGGCCAACCCGCTGGTGCCGATCGGCAGCGTGGCGGACCGCAGCTTCACTCCGACCTACAAATCGATTCCAATCTCGATCACCGCTATGGAAACCCTGAAGTAGAGCCCGAAGGTTCAGCGGGCGCCGATCTGTAGCGACAGGTGGCGGTCGCTGTCGATGCGCAGCTCGGCCTCCGCCAGGCCGGCGGCGTTCGCCAGGGCGCGCAGCTCGTCGGCCGTGAGGGCCGCGTGCAGGCTCGCCCGGAGGAGTTCCCGTTGTTCGGGGGTGGCGTCGCGCGCGTGGAGGGCGACCAGCTCATCGGCGCGCTGCGGGCTGTCCGGACGGAGCAGGTCCCGGATCAGCAGCGCGCCGCCGGGCCGCAGCACGCGGCGCGCCTCGCGCAGGAAGGGCAGCGGGTCCGGCAGGTGGTGCAGGATGGTGTTGCTGGCGACGGCGTCGAAGCAGGCGTCTCGAAACGGCAGGCGCTTGGCGTCGGCCCGGCGCAGGGCAACGCGCGCCGCCCGGGGGCTGGCGCCGCACAGCCGCTGTGCGTGCCGCAGCATCTGCCGCGACAAGTCCACGCCGGTCACGCGCACCGACTCGAGGCGCTCGCAGATCAGCAGCGGAATCTCGCCGGGGCCGGTCCCGATGTCGAGCAAGTGGCCCGTGGCCCGCAACGCGAGCAGGCGCTCGACGAAGGCGAGGTTGGCCTCCGAGTGATCCATCGTGGCGTAGGCCGCCACCTCCTCGGCGTCGTCCATGGCTTCGGGCTCGAGCGTGCGTCGCATGTGCCCTCGGGGCCGTCCTCGGGCGCGGCCGGGCGGGTGTCTGCTCCGGGCTACCTAGGGCTCCTCGGGCATGAAGCGACGAAAGAAGGGCACCAGGTCCGGGCCCTGGCGAATCGTGTGGCCGCCGTCGACGCCGATGCACTGCCCTGTCACCCAGCTCGATTCGTCGGAGAGCAGCGAGCCCACGAACGCGCCCACGTCTTCGGGCTCGCCCAGGCGCGCCAGCGGGATCCGGCGCAGGTACTCCTCGCGGACGCCTGCGTCGCTCGTCAGCATCGTCACCAGGGGCGTGTCCACCAGGCTCGGCATGACCGCGTTGACCCGGATGCCGAACTCGCCCAGGTCGTCGGCCGCACAGCGCGTGAGCATGTTCACGCCCGCCTTCGCCACGCAGTAGGCCGTCATCCAGCGGTGGGTGAGCGCGCCGGCGATCGAGCTGATGTTGACGATGCTGCCGCCGCCGGCCTCCTTCATCGCCTGCGCCTCGGCCCGCAGGCAGCGGTAGACGCCGACCAGGTCGGTCTGTAGCGCCTGCCCGAACTGCTCGGCCGTGCTGCTCAGCACGTTCCCGCCGGAGCCCGACGCCGCGGAGTTCACGGCGAGCCGCAGCGGGCCGAGCCGCTCCTGGGTGGCGGCGATCGCCGCCTCCAGCGAGGCGTCGTCGGTGACGTCGCAGGTCACGTAGTCGGCGCGGGGGCCGAGCTCCGCGGCGGCGGCCCGCAACACGTCCTCGCGCCGACTCGCCAGCATCACCGCACCGCCGCCGTCGACGATGGCCCGCGCGCAGGCCAGGCCGATGCCCGTGGCGCCGCCGGTGACGAATCCCACCTTGCCTTCGAAGCGTCCCATACCGCCATCCCATCGCGAGTGGTGAAGAGCGCCGGAGTCTAGCTCGCGCGGGCCGCGGGGCGCGGTGAGGGGCGGCTCAGTAGAAGCCGAACATGCGGCCGGCCATGGCGATCACGGCCACGGCCAGCACGGGTCGGATCACCCGCTCTCCGCCGCGCACCGCCAGGCGGGCGCCGACCGCCGCACCCACGAAGAAGCCGCAGCTGAGCGCCGCCGCGGGGAGCCAGGCGATCTGCCCGTTGAGCGCGAAGATGGGCACCGCCACCAGCGCCACGGCGAGGATCAACACGAGCTTCACGGCGTTGGCCCGCACCAGGTCGAGGCCCGCGTGGTTCAGCGCGAACAGCAGCGGGATGCCGACCCCTGCCTGGAGCGCACCGGCGTAGAGCCCGATGCCGAAGAAGACGGCGCCGGAGGTGAGCGGCGACCAGCGCAGCGGTCCCGACGACGCGCGGGGCGCCGGGCGCCGCAGCAGCATCGGCACCAGCAGCACCAGCATCATCGCCCCGAACAGGCGTTCGAAGACGGCGTCCGCAACCTGCGAGATGAACGCCGCACCGATCGCCGCGCCGAGCGCGATCGGCGGCAGGGCGCGCAGGGCG
>JAZFWH010000147.1:0-17043 GCA_036482635.1 Myxococcota bacterium
AGGCCGCCTTCCAGGGTCACCCCCAAGCCGTAGGCCAGGGGCACGAAGAAGCCCCAGCCGAGGGCGGTCTGGACGACGAACGTCCAGCGGGTGTCGCCCGCACCGCGCAGCGCGCCCTCGCTGATGATCGCGACCGCGTCGAAGAACTGGAAGAGTGCGCCCAGCAGCAGCAGCGGCCGGCCCAGGGAGACCACGGTGGGATCGTCGGTGAAGATGCGCAGCAACGGGCCCGGTAGCGCCACGAACAGCACCGCCACGACTCCTGCCAACACCGCGCCCAGCGCGATCGACGAGCGGAAGCTGCGGCTCGCGGCCGGCAGGTCGTCGGCTCCGATGTAGCGGCCGACCAGCGTCGCGGCCGCAATGGAGACCCCGATGGCCTGCATGAACGAGAGCGAGAGCAGCATCAGGAAGGCCTGGCTGGCGGCCATCGAGGCGTCGCCCATGCGGGCCACGACGGTGGTGAAGAGCGCGAACGACGTCATCCCGATGCACCATTGCCCGCCGATGGGCGCCCCAGTGCGCAGGAAGCGCCGGATCGAGGCCGCGCTCGGCGCGACCGGGCGCGTGTCGAAGCGTTCGGCCAAGCGCCGCCGCCGGAAGGCGAAGAAGATCGCCGCGGCCGCGACCCAGTGCCCCACGGCCGTGGCCACTCCGGCGCCGGCCACGCCCCAACGCGGCAGACCCAGCTCGCCGAAGATCAGGCCGTAGTCCAGCACGGCGTTCACGGCGTTGGCGCCGAGCGTCACGTAGAGAGGCGTGCGCGTGTCGCCGATGCCGCGGAAGAAGGACGTCAGCACCATCACCAGGGTGAAGCCCACCTCGCCCACCAGGCGCGCCGAGACGTACGAGGCAACCACCGCCTGCATCTCCGGCGAAGGGCCAGCCAGGGCGAGCAGCGGACCGATCGACGGGAGCAGTGCGACGACTGCGATCACGGACACGGGGAGCAGGGCGTAGCCGCCGTGCCACGCCCACTGGCCGCAGCTGCGTTGGCGGCCGGCACCGTCGGCCTGGGCGACGAAGGTCTGCACTCCGCTCGCGGTTCCGAACAGCAGCGAGAAGACCGTCCAGATCCAGACCGCGCCGAAGCCGACGCCCGCGAGCTCCGTGGCGCCCAGCCGCCCGACCATCGCCGAGTCCACCACGCCCATGGCGGTGCTGGAGAGCTGGGTCAGGATGACCGGGTAGGCGAGGACCAGAATCTCGCGCACGCCGCCGGGAACGGCTTTCGCGCGGGGGACGGCGGGAGTTTCCGAGGGGAGGGCCATGGCCGGAGCTCCAGGCCGCATACCACGCCGCTTCGCGTCGGGCAACGGTGCCCATTGCGGGGAGGTGTGCGGCTCGGTACAACGGGGTCGATGAGGGCCTCCCGCGTCGCCCGCGCGAGCCTTCTCTCCCTCGCGCTGATCTCCGCAGCCTCGGCTTGCGCCTCGTTCGAGGGCGCGCGTCTGTACCGAAGCGGCAGCACCGCCCTCGAGCGCGGCGACAGCGAGCGCGCCGTTGCGGACCTCGAGCGCGCCGCCACGCTCGTGCCGGACGCCTCGGAGGTGCAGAACCACCTGGGCCTCGCCTATGCCGCCGAGGGTCGGCCCGACCGGGCACTGGGGGCGTTCCGGCGCGCGGTCGAGCTCGACTGCGACAACGCGGCGGCGCAGCACAACCTGCGCGCGGCCGAGAATTCGAAGGACGGGGTGACGCGATGACCCGCGACCGCAGCTGGATCGACGGAGACAAGCTCTCCTTCAGCGAGCTCGACCGGCGACGCAAGGAACGGCCCTCGTCGGGCGAGGCGCCCCCCCGCGGGTCCGCCGCGGAGGCGCGCTCTCAGAGGGCCGATCGGCGATACCTCGAGCACATCGCCGGGATGTTCTCCGGGGGACCCGGCGGCGACGAGCGCGACCGGCTGGCCAAGGCCATGCGCGACGCCCACGGCACCGTCGGTCTGGCCGAGGCGTGCCGCGCCTACCGCGAGGCGCTCGGCGTCCCCGCGGACCCGGCGCTGCTGGCCCTGTTCCTCGATTCCGGCGCCTGCGAGCTCGTCGTGCAGGGCCTCGAAGCCCTGCTCAGCGCCCACCAGGCGGGAACCCTCGAGGTCGGTCGGGGTCTGCGCAGCCAACTCGAGATCCTGTCCCAGGAACCCGACGACGGGGTCGCCGAAGCCGCCGAGGAGCTGTTGGAGCGGCTCTGAGCGCCGGCCGGCCGCGTTTCTTGAATCCGCGGCGGGCGTCGATTACCGTGGTGTCATGTCCCACGAGGTCGAGCAACGGTCGCTTGCACGCTACCTCGAAGAACACAATCTCAAGCACACCAAGCAGCGCGAGGCGATCCTCGAGGTCTTCCTCTCGGCGACCGGCCACATCACCGGCGAGGAGATCTACCGGCAGGTCAAGGAGAAGCACCCCAACATCGGCTACACGACCGTATATCGGACCATGAAGCTGCTGTGCGACGCAGGCCTCTCCAGCGAGCGTCACTTCGACGACGGGATCGCGCGCTACGAGATCGCCCACGAGCACCACGATCACCTGGTGTGCGTGCGCTGCGGCAAGATCATCGAGTTCGAGTGCAGCATGATCGAGTCCGCCCAGGACGTGATCGCGGCCCGCTACGACTTCCGGGTGCTGCGCCACCGCCACGAGCTCTACGGGCACTGCTCCTCCTGCCGCGAGGACTAGCCTCGCCCCGCCCCACCGGACGCACACCGCATTCCCCCTGGGGACGCTCCTCTCCAGCGCTCCGTTCGCCTCTGGGAAGCCGCTTGACACGGCGAGGGGCCGCCCCGTACTCTCGCCCAACTGAAATTGAATGTGATTTTCAATTTCACCTGGACGAACCCGGCGGAGGGCACAGTGCAGCCGGCGCAACGCGCTCCCAGCCCCGCGAGCCACGCGGGTCGGCTACCCCGGCCGGACGACTGCCGCTGCCTGTGCGGCAGCCTCCTGGCGCGGGTCGTGGACGGCGCCGTGGAGCTGAAGTGCCGGCGCTGCAAGCGGACGCTGCGCGTCGAGCTGCCGCGGGGCGCCCGCCCGGCGGCGCTCGCGGTCGAAGTGATTCCGGTGGGAGAGACCGGGTGAGACGGGACAACCGAGAGGCCAGCGGTCGAGAGCCCAGAGCCCAGCCTTCGCGTGCGAAGGACTGGAGGGCTCGATGGCGAGGCGAACCCGGTGGGCGATCGCATTTTGGGTGGTGATCGCGGCGGCGACGGCGGGGGCCGGCGAAGAGACGGACGCGGAGCTCGCGCAGGAGGATCGGATCGCGGAGCTCGAACGGACCGTGGCGGTGCTCGCCGAAGAGCTCGAGCGCACGCGGGCGGAGCGGGCGGTGCCCGAGGAGGCCGAGCTCGAGGGCCGCTACGGCATGGGGCCCGCCGCCTCGAAGGTCTACGGGGTCACGCGCGGCCTCTCCATCGGCGGCTACGGCGAGGGCTTCTACCGCAAGATCGTCTCCGACGCGAACGGCGCCGTGGACCGGGCCGACCTGCTGCGGGCCGTGGTCTACACCGGCTACAAGTTCACGGACAACATCATCTTCAACGCCGAGTTCGAGCTCGAGCACGCCACCACGTCGGCCACGGCCAGCTCTGGCGGAGGGAGCTTCTCCGTGGAGCTCGCGACGCTCGACTTCTTCCTGCGGCCCTGGGCGAACGTGCGTACGGGGCTGGTGCTGCTGCCCATGGGCTTCCTCAACGAGATCCACGAGCCGCCTTTCTACTACGGGGTGAATCGACCCGACGTGGAGCAGCGGATCATCCCCACCACGTGGCGTGAGAACGGAATCGGTTTGTTCGGAACGCTCCTCGGCGAGCAGCTCGAGTACAAGGCGTACGTGGTGAACGGCCTGAACGCCCAGGGCTTCTCGTCCAGCGGATTGCGCGGCGGCCGCCAGAAGGGCAATCGCGCCCTGGCCGAGGACCTTGCCTTCGTGGGGCGACTCGACTTCTCGCCGCAGCCGGGGCTTCTGCTTGGCGGCTCCGTCTACACCGGGAGCTCGGGCCAGAACCAGGCGGGCACCCCCAGCGTCCCCACCACGATCTGGGAGGCACACGCCCAATACCAACGGCGGGGCCTGCACCTGCGCAGTCTGTTCAGCATGGCCCACGTGGGCGACGCCGGCAGCCTGAGCACGTCGCTCGGGAAGGCGCCGAACGCGTCGATCGCCCAGGTCAGCCTGGGGGGCTACGGCGAGGTGGCCTACGACATCATGCGCTGGCTGGACCCCGGGTCGCAGAGGACGCTCGAGCCCTTCTTCCGCTTCGAGTACATCGACACCCAGCACGACGTGCCGAGCGGCTTCATCGCAGACGACAACCAGCAGAACTACATCTTCACCGGCGGGCTCCAGTTCAGGCCCATCGCGAACGTCGTGCTCAAGGCGGACTACCGGCACGACGTGGCGAAGGACGGCAGCAAACCGGACGAGTTCAACCTTGGGTTCGGCTTCATCTTCTAGATCCGTTCTGGTCGCCGCCCTCGCCCTGCTCGGCTTCAGCTCCGGGGCGCAGGCGAAGGTCTTCCACAGCCGCGCGGAGGCGCTCGAGGTCACCTTTCCCGACGCGGACCGCGTCGAGAGCAAGGTCTTCGTCCTCGACGCCGAGCAGGTCGAGCGCGTCGAGGCGTTGGCGAACGCACCCCTCGACACGAAGCTCGTCAAGTTCTACACGGGCTTCCGGGGCGAGGAGGTCGTCGGCTACGCCTACGTCGACATCCACACCGTCCGCACCCTGCCCGAGGCGCTGATGATCGTGCTCGGGCCGCGGGGCTCGGTGCGCAGCCTGAGCGTCCTCGCCTTCCACGAACCCCTCGATTACCTGCCGACGCAGCGCTGGTACCGCCAGTTCGACGGCAGGTCGCTGGATGCGTCCCTTCGCCTGGGCGGCGAGATCCACGGCATCTCCGGCGCCACGCTGTCGGCGCGGGCGACTACCCTGGGCGTGCGCCGTGCACTGGCGCTCTACGAAGTCCTGCTCCGGGAGGGCCGCTAGCCGATGCGCTGGTTTGTCACGGGCGAGTGGACGCGGAACCGGCTGCTGCAGACCATCGTCGTCCTCTACGCCGTCTACGTAGTGGCGCTCTGGCTGACCAACGCGCTGCTCTACTTCGACAAGATGGGCCTGACCTACGCTTCGGTCGTCGACTACTACCTCGGCTCGGACGAGCGCTTCCTCTCGCCGCGCAGCTATCGGGGGCTGCTGGAGGTGGCCCACTTCCATCTCTTCGCCATGGGCATGCTGCTGCTGGTGCTCACCCACCTCATGCTGTTCGTGCCCCTGCGCGGCAGCGTGAAGGCGTGGCTGATCGCCGTCCCCTTCCTCTCGGGGCTGCTGGACGAGGGCGCCAGCTGGCTGGTGCGCTTCGTACACCCCGGCTTCGCGTACGCGAAGATTGCGGGCTTCCTGTTGCTGCAGGGGAGCCTCGCGGTGCTGGTGGGGGTGTCCCTGTGGGCCGTCTTCGTGGGCTCCCAGCGCAACTACGAGGGTGAGGACTGGCTGGGGGACGAGGACGAGCCGGATCCGTGAGCGCGCCCGCCCACCAGATGGCCCTCAAGCCGAGGCCCGCGGCCTCCGATCGAAGGACCATGCCGACCATCGAGCTGCCCTGTCCCATCTGCTGCGCCGAAATCCCGCTCAGCGGCGACGAGGTCAAGGGCGAAGAGGTCTACTGCACCTACTGCGGGGCGCCCTGCCGGCTCACCGGAAAGCCGGGAGACGAGGACTGCTCGGCGGAAGAGGAGATCTAGCGGGGGCGCTCGCGGCCGGCCTACGGCCGGTAATCGACCAGGCGATCCTGCACCTCGCGCAGTGGCGGCGCCTTGTGGTCCTTGTCGGACAGGATCGGCTCGGCCAGCGGCCAGCGGACCCCGATCTCCGGGTCGTTCCAGGCGACTCCGAAGTCGGCGGACGAATCGTACACCTCGGTGCACTTGTACTCGACCTCGGCGACCTCGCTGGTGACGCAGAAGCCGTGCAGCAGGCCCGGCGGGACGTAGACCTGCCGGAAGTTATCGGCGGACAGGACGATTGCGAAGTGCTTGCCGTAGGTCGGTGAGCCGCGGCGCGCGTCGACGGCCACGTCGTAGATCTCGCCCTCGATCACGCGCATCAGCTTCCCCTGCGGATGGGGAAACTGGGCGTGAAGTCCGCGCAGGGTGCCCTTCGTCGAGCGCGAATGGTTGTCCTGCACGAAGGTCGCGCCGATGCCTCCCTCTCGGTAGCGCGGCGCGTGGTAGGTCTCGACGAAGAAGCCCCTATCGTCCCGGTGCACGCACGGCTCGACGACGATCACGCCGGGTAGATTCGTTTCGATGAAGCGCACCGGCTCAGGATTCCTCGCTGGCGATGCGCGTCAAGTACTCGCCGTATGGCGAGTTCTTCATGGCGGTTCCGAGGCGCAGCAGGTCGTTCCGGGTGATGTAGCCCTCCCGGTAGGCGATCTCCTCCAGGCAGGCGATCTTGAGACCCTGTCGCTCCTGGATGGTCTCGACGAAGTTGGAGGCCTGTAGGAGCGATTCGTTCGTGCCGGTGTCGAGCCAGGCCACGCCCCGGCCTAGCAGCTCGACGTGCAGGTCGCCTGTCTCGAGGTAGGTGCGGTTGACGTCGGTGATCTCGAGCTCCCCGCGTTGCGAGGGCTTCAACTTCGCAGCGATGTCGAGGACCCGATTGTCGTAGAAGTACATGCCGGTGACCGCGTAGTTGGAGCGGGGCAGCGAGGGCTTCTCCTCGATGCCCACGGCCACGCCTTCGTTGGAAAACTCCACGACTCCGTAGCGGTCGGGGTTGCTCACCCAGTAGCCGAAGACCGTCGCCCCTGCGCTGCGCTCGGCAGCTTGCCGCAGCACCGCGGGCAACCCGTGTCCGTAGAAGACGTTGTCTCCCAACGCCAGCGCCACGTGATCCGACCCGACGAAGTCCCGACCGATGACGAAGGCCTGGGCCAGCCCTTCGGGGCGGGGTTGCTCCGCGTACTGCACCGACAGGCCCACCTGGCTGCCATCGCCGAGCAGTCGCTGGTAGGACGGAAGGTCGTCGGGTGTGGAGATCAGCAGGATCTCCCGGATGCCCGCCAGCATCAGCGTGGAGATCGGGTAGTAGACCATCGGCTTGTCGTAGATCGGGAGAAGCTGCTTGCTCACACCCTGGGTGATCGGGTAGAGGCGTGTCCCCGACCCGCCGGCCAGCACGATTCCCTTCATCCCGCTCCCGTCCTCCGGTCCCGTCGCCCCAGCCCGGCGTTCGCACCCGGGCCCGCGCCGTGGGGCGCCGAAAGGATAACACCGGACCGCGGGAGATCGGTCGCTCTGCCCGCGCCTAGGGCAGGAAGTTCGCGCGCTGCTCGAGCTTGCGCGGAAGGTACTCTTCGATCACGTAGTTGAGCCCCCATTTTGCCAGCGCCTGTTGTTCAGCGCGCACGCCCATCTTGAGCAGCTGCTCGAGGGCGTTCTGCCAGGGCTTGTGCTGTTTGAAGAAGGGGTCGTTCTTCAGGGCGTCCTTGGCGCGCTTGACGTCCACGTCCTGAAGGGGATGGGTCGGCAGCCGGTAGTCGACGATGTCCTGGGGCGTCACACCCAGGTAGCGCGCCTGGGGGACACAGAAGAACTGGGAGAGGTGGGCCGCATTGCCCGACCCGACCTTGAGGGTCCGGTAGATGTTGGAGATTCCGTACGGATCGCAGTCGACGAAGGCGTAGACCGGCAGCTTGCACTGGTCAGAGAGCTTGCGGATGAAGCGCCGCGTCGCCCGGGTGGGAACGCCCGCCAGGGAGACCAGGATGCAGTTGGCAGTCTGCCAGAACTTGTGGCTCTGGAGGCGCTGGAACACGCCCCCGGTCTCGATGGCGAGGATGAACTTCGCGTCGGTCTCGAAGGAGAGGTGTTCCACACTCGAGGGGATCGAGTAGGCGCCGGAGCCGAAGCGGGTGCAGTCGATTCGCTCGACCTCGCCCGTCTCGCGGTCCGGGTCCAGGACGATCAGGCGTCCCGCGACGGCGCCGCCGTGCTCGTCCGGTATGAAGCGCAGCTGCTCGCGGGAAGCGCCCCGCGTGGAGAACAGCGCCTCGATGTCGTCCATCACCGCGTCGGACTCGCTCTGTTCGTCGAAGCGCGCCTCCTCCCAGTTCTTGCTCTGGTAGTAGGCGTCGCGCTTTGTGGCGAAGTCGTTCGTCTCGATCAGCTCCTTCGAGAGGCCCATCATCCGCAGTGTCTGCGCGAAGCTCTTCACCGTGTTGACGGTGAGCGTGCGGACCTTCCGCTGGCTGCCGATCTCGAAGTACCCCTTCTTTAGCGAGTAGGAGACGTTCTTCAGCGACCGCAGCGGAAACGCCAGGTCGGGCTTCGCCTTCTTCTGGATGGACCGGTGCACGTCGGAAGCCGTGTCGCGGATCAGTCCCATCGTGAGCTGGTCGAGTTTCCGCTTCGCGGCGGCGGCGCCGTCCGCCTGCTTCTTCGCGGCCTTCTTACGCGTGGTCTTGCGGGCGGGCATGGTTACATCTTCCGGCTTCGCTCGAGGACGTCCTCCAGATTGGTGATCACCTGGTCGCGCTGGACGTCGCTGAGCTCGAGGATCTGCTGGAGGCCGATGGCGACCTGCGGGATGTACTTCTCGATGTAGGCGAGCTTCTTGGCGGCGTCCGCCTCACGCCTGTGTTTGCGGATGTGCGTAGCCACCTTGCGGCCGCAATCCTGCAGTCCCAACCGGAGCTCCTTGATGATCTCCGGGTAGTGGGCGATCGCCTCCTTGCTCTCGGAGGTGAACGGAACCCACACGCTCGCGATGTGGGTCATCAGCAGCATGGGGCCGACCGGCGCCGCTCCCCGAGGCTGCTGGAGCTGGTACGACTTCCAGTCGGTGGTCGCCACCGCCTTCGTGATCGCGCACCCGCCCTGCTGGTACTGGAGGGGCACGCGGTTGGCGTAGCGGTAGACGGTGACCGACTCCTCCGCCGGCAGCTCGCCGCCGTAGGCCAGGCCCACCTCGATCAGAAAGGGGTTGCCGCGATAGACCGTCGGCCGACGCGAGACCGACGCGTAGAAGTCGGCCTTTACCTCGGCGCGCAGCGCGCGCTCGATCAGGTCCTCGCCGATGGGCGCGATGCAGTCCGTCGGCGGCGACATGATCTTGGTCTTCTGGATGGCGGCGTGGATGCGCTCAGCTTCGTCCTGCCTGATCTCGGAGGGGCGGCGCTTCGGCGCGACGCCCGCCCGCTCGCAGATCGCCGCCGCCGTGCGCGGGGACACACGGCTGAAGTCCCCGGTGAGGCAGGAGCGCAGATTGCGGGCCGTGGTGTCGCGGAACATCTGCATCAGCACGCCGAGCTCGACTCCGAAGGGATGGGGCTTGATCTCGGCCGTCTCCTCCGGCGCCTCCTTCGTAACGCGGGGAAAGACGTGCTCCGCACCGTGTGCCTCGGCCTTGGGCGGTACGTAGGTGATCTGGGCATGCGGGTTGGCCAGGGAGATCTGGCGGATGTAGGCGTCGACCGAGTGCTGCCCGCCGCGGTACGCGCCCTCGAGCTCGATCTCCACTCGCGTTCCGTGGGCCGTGTCCCACGCGACCTCTTCGTCGCGCTTGACCCTGGGTTCGTTGCGCTTGGTGTCGATCACCAATTCGAAGTGGTGGGCCTTCTGCTTCGGCCCGGTGCGCGTGGTGATGATGATCGGCTTGCCGGTCGTGAGCAGACCGTACATTCCGGCCGCGCTGATCCCGATGCCCTGCTGGCCGCGGCTCTGGCGCAGGCGGTGGAACTTCGACCCGTAAAGGAGGCTGCCGAAGATCTTCGGCACCTGCGCCTTGACGATGCCCGGGCCGTTGTCCTCGATCGCCACGCGGAAGCGTGTATCGGAGAGCTGGCGGATCTCGACGCGGATGTCGGGCAGGAAGCCGGCCTCTTCGCAGGCGTCGAGGGCGTTGTCGACACCTTCCTTGACCGTGGTCAGCAGCGCCTTGGACGGGTTGTCGAAGCCGAGCAGGTGGCGGTTCTTGGCAAAGAACTCGGAGACGGAGATGTCGCGCTGCTTGCGGGCGAGATCACTGGCGGTGGGCCGCGGGCCCTGCGCGCCCTTCGGGCTTGCGGGCTTGTTGCGCGGGCTCTGCGCGCGCGGGCGGGCCTTGCGCCGCGGTGCCTTGCGGGACGCGCCGGGCTTCGCCTTGCGGCGGCTCCGGCCTTTCGCCTGAACTGCGCGCCTCTTTCGCACGTTGCGCGGCCGCCCCCGGACCTGATTGCGCACCCCGCTGCGCGGGGCGCCCCGCGCCGCTTGCGCGCCGCACGCGAACGACTGCTGATCCGCCATGAGCGGTCACCCCCCGTCCCGACGGACGCCGGGGGATGTTCCACACGGATTGGGGGGGGTCAAGGATGGGTGCGCGCGGCCGGCGGTCAGAACAGCTCGTCGAGCGCGATGCCGCGGAAGTTCCCCATTAGCCGGACGCGGCCGGAGCGGAGCAGGTGCGCCACGGTCGCGACGATCTCGCCCTCGTCGTCCGTGACCTCCGAGATCACCGTGACCAACTCCAGGAGCGTCACGGGCCGGCCCTCGAAACCGGCTTGCGGGGCGGACGCGTTCGACGCGGCGCTCACGGCTGTCATCCTCCTCCCCTGGCGTACAGCACGAATCGTGCCAGCTTGCCCGTTCCCTGCGGATTCCCCCGAAGGTCTGTGATCTCGCACACTTGGGGGCCTGGCTCCCTCCCGGGGGGCCGCCATGCGGCGGCGGCACGTGACAATTCTCGGACCCTCCGGTGTCCGAATTCGGACGCTCTGAAAGTTGGACGCCGCTCGCGGGGCCTGGATTCGGTCGGGTCGGGCCCCCGGTCACCTTCCCTCGGAGCCCTCCGCCCGGTAGCCGAGCGCCTCGGCCAGCGCTTCCGGCCCGGTTCGGCTCTCGCCCCGCAGGTCTGCCACCGTGCGCGCGACCTTGAGGACCCGGCGGGCTGCGCGCGCGGAGAGCCCCAGGCGCTCCACGGCCCGGCCGAGGAGCCGCCGGGCCTCCGGCGTGGCCGCCACCAGCGCGTCGATCTCCGCGTCGGGGATCTCCGCGTTGCAGCGCCAGCCGGCCCGGGCCGCCCGGCGCGCCTGCACGCGCCGCGCCTCGATGACTCGCTCCCTCACCGCGGCGCTCGTCGGTCCGCTGCGGGGCGAGTCGAGGTCGCGCCACTCCACGGGGCTCACGGCGACGTGGAGGTCGAAGCGTTCGAACAGCGGGCCGGAGATGCGCGACGCGTAGCGCGCGACGGCCCCGTCGTCGCAGCGGCAGTCCCGCCGCCCGCTGCCGCGCCATCCGCACGGGCAGGGGTTGGCGGCGGCGATCAGCTGGAAGTGGGCCGGGAACGTGCAGGACGCGCGGGCGCGTGCGACCACGATGCGGCGCTCCTCGATCACCTGGCGGAGCGCTTCGAGTGTGCGGCGGTTGAACTCGGGCAGCTCGTCGAGAAACAGCACGCCGCGGTGCGCGAGCGACACCTCGCCCGGGGACGGCGGGTTGCCGCCTCCCAGCAGGCCCGCCGCGCTCGCCGTGTGGTGGGGCGCGCGGAACGGTCGCTCGACCGCGAGCGGGCCGTCCCCCCCGATCCGTCCCGCCGCACCGTGGATGCGCGTCACCTCGAGGGCCTCCCCGAAGTCGAGCGCCGGCAGGAAGCCGGGCACGCGGCGGGCGAGCATGGTCTTGCCGGAGCCGGGGGCGCCGCGCAGGAGCGCCGCGTGTCCTCCGGCCGCCGCGATCTCGAGAGCGCGCTTGGCCCCATCCTGGCCTCGCACGTCGGTCAGGTCCGGAGCGCGGGCCGCCGCCGGCGCCGGCAGTCCAGCCACCGCGCGGTCCAGCGGGGCGCCCGTCTGCAGGTAGCGGGCGACTCCCAGGAGATCGACGGCGGTGTGGACCGCGAGGCGCGGCGCGAGGGCCGCCTCGGCCCCATTCGGCTCCGGCACCACCACCCGTTCGCAGCCCGCGTCCCGCAACGCCAGGGCCAGGGCCAGGGCGCCGCGCACGGGTCGGACCCGGCCGTCGAGCGCCAGCTCCCCGACCAGGGCCAGGCGTTCCAGGCGGCTGGACTCGAGTGCTCCCGAGGCGGCCAGGATGCCGACCGCGATGGGCAGGTCGAGGCCGGCTCCACTCTTGCGCAGCCCCGCCGGCGCGAGGTTGACCGTCACCCGGCGGTCTGGAAACGGCTGGCCGATGCTGGCGATGGCCGCCCGCACTCGCGCAGCGCTCTCGCGGACGGCGGCCTCCGGCAGGCCCACGATTTCGACGCGCGGCAGCTGTGAGCTGATGCGGACCTCGACCTCCACGGCCACGCCCTCGACGCCGAGCAGGGCGGCGCCCAAGATCCGCGCCATGGTTGGAGTTCCCCGGGACCGGGGTGCGAGGGGGAAAGGAAAAAGGCAGGGCCCGCAGAGCGGGCCCTGCCTTCCACTCTTGAAAAGCCCCGCCAGGAGGGGCCTCCAATAGGGAAGTGGGCCCGAGCGGCGGGATGTGTCACTGCGAAGTGAGAGAATCTCGTGCACCCCGGGGGCGTGCTCCGGGCGGCGGACCGCTGCTGTAGTATGCGCCCCCACCGAGCCGGAGTCCCGATGCGCCCCCACATCGCCGCCCCGCTCTGCCTCGCCCTGCTGCTCGGCCCGTTGGCGCCGGGCTGCGAGCGCACGGAAAGTCTGGTCGCGTGGGCGGCGGGTCCCTCGGTCGACACGGGCGGTTTCTCGTCGGACCGCGCCTTCGACGACCTGCGCGCGCTGACCGAGATCGGCCCGCGGGTGGCCGGCAGCGAAGGCGCCGCCCGGGCGCGCGCGTACATCGAGGGGGAGCTCGACAAACTCGGCCTCGAGGTGGAGCGTGAGGAGGTCTCGGTGACCTTCTCTCCGGATTCTCCACCTCTCGAACTCACGAGCCTGATCGCGACCGTTCCCGGTGAGAGCGAGGACCTGTTCGTGCTCGCGGCGCCCTACGACACGCGCCCGTTCGAGGCCTTCGACTTCGTCGGGGCCAACGACGGGGGCTCGGGGGCGGCCCTGCTCCTCGAGCTCGCCCGCGTGCTTTCCGGGCACCGACTTCCCTACACCACGCTGTTCGTGTTCCTGGACGGCGAGGCGATCCGGGGCGGCGGGGACTCCGACACGCCGCGGCTGGAGCGGCTCGGCAGCTCGGGGCTCGCCCACCGCTGGGCGACCGAAGGAGTGCTGCGTCGCATCCGCCTGCTCGTCTTGTTCAACCAAGTGTGTGACCCCGACCTGCGCGTTGCGCGGGACCTGCGCTCCCAGCGCATGTACCGGGAGGAGTTCTGGGGCGCGGCGGCGCGACTCCAACACGAGGATGCGTTTCCTCCCGGTCAGCCCTTCGAATCTCCCAGCGCGAGCCACCTGTCGTTCTTGAATCGGGGGCTCCGCCCGGTGGTCGCGATCGTCGACACGAGCTTCGGAGGCGACGAGCCGCCGGGCTCGTACGCCAACACGGAAGACGATGACCTCGAGCACTGCTCGCCGCAGAGCCTCGAGATCGTCGGCGTGGTGACACTGGAGACGCTCGGCAGGCTCGCGCAAAGGCTGGAGAGGATCGACCGGTTCGCCGATGTGCCATCGGTAGAGCCCAGCGGGGCGGGCGAGGTCGAGGCGGATGCGAGAGCCGGGGGGGGCGCCGAGGCTGCGTCCGAGGAACCCGGCGCAGCCGGCGAGGCCGACGCGGAGGCGGCCCCCGACCCGACCGGCCCCGAGGGCGCGGACCCCGATGCGGCCGCAGCGGGCGCCGAGCGGGAGAACGGGGAGACCCAGTGAGGGGTTCGGGGACGCAGGTGAAGCGTCTCGCTTATATTCCGTCGAACAGAGCAGAGTTCGCCTGCCCAAGGGAGTCCGTGTGCGCCTGCGAGTCGCGCTGACCTGCATCTCGCTCGGCCTGCTGCCGGCGCCCGCATTCGGCGCAGCGGCGGCCCCCACGACCCCCGTCCGCATCCTGGTCGACTCTCCCCAGCCGGGCGAGCCCGTCAGCAACAAGGTGCACCAGGCGCCAGTTCGCGGGAGCGCCGTCGCCGAGGGCGAACGCCCCGCCGACTTCGACGTGATGATCGTGATCGACGTCTCGGGCTCCACGAAGGTCGCCAGCGGCGTCGACGTCGACGGTGACGGGGAGCTCGGCTTCAATCCGCAGCTCGAGCTGGTGGCTCCGGGAACCTATCCGGCAGGGCTCCAGTCGACCGACCCGGGCGACACCATCCTGGCCGCCGAAGTCGCCGCGGCCGGGGCGCTACTCCAGAGCATCGATCCCGAGCGCGTCCGCGTCGGCGTGGTGACGTTCTCCGGCGAGATGAACTCCAAGGGCTACCGCGCTCGTTACGACCAGCAGGACGCCTGGCTCGAAGTCCCGCTCACCAGCGACTTCGACGCGGTGCGCGAGCGCCTGCCCCAGATCCTGGCGCGCGGGCCGTATGGGGGGACCAACTTCGCTGCGGGTGTGCGTCTGGCGATCACCGAGCTCGCCAGCCTGAACGGGGCCAGGAGTCAGCCCCGGCCCCACGCGAAGAAGGTCATGTTGTTCCTCACGGACGGTCTTCCGACCTTTCCGATCGGGACCGGCTCCATGTCCGATCCTGGCGACGTCGAGGCGGCACTCAACGCAGCGCGCCTGGCCCACAAGGCCGGTATCTCGGTCAACACCTACGCACTCGGCCCCAACGCGCTGACCGATCCGCTCGCGGCCACCGAGATGGCGCGCATCAGCCTCGGGACCTTCATGCCGGTGCGCAACCCCGGTGACATCATCTCGTTCCTGCAAGGCGTCACGTTCGCCAACATCGATGACGTGGTCCTGACGAACCTGACGACGCGCGAGGTCTCGTACGACGTGCAGCTCTCCCCGGACGGGAGCTTCTCCGGCTTCGTCCCGGTGCGCGAGGGCCGCAACCGGGTGCGGGTCACGGCCCTGGCCTCGGACGGTTCGCGCGGGAGCGTCGAGTTCGACCTTGACTTCCAGACCGCGGGATTCAGCCAGCGCGAGCTCGCCCTCGAACTCCAGCGCATCCGCGAGCGGAACAAGCAGCTCTTGCTGCTGATCGAGCGCGAGCGGATCCAGCGCTTCCGGGAGCAGCAGCGCAAGGTGCTCGAGCTGGGTGCCGAGGATCCGGACGGGGCCGGCGAGTAGCCTTAGAGCGGGACGAGGTTGGGGTCCGAGATCTCGCGGCGGACGAGCTTGCCGCCCTCGTAGATCGAGGTGACGTCGATCTTGCCGTCGCCGTTCTTGTCCTCTTCGCGCTTCGCGAGCACGGGCTTGCCGTGCACGACGCTGAAGCTCTCGAATACGTCGGGCTCCCCGTTCCCCGTCGTGTCGCGCTCGATCCGCACCGGGATCTCTTCCCCCTTCACGGTCTGGTAGGTCGTCCAGGTGTCCATCTTCCCGTTCTGGTCCCGGTCTTCCTGGGTGCTGACCCGCTTGCGGTCCTTGTAGATCACTCTCAGGTCCGCCTTCCCGTCGCCGTTGGCGTCGTGGCGCTCTTCGGCCAGGGAGTCACCCTGGAAGGTGTAGAAGGCGTCCTTCACGCCATCGCTGTTGCGGTCGATGGTCCGGTCGGTCATGCGGCCGTTCGCGTAGCGCTCCCAGGTATCGGGCTTGCCGTCTCCGTCGCTGTCGAGCACGCGTTCCGAGAGCGAACCCTTCTGGTAGCTGCTCCACGCGTCGATGCTTCCGTCGTAGTCCCGGTCTTCTTCCTTGCGGATCATCACGCCGGACTTCTCGTCGAAGTAGCGCACCTCCTCGGGATGGCCGTCGCGGTCGGCGTCGAGGGTGCGCCGCACCACCTGCATCTTCTTGTTGTCGCCCCAGGCGCGCTTGCGAACCGTGACGGTCTCCTCGGTGAAGATCGCAGCGGGCAGGTCCCTATCCTGGGGGGTGATGGGAGCAGCGCGCGGATCGGCTCGTTCGGACAGCGCCTGTTTGCTCGGCGCGGGGGCCGGAGTCGAGGCGGAGCGGGCCACCGTGTCCTGGCGGTCGATATCGTGGAGCAGCTCCTCCTGGCGCTTCAGCTCTTCCTCGATCTGCGCTTCGAGGGCATCGGCGCGCTGCATCTCCTGCTCGATCTCGTGTTCGAGCTGGGCCTCGCGCTGGGCTTCGTTGCCGTAGGGGTCGAGTGCGCCACCGCCCATCGGGCCGCGTGCACCGCCCCCCAGCGGCACGCGCCCCGTGATGGCGCTGTAGATGAGCATCAGCCCGGCACCCGCCGCCATGCCGATCGGCCCGGCCTGCGCGCCGATCACGGCGCCCATCAGCAGCCCCTCGAGCGCACTCTGCGCTCGCTGGCCAACCGTGATGCCGCTGCCGCCCTGCTGGGCGGGATCGATGGCGTTCGGGTCCGTCGGCCCCGTAGAGCCCGGGGCCGACGCCTGACGCGTCGACGCGCAGCCGCCGAGCGCCGGCAGGCTGGTCGCGACGGCGATGATGACGGCGATGGCGAGAAGCGGCCGCTTGCGCAACGCCCACCTCTTGAAGGCCCGAACCGAAGTGCCCGGCCGACGCTGGCTGCGCTGGATCCTCCAGCGCTCCTACCCAGCAACACTACTCTTATCACAATCGGCGGAGCGGGAATAAATCCCTACAGCTTTCGACGCGACGCGGCATCGCGCGCGGGCCGCGCTCGAGCGCCCCCGGGCTGCGTTCGCCGCACCCGGAACGCTGCTGAACCTCGGAGTTATGCACCATTCTTGCGCTGGGCTGCGCATCGCCGCGCGCCGGGCCGGGCCTCGACGCGCCGCGCCGGTGGCGATACGCTAACGCAGTGCATCGGGAAGCCGGCTTCCGGCAGCCCTGTGCCGGCGGTCTCCGCCGCCTCCGCGGGGCCGGTTTCGCGGGTGCCCCCCCTTGCGATCGAGCGGTGCGAGCGGCTTCCACGAGCTGCGGGGAGGACCGAGTGGGCCTGACGCTGATCCGAAAGAGCGGGGGGGGGCCTGTGAAGGGCTCGCCGCGCGTCGCCCTCGTGCTGGCCGGTGGAGCGGTCTCCGGCGGCGGCTTCAAGGTGGGCGGCCTCAAGGCCCTGAACGACTTCTTCGTCGGGCGCAAGATCACGGACTGCGACATCTACGT
>JAZFWH010000148.1:0-3053 GCA_036482635.1 Myxococcota bacterium
GCGTGCAGGAGGAGAGCTCGTCGAGCTGACGCGCGTGCAGCCAGCACGCGCACGCGGCCGCTACGGCGTTGCTCTCCAGCCGGAGCTCGCCGAGCGCGCTCGCGCGGGCCCCCGCCTCCGAGAAGCGTCGGGCCGCCACGACGAACTCGCCCGATTCGTAGAAGTCCAGGCCGGCGTCCACGTCGGACCGGTACCTGGCCAGCAGCGCCTGCCGCGACGCCAGGCTCGCGGGTGGTGTCACGCAGGCGCCGAGCAGGGCGAGGGCCGCGACCGCCCCCACGGCCGCGACCCCCGGTCGGCGCAGCGGCGCGTCGCCCGGGCTCCGCAGCCGCTTCGAAGTCAGCCGAAGCCACGCGCCGACACCGTCCATGTTCAGCTCCTCTCCTCACCGGCCTCGCCGGCTCGAGCTTCCAACTCGCGCGCCGGCCTCGGAGCGCCGCTCGCCCCCACGTTTCCGCCAGCCCCGCGATCGACCCCTCTCATCCCCACCCCTCGCTGCGGCGTGGATCGCGAGCGCTCAACAGGCACGCGCGAGCCGCTCCGCCCGGGAAAAGCGAAGCGCCCGAGGGCGGGATGCCCTCGGGCGCTCGGGACTCGAACCTGGCGTGACTTCAGTTGCCGCCGGCGCCGCTGTGGCCTCCGCCGCCCCGTTTCCCGCCGTGGGCGACGCTGTCGATCCCGCCGTAGGGCGGCGCGGCACCCGAAGCGGGAGGTGTGGCGAGACTCAGCGACAGGCAGAGCAGCGCAAGGGTCAGGAGTCCCGCCTTGGCCGCCTCCCGCAGCCAGCGAGCCGGCCCGTTCCTCCAGAACTTCTTTCCCTCGACGGCCTTCGACCACTCGGCCTCGACCAGGTACCTCACCAGACCCTTCTGCATCGTCTCATCCATCCTCTTGCGGGCGCTTCCGAGCTCTCCGATCCAGTACTCGGTGCGCTTCAGGTCCACGGCGTCGACGGCCATGTGCGCCAGGTTGACGAACGGGAAGTAGGTCGACTGGTCGACCACGGCCGCGCGACGAAAGCACTGCTCGGCCTGCTCGAGGTGATCGCGGAGGGGATACGCAGAATCGGGTCGACAGTCCCAGAATGTCTGGCCGCGCGCGTTCCACAGCAGGGAGCGCACGGAGCGCGCCTCCGCGATCGCGAGGCCCTTCTCGAGCGTCTGGTCCGACTCGCGAAGCTGGCGGCGCGCCCGCAACACGTGGCCCTCGTTCAGGTGAAAGTACGGGTCCCGGCCGCGAAACTCCGACTCGGCGCCCTTCAGGGCCTGCCAGGCCGCCGGCGACGCCGCATCCCGGTTGACGAACTCGCGGAGCCGCTGCAATCCGGGGGGCGCCTCCCCCACCAGCAGCAGCCGATCTTCGTGCAACCGGTAGCCCACCTGGTAGGCGAGCTTGGCGACCTCGCTGATCCAGGTTCGAACCGTCGCGTGGTTGGCGTCGAAGCGGCGGGCGTAGTCGCCGGCGGTGCCGAGCGGTTCGAGCTTCACCCACCAGTAGGCGTGGAGCTTGCGGCTCCACAGCTCCGCGTCCCCCCGCTTGCCCGCTTCGACCCGGATCTGCTCCCACAGCGCGCGGCCAGTCTCCGTGCGCCGCAGTCGGCGCAGCTCGCGCTCGCGCTCGGCGGCCCGCGCCAGTCGGACCTCGTCCGCGGAGTCGGGATAGACGTGCTCGGGGGCCGCCTGCGCCCGCGGCGGACCCTCCCAGTGCAGCGTGATGACCTCCGGGTGAACCACGGTCGCGTCGTCGGTCGCGTGAGCCACGCCCGCCTCCTCCTGCGTGTCTCGCCTCCCCCCGACGGGAGATGCGGTGTGGGGGGCCGCAGGTCAACACCCCCCCAGGGGGCAGCGTCCTCTCCCCACCCAATCCAGCCCCACCCCGGCGGCTCGGATTCGGACCGCCGGGCGTTGGCGAGAGCCATCCGTTTGGACTCGTCAGCGCGGCTTCGGATTCGAATCGGGCGGCGAGATTCTCTCTACGCGTCGAAGAAGAGCTGGATGCGCTCCACCACCGCGCGGATTCGCGCTTCCCCGAGCTCTGGGAAGATGGGGAGCGCCAGGACTTCCCGCGCGGCGAGCTCCGAGGCCGGAAGCGCGCCGGCCGCGGTGCCCAAGGGCTGGAAGCACTCCTGTCGATGCAGGGGAATCGGGTAGTAGATCTTCGTCTCCACGCCGCGCTGGCGGAGGAACTCCCGCAGGGGGTCCCGCGCGCCGGCGGGAACCCGGATCACGTACTGGTGGAACACGTGCACGGCCGGCTCCCGCTCGGAGATGGGGAGGCGGGCGGGCAGCGCCAGCTCGTCGAACTCACCGGGCCCGCTGCCCGCACCGGCCTTGCGCAGCAGCTCGCCGTAGAGTGTCGCGGCCTCCCGCCGGGCGGCGGTCCAGGTGTCCAGATGGCGCAGCTTCACGCGAAGCACCGCCGCCTGGATCGCGTCGAGCCTCGAGTTCACGCCGACCATTGCGTGATGGCATTCGGACTGAGCGCCGTGCGTTCGTAGCACTCGCATGCGCTCGGCAAGCTGCGCGTCGCGGGTCGTGAGCATGCCGCCGTCCCCGTAGCCGCCGAGGTTCTTCGAGGGGTAGAAGCTGAAACACCCGACGCTTCCCCTCGACCCGACCCGACGGCCCTGGGCATCCCGCGCGCCGATCGCCTGCGCCGCGTCTTCCAGGATCGGCACGCCGAGCTCTTCGCCCAGCGCGAGCAGCTCCTCCATCGGGGCCGCCCTCCCGTACAGGTGCACCGGCACGATCGCCTTCAGGTTGGCACAGCGCTGCGCCGCGGCTCGCACGCTGCGGCTCGTGACGTTGAACGCGGCGGGGTCGATGTCCGCGAACACCGGCTCGGCGCCCAGACGGGCGATCGACCCGGCCGTGGAGAAGAACGTGTGGGCGGGGCAGATCACCTGGTCCCCGCGGCCGACGCCGTGCACCATCAGCGCCAGCAGAATCGCGTCCGATCCCGACCCGCAGGCCACCGCGAAGTCGGCATCGCAGTAGCTCGCGATCTCCCGCTCGAGCGCCTCGACCTCCGGGCCCAGCACGAAGCGCTGACTC
>JAZFWH010000149.1:0-3662 GCA_036482635.1 Myxococcota bacterium
TTCGAATCCGCGGTCCAGAACGCGCTGGCGCCCCTGGCGCCGCGGGTGCTGCTGCACGACGTGAACCCGACCTTGTTGGGTGGCGCGTTCCAGATCATGCAGCGGGTTCCCGGAAGTGCGCTCCTCCTCGGAGAGATCGGACAAGACGTGCGGGGCCTGGGCATCCTGCGCCCGCTCCTCGGGGGCTTTCGCGACGCCGTCTTCGGTCCGTGGCCCCAGTTGCTCGCCGCGACCCACGCGCGGCTGCACGCGCTCTCGCCAGAGCCCGTGCTGCGCGCGCTCGACGCCGCCGGTCTGCGCCCTCGACTGCGTCTCGGGCGGCGCGTGGATCGAGTCGAGACCGGCGTCGAGGAGCTCGCGCTGAAGGGCATGCGACCCGTCGTCGCCTGGCTGCGCGAGCGGGAGCCCCATCTCCCCGGTCGCCGGCGCCTCTGCCACGGCGACCTGTTTCCCAACCAGGTGTTCGCTCGAGACGGTGCCGTGACGGGCGTGATCGACTGGGCGGACGCGACGCTCGCGCCGGGCGAGTTCGACGTGGCCCAGGTCTGTGCGGGCATCGAGACGCTCCCACTCGGGATCCCGGGTCTCGACGCGTTGCAGCAACACCTGGTGAGACGCTTCCGTGAAAGCTACGCGCGCCTGCGGCCGATGGACCCGGAGGCCCTGCGCTTCGGCGAGGTGCTGCGAGCGGCGGCCACCCTGGTGGCGCTCGCGCGCTATCGGGCCGGGAAGGGCCCCGCACCCGTGCCCTACGATGGCCGGGGTGGGGAGCGGAAGCTCGTTGCGCACCTGGCCCGCAACAACATCCAGGCTCGGCTCGACTAGCCGCGTAGGGGCCATGAGACACGCAACGCTGCTCGTGCTGCTGTTCGTCGCGTGCGACGGCGGTTCGGATTCCGCTGGGGTTGCAGAGCCCCGGGGCGTCATCCCGGCCGCGGACGCCCGACAGCTCGGCACCGTCCACTTTCCCACCTCGTGCAATCAGGCGGCCCACCGCCAGATGCAGCGAGGGCTCGCCCTGTTGCACCACATGACCTACGAGGAGGCACGGCAGTCGTTCGCGGCCGCCGCCGATGCGGATTCCGAATGTGGCATGGCTTACTGGGGCATGGCGATGACCTACATCCATCCGCTGTGGCCGGACGTCATTCCCGAGCAGCGACTCCGCCAAGGCTGGGAGCTGGTCAGCAAGGCAAGGGCCACCGGCGACAAGACCGATCGCGAGCTGGCCTACATCGACGCGATCGAGGCCTACTACGCAGACGGCCTCGAGCGCGACGAGAGCACGCGACTTGCCAGCTTCGCCGAAGCGTGGAGACAGTTGCACGAGAGCTACCCCGATGACGTGGAGGCGGCGGCCTTCTACTCCCTGGCGCACATGGCGACGGCGGCGGCCTCCGACAAGAGCTACGAGAAGCAGATGCTCGCCGGCAGAATCGCCGAGCAGGTCCTCGCGCAGGTACCGGACCACCCGGGCGGGCACCACTACGTGATTCACGCCTACGATTCGCCTCCTTTGGCCGAGCGGGCGCTGGAAGTCGCAAGGAACTACGGCAACGTGGCGCCGAACGTCCCCCACGCACTGCACATGCCGAGCCACATCTTCACGCGGCTCGGCCTCTGGCAGGAGTCGATCGCGTGGAACCGCAGAGCCGCCGATGCGGCGCGGCTGCCGACGGGCGAGATCCACTTGCATCACCACCTCCACGCCCTCGACTATCTCGTCTACGCCTACCTGCAAGGAGCACAGGATCGGAAGGCGGAGGAAGTCCTCCGCGGCATGGATGGGCTCGAGCCACCGTTCGACCCACATCCAGCCGTTCCGTACACCTTCGCCGCCGTGCCGGCCCGCTTGGCACTCGAGCGGCAGCGGTGGCAGGAGGCGGCGGCAATCCAGCCCCGGCAACCGAGCGCCGTGCCGTGGAACCGGTATCCGCAGATCGAAGCGATTTCCCACTTCGCACGCGCCCTCGGAGCGGCTCGCAATGGCGACCCGGCGCGGGCACGAGAGGCCCTCCAGAAGCTTGGCGAGCTCCACGAACGAGTCGCAGCTTCCACCGCGCCCTACGACTGGGCCTCGCAGGTAGAGATCCAGCGCCTCACCGCGCTGGCCTGGCTGACCTACGAAGAGGGCGACACGCAACGGGCTCTGGCGCTCATGCGGGAAGCCGCCGATCTGGAGTCGTCCACCGAAAAGAGCCCTGTGACACCCGGTGAGGTTCTGCCGGCACGGGAACTGCTCGGTGACATGCTCAGGGAGCTGGGCAGAAACGAGGAAGCCCTGGCGGAATACGAGGTGGCGCTGGACCGATCACCCGGCCGCTTCAATAGCCTCTATGGTGCGGGTCGTGCCGCCGCGCTCGCTGGCGACACCGGGAAGGCCGCCGCGTACTACCGTCAATTGCTAGAGAACTGCCGCCAGACCGAGGCCCAGCGGCCCCGGCTCCAGCGGGCAAAGGCGTTCCTCGCGGAAAGCTGAGTGGCCCACGCTTACGCCTCGTGCTTGCGGATGAAGGCCGTGATCGACTCGACGTAGGCAAGCGGGTGCGTGGCGTGCGGGATGTGGCCGGCGCCGGGGAAGGTAAACGTCTCCGCCCGCGGCAGCGCCTGGGCGAGCTTTCCGAGTACCGGGGCGTAGTGCGGAGGGCTGTTCTCGCCGGTCGTGAGCAGCATCGGGTTCGCGAACCCCTTGATCCATCCGAGGTCGAAGTCCAGCGCTTCCGGATCCTTCGCCTCGTCCAGGAACGTCGGCGCCGCCTCGATGGCCGCCTGCCGAAAGTCGAGCGGAAGCTGCTCCCACTCGCCCGGCGCGAGCGCCATCTCCATGAACCACTCGGCGGCGCCGGCGTGGTCTCCGGACGCGATCCGTTCGACGACGCCAGCCATCTTCTTGCCGACCTCGGCCAGCATCGGTGCCACGGCGGGGTCGTCGGCCAGCAGCGAGAACAGGGGCGGCTCGTGGGCGATGAGCCCGCGGAACAGGGCCGGCCGCTCAGCGGCCAGCCGAAGCGTGATCGATGCGCCGAAGGAGTTGCCGGCCACGTAGGCGGGCGCGAGCCCGAGCTGCTCGATCAGCGCCGCGAGGTCGGCGACGTCCTCTCGGACGCTGCCCTGTCCGCTCGGGAGCTCGCTTTCGGCGTGCCCGCGACGGTCGTAGGTGAGAACCCGAAACGACTCCGCCAACCCGGGGACCACCAGGTCCCAGTTGCGATGGGAGCCCCAGGAGCCGTGCACCAGAACCAGCGGGACTTCCCCCGCACCGCGGAGCTCGTAGCGCAGCCGGAGGCCGTTGACGTTCGCGGTTGTCATTGGCGTTCCTCCAGACGGGGAGGGCGGCGGCCGATGCGACGACCCGCCCACGGATCCTCTACACCCAGCAGGATCCACAGGTCAAGGACACAAGATCCAGCCGAACGTCATCCCCTGATAGCGATCGTTGCCGAGGGCCTGCCCGATCCTCGCGTCGATCCAGCCCATGATCGCAACTAAGCGCCCGCCAGAGACGACTTCACGAAGTCTGCCACGATCCGCGCGAACCGCTCCCCCCGACCCTCCTGTAGGAAGTGGCCTCCGCCCTCGAGGGTCGTGTGGGGCTGCCCCTGGCTTCCGGGGATCCGCTCGCGGAAGAGCCGGTCCATGCCGCGCGTCACCGGGTCGTTGTC
>JAZFWH010000150.1:0-11079 GCA_036482635.1 Myxococcota bacterium
CGCAGCGAGGCGAAGCCGAGCGGAGGCGGGCCCCTGCAAGGCAAGGTCGCGAAGCGACCGCGCAGCGAGGCGAAGCCGAGCGGAGGCGGGCCCCTGCAAGACAGGCGAGCGAAGGCCGGAGCCCGAGCGCGAGCGATCAGCGAGCGAGAGGCCCGGCTGAGAAGGCCCAGCCCCGGGGGGTGGCGAGAGCCGGGGGAGCGTTCTCCACCTGCGCGCAGGTAGAATAAGCTCCAACAGCTCGGAGCGAGGATCCCGGTCTTGAATCAGCGCGTTCTCATGGGGCTGGACATCGGCGGAGGTGGCGGCCGCTGCCTGGTCGTCGAAGTCGAGACCGGCCGGGTGACGACCGCCTTCCGCAGCTGGACGAACCGCCCCGCTCCCGGCGTGCCCCTGGGCGCAGAGCTCGACGTCACGCACGCCTGGGCGCAGCTCGGAGAAGCCTCGCGCGAGGCCCTCGAACGGGCCGGCGCCGAGCCGGCGCAGCTGGCCGGCGTGGCCGCCACCAGCATGCGCCACGGCAGCGTGGTGCTCGACGCCGAGGGTCGCGAGCTGCTCGCGGCACCCAACGCCGACGCGCGCGGCCTGCCGCACAGTCTCGAGCTGGCCGCACGCGAAGGCGAAGAGCTGCACAAGCGGACCGGGCACTGGCCGAACCCCGTGCAGCCCGCGGCGCGCCTGCTCTGGATGGCACAGCGCGGCGGCGAGGCCTGGAAGCGGGCGGCGGTCCACCTGAGCATCAGCGACTGGCTCGCCTACCGGTTGTGCGGGGCCCTCGCCTCCGAACCCACGCAGGCCAGTGAATCGCTGCTCTTCGATCTGGCCCGGCGCGACTGGGCGTGGGACGTGATCGAGCGGCTCGAGCTGCCGCCGCGGCTGTTTCCGCAGATTCTCGACCCGGGCACCCGGCTGGGCGAGCTGACGGCGCCCGCGGCCGCAAACCTGGGGGTGCCGGCGGGCGTCCCGGTGGCCGTGGGTGGGGCCGACACCCAGTGCGGTCTGCTCGGTGCCGGCGTCGTCGCCGCCGGCCAGCTCGGCGCGATCCTCGGCACCACGGCACCGGTGCAGCGCGTCCTGGAGCAGCCGGTCCTCGACCCCGAGGCGCGGCTCTGGGCCGTCCCTCACGTCGTCCCCGGCCTGTGGGCGTTGGAGAGCAACGCCGGCGGACTGGGGCAGGCGCTCGACTGGATCGCCCACCTGCTCTACCCGGACGCCGACCATCCGATCCTGCACCTGCTGGCCGAGGCGGCCACGTCGTCGCCCGGCGCCGCCGGGATCCACTCGACGCTGGGCGCCGAGGTGATGAACGCGCGCCAGCTGAGCCTGCCGACGGGCAACCTCAGCATGTCGTACCTGACCGCAGCGGACGACCCGGCGCGACGCCGCCACCTGGTGCGCGCCATCCTCGAAGGCATGGCGTGCGCCCTGCGCGCCAACGTGGAGCAGGCCGAGGCGGCGGCCGGGGTCGGCCCCTCGCCCCTGCGCGTGGCCGGCGGCGTGTCCCGCAGCGCGCTCTTCACGCAGCTCGTGAGCGACGTGCTGGGCCGGGAGGTCGAGGTCGCCGCCACCGCCGAGGCCAGCGCCCTGGGCGCAGCCATCTGCGCGGGCGTGGGCGCGGGCATCTTTCCGGACCTGGCCGCCGGGGCGAGCCAGCTGGTGCGCCTGGCGCGCGAGCACGCGCCGGACCCGGCGGTGTCCGCCCGCTACGGCGAGCACTACGAGAGCTGGAACGCCCTGCGCCTGGCCCGGGCGGATTCCGACGGGGCGGCCGCCGCGATCGCCATGCGCGGCCTGGCCAGCGGAGCGAGCCCTCGCGCCGCAGAGGAGTCGGCTTTCCGGCCCCGAATCCTGGTGACGGCGGACATGGACGAGTCGGGCCTCGAGGCGCTGCGCCGCCTCGGGGACGTCGAGCACGCCAGCTTCCGACGTGTCATGCGCCTGCTGACCGGCGAGAGCCTGGTCGAGGCCCTGCGCGGCGTTCACGTGTTCGTGACCGAGGTCGACGTCGTCGACGCGGCCGCGCTGCTGAAGTCGACGGAGCTCCGAGCGATCGCGGTCTGCCGCAACGACGCGGTGAACGTCGACCTGGACGCCTGCACGGCGTTGCGCATCCCGGTCCTCAACGCGCCCGGACGCAACGCCGACGCGGTCGCCGACCTGACCGTGGCCTTCATGCTGATGCTGGTGCGCAAGTTGCCCGAAGCCAACGCCTTCCTGCGCGAGCCCGGCATCGAGCCGGGCGACATGGGGCGCATGGGACAGGCCTTTGGCCGTCTCCAGGGCCGCGAGCTGTGGCACAAGACCGTGGGGCTCGTGGGGCTGGGCGCGGTGGGGCGCAAGGTCGTGGAACGCCTCCGCCCGTTCGGCGCCCGCTGCCTGGTCTACGACCCGTACCTCGAACCCGATGCCGTGCGCCTGGTGGGAGCCGAGCCGGCGGAGCTCGACGACCTGCTTGGCTCGAGCGACCTCGTCACGCTCCACGCCGCGGTGACCGACGCCTCGCGCGGGCTGATCGGCGCCGCGGAGCTGGCGCGGATGCGACCCGGCAGCCTGCTGGTGAACACGGCGCGCGCGGCGCTGGTCGACGAGGACGCGCTCCTCGAGGCCCTCCGCTCCGGACACCTGGCGGGTGCCGCTCTCGACGTCTTCTCGACCGAGCCGCCCGGCTCGGACCACCCCCTCCTGGCGCTGCCCAACGTGATCGCGACCCCGCACATCGCGGGCAACACCCAGGACGTGGCCGCGCACCAGGGACGAATCATCGCGGACGACCTGGAGCGGCTGCGCAGCGGCGAGACGCCCCACCATCTTTTGAATCCCGAGACGCTGGAGTACGTTGGCTGGGGCCAGCCGCGCCCGAAGCCCAGCGCCGACCTCGCGGAGCGGCTCGGGCGGGGCCCTGGGCCCGCCGTGACCGATCTCCAGAAGACGGCGCGGGCCGGGAGCGGGCCGCGCCGGGCGAAGGCGAAGGCGGACGCGCGCACGAGCCGAGCAAAGAAGGGATCGCACAGCGTGGAAGCCATACAGACGATGGAGAAGATCTTGCGCGCCTTCGTCGAACGCATCGCGAGCGACGAGAAGCTCCGCGCCTTCGCCCGCGACAAGGACGTGATGCTCCACTTCCGCGTACCCGACCTGGAACAGGAGTTCCACCTGGGCTTCGAGGACGGCGCGGTCGAGGCGGGCATCGGGCCGCCGGCGCGACCCGCCCCGGTCCAGCTCAAGCTGAAGGCGGACCTGTTGGACGGGATGTTCACCGGTCGCCGCAACGCCATGCAGGCCGCGATGAACGGCGAGCTGTCGTTCAGCGGCGACACGGCCAAGGCGATGACGCTACAGGAGATCAACAGCGACCTGAGCCGCCTGTACCGGGAGGTGCGCGAGCAGGTCGGCGACCCGGGCGACCTGACGGCTCTGTCCGCAACCGGTGGCGAGAGCGCGCCCGCCGGACGACCCGTGGAAGCCGACGACATCCGGCATCAGCTGGTGGAGATCGTCAACGAGCTGTTCGCCAACCAGCTGATCACCGCGACGGGTGGCAACGTGAGCGCCAGGATCCCGGGCGTGGAGGAGGCGTGGATCACGCCGAGCCAGCTCTTCAAGGGCAACCTCTCCCCCGACATCCTGGTGCGCATGGACCTGGACGCCCAGGCGCTGGATCCCGACGCGAGGTCCCCGTCGAGCGAGGCACTGATGCACGCGGCGGTGTTCAAGGCGCGCCCCGACGCCCAGGCGGTGATCCACGCCCACGCGCCCAACGCGACCATCCTCGCCAACACCGGCCTGCCCTTCCTGCCGATCTCCACCGAGGCGGCGTTCTTCTCCAAGATCGGGCGCATCCCGTTCATCATGCCGGGCACGCAGGAGCTCGCGGATGCCGTGGTGCAGGCCATGGGCGAGGGCTGGGCCGTGTTGATGCAGAACCACGGCGTGCTGGTGGCGGGACGCACCCTGCGCCGCACCGCCGACATGGTCGAGATCATCGAGCGCACCTGTGAGGTGATCATCGGCTGCTACGCGGTCGGCAAGGAGCCGCCCACGCTGCCCGAGGACGTGGTCGCGACGCTCGCCCGCTACGGAGACCTGATGGCCTGACGCCGGCCTCCCGCGGCTGGCCAGACAGTCCGCTTCCCCCCATCATGGATGGTCGATGCACGACCACTCCCATCCGCGGCACGTGTCGGCCCGGTCGAACCGGCGGCGCCTGATCATCGCGCTGGTGCTGGCGGCCTCCTACATGGTGGCGGAGGTGGTCGGCGGCCTGCTGACGGGTTCGCTCGCGCTGCTGGCAGACGCGGGGCACATGGTGTCGGACGTCTTCGCGCTCTCGCTGAGCGCGCTCGCCATCACCATCGCCCAGCGACCCGCCACGCCCCGCCGGACCTACGGCTACTACCGCACCGAGATCCTGGCGGCGCTGGTCCACGGGGTTCTGCTGGTGTGCGTCGCCGTGTACATCTTCATCGAGGCGTATCGGCGGCTCGACTCGCCCCCCGAGGTGCTGGGCGGCCCCATGCTGCTGGTCGCGGCCGGGGGCCTCGTGGTCAACGGGGTCGGACTCTTCATCCTGAACGCCGGGAAGGACGAGAGCCTGAACATCCGCGGCGCCTGGCTCCACGTGCTGAGCGATGCGCTGGGGAGCCTGGGCGTGATCGCGGCGGGTGCCCTGGTGTGGGTCTTCGGCTGGTATTGGGCGGACCCGGTCGCCTCGATCCTGATCGCCCTGCTCGTCGTCTACGCCTCCTGGTCGCTGGTCGCCGAGGCGCTGGCGGTGCTGATGGAGGGCGCTCCGGCGCACATCGACGTGGAAGAGGTCGAGCGCTCGATCGCGGAGCTGGGAGGGGTGCTGGCCGTCCACGACCTCCACGTCTGGACCATCACCAGCGGCATGGTGTCCCTGTCGGGCCACGTGGTCGCGGCCGACGGCCGCGCCGCCAGCAGCCTGCTCCAGGAGATCTGCGACCTGCTACACGGCCGCTTCGGGATCGACCACGCCACCATCCAGATCGAGCGCAGCGACTTCCGGGAGCCGGACAGCGTCTGCTCAGCTTAAGGGTGCTGGCGGGGGTGCCGAGGATTCCGGAAGATTCCGCAGGAGAGTGCTCACCATGGCTCGCAAGAGGGTTCTCCGGAAGGCCAAGCTGATCGCCACGATCGGGCCCGCTTGCGACTCGCTCGAGGCGATCAAGGCGATGATCCGTGCGGGCATGAACGTCGCCCGGCTGAACTTCTCCCACGGAACGCACGAGGAGCACCGCAAGCGCCTCGAGTGCGTGCGGCAGGCCTCTGACGAGCTGTCCGCGAACATCGCCATCATGCTGGACACCAAGGGCGTGAAGATCCGCACCGGGCGCCTCGAGGGCGGCTCGGCGCGCCTGACCACCGGAGAGGACTTCACGCTGTACACGAAGACCCGCATCGGAGACGCCCACGGCGCTTCGGTCTCCTACGACGGTCTGGCCGACGAGGTGACCGCCGGCTCGACCATCCTGCTCGACGACGGGGTGATCGCGCTCCAGGTCAGCGCGGTGGAGGCCGGCGCGATCCGCTGCCGGATCACTCGCGGCGGCAGACTCGAGGACCGCAAGGGCGTCAACCTGCCCGGGATGTCGCTCTCCGTGAACGGCATGAGCGACGAGAACCGCGAAGATCTGCTGTTCGCGGTGGAGCACGGCATCGACTACATCGCCGCCTCCTTCGTGCGCAACGGCGCGGACGTCGACGAGATCCGCAACCTGCTGCACGAGCGCGGCGCGCAAATCCCGATCATCGCCAAGATCGAGAATCGCCAGGCGGTGGAGAACCTCGACGAGATCGTCGCCGCCGCCGACGGCACCATGGTTGCGCGCGGCGACCTGGGGGTCGAGATACCGCTCCAGCAGGTGCCGATGGTCCAGAAGAAGATCATCCGCACCACGGTCATGAACGGCAAGCCAGTGATCACGGCCACCCAGATGCTCGACTCCATGGAGCGCAACCCCACGCCGACGCGTGCCGAAGTGAGCGACGTCGCCAACGCCATCCTCGATGGAACGTCCGCGGTGATGCTGTCCGGCGAGACCGCCGCAGGGGCCTACCCGGTGGAGGCGGTGCGCACCATGGCCGCGCTCACCTTCGAAGCGGAGGCATCGCTCGCCGAGTACGGGCACCTGCAGCACATCATCACCGAGCCGGCGCACGTGGTGACGGAGGCAGTCAGCCAGGCGGCGATCACGATGGCCAACCACCTGGAGGCGGCCGCCATCATCACGCTCACGGAGAGCGGGTTCACCTCGCGCTCGATCTCGAAGTACCGCCCCGCGTGCCCGATCCTGGCCATCACCGCGTCTCTGGACGTCGTGCGCAAGCTCTCGATGAACTGGGGCGTCACGGCGATGCTCTTCGAGGGCGAGCGATCCGACGAAGGCATGACCGAGTTCGGCATCCGCCGCAGCCGCGAGCGGGGCTACACACAGAAGGGCGACGTCGTGGTCGTCACGGCGGGCATCTCCCAGAAGGCCGGCAGCACGAACGTGATCCGAGTGGTCACGGTCGACGATTGAGCTGGCCGACTCGGCAACGCCCGCCGGCGCCCCGGCGTCCCCTTCGCGCGCGAGAGCCAAGGGAGGTCACATGGACGAGGTCCGACTGACGTCGCTCGTTCCCGGCGGCGGTTGAGCCCGCAAGCTGGCCGCCGAGGACCTGGTTCAGGTCCTGGACAAGATCGCGCCGTTCGAGCACTCCTGGGTCGATCCCGACGTCGGTCCCATGGAGGATGCGGCCCTGCTGCGCCCTGAGCACGGCCCTCCCCTCGCCTTCACGGTGGACTTCATCACACCGATCGTCGATGACCCCGAAACCTTCGGCGCGATCGCCGCGGCGAATTCGCTCTCCGACATCTACGCCATGGGCGGCGAGCCCCAGGCCGCCCTGGCGATCTGCGGCTTTCCCGAGGAACTGGTCTCCACCGATACCATGGGCCGGATCTTCCGCGGCGGCCGCGACAAGGCGGCGGAAGCCGGCTGCGCCATCGTGGGAGGCCACACCGTCCTCGACCCCGAGCTCAAGTACGGCCTGTGCGTGGTCGGCACCGTGCCGCCCGGGCACTGCCTCTCGCAGACCCACGCGCGGGTTGGCGATCGCCTCGTGCTGACCAAGCCACTCGGCATCGGCATCGCTTCCCAGGCCATCAAGCGGCAGCAGCTCGCCGCACCGGACCTGGAGCGCGCGGTGGCTGTGATGCTGGCCCTCAACAAAGGCGCGAAGGACGCGGCGCTCGCCGCTGGCGCCCGCTCCGCCACCGACGTCACCGGCTTCGGACTGCTCGGTCACCTGCGCCACCTGCTGCTCGCTGCGAAGGCGGCCGCGCGCCTCTCGAACTCCGCGGTTCCGGTGATGGAGTGTGTGCGCCCACTCGTCGCCGAGGGCGTGGTGCCCGCCGGAAGCCGCCGCAACCTCTCCTACGTCGAACCCTCCACGCACTTCGACCCGGCCCTCGACGCGGGCGAACGCGTGATCCTGGCGGACGCGCAGACCTCCGGCGGCCTGCTGATCGCCGTCGCACCCGAGGGCCTGGCGACGCTCCTCGAGGAGCTCGAGCGCCGGGGAGCGCCGGCCCGCGCCGTGGTCGGCGAGATCCTCGACGGGGAGCCGGGCCAGATCGAGGTGGTGCCCTAGCCAGCCCCCGGCCATCGGCCCGTCGCGGCGCCTCCTCTCCCAGCGGCAGACCCGGCGCAGATCGCACGCAAGACACTGGCAACACCGCACCCTTCTCGCTGCGATCGGGTCAAGAGGCGTCCCGTTCTGCCGATCCAGCTAGGCAGCACGGAGACTTCGGATGCCCCTTGCCGCGCGAGTCCTGACGGTCCTGTTCCTCGCCCTCGCCGGTGCGGCGTCGGCGGAGATCTACCGCTGGACCGACGAGGCGGACGTCGTGCATTTTTCGCAGAGCCTCGAGGGCGTGCCGCCGCAGCACCGCGAATCCGCCCGAGCCAGCGCGAGCGCCGACCGATCCCTCGCACTCCAGACCTTCTCTTTGCCGGCAGCGGCGGCGCACACGTCGCGGGCGCGACCCGGGCGGACGATCAGCATCCCATTCGAGCGGCGCGGCAACGTGATGCAGGTCGACGTGCTGCTCAACGACCGGCTCACGGTGCCCTTCCTGGTGGACACGGGCGCGAGCGACGTCACGATCTCGCGCGAGGTCGCCGATCGACTCGGCCTGCACGTCGGTCCCGAGACGCCCCACGTCTACGCAGCCACCGCGAACGGCATCGTGCGCGTCGCCGTCGTGCAGCTCGATTCGGTCCAACTCGGTCCCGCGCGTGTCGAGGGCCTGCAAGCCATCATCAGCCCCGCCATCTCGGTCGGCCTGCTGGGCGGGAACTTCTTCAACAACTTCATCTACCGCGTCGATGCGGCGCAGCGCGTGATCACCCTCGAGCCCAACGACGCCATGCGCGCGGGCCTCGGCGAACGCGAGTGGCGCGAGCGCTTCCGCCGCATCCGCGAGCCGCTGGCCCGGCTGGGGACCCATCTCGAGGAGCGACAGATCTCGCGCGCCGGACGGCGCGAGGAGCTCGAGCGCAACCTCGCCGCGCTGAAGCGCCAGCTCAAAGAGCTCGATCTCACGGCCAGCCGGGCCGGGGTGCCGGTCGCTTGGCGTCACTAGGAAAGGCAGAAGCCGTGCGTTTCCGGACCGCGCTGACGAGGCTCCGGCCCGGGCCGTGCCGCCTGCCGATTGGATTCGCGGTGGCCGCGATTGCACTGCTGGCGGCGCCCGCGCCGGCCGAGCTCTACCGCTGCGCGGGCCCCGACGGATCCATCACCTACACCAACAACGCCGCCACCTGCCGCGGCTCCGAGCCCCACGAGCCGAGCGCGTCGGTGCAGAGGTTCCAGTCGGCGGCGGCCCGCGAGCCGACCTCCGCGGCGCCGCAGCGGCCGCACCCCGGCCTCGCCGAGCGCGTCGAGAAGGACGGCGAGGCCTTCTGGCGCATGCGCAAGCAGATGGCGCAGGAGGAGCTGCGACAGCTCGGGGGGCGCCATGGCGAGCTCCGCGAGCTGGTGACGCACTGCAACCGCGGGGGCGAGCTCTTCGGGCGCGACGAAACGGGCCTCGGCTACGGGATCTCGTGCGACGGCGCCCGCACCGATTACGAGTCGACCGCGGCCCGCATGGCGGCCCTGCGAACCTATCTCGACAGCGGAATCCAGGAGGAGTGCCGCCGGTCCGGCTGCCTGCCCGGCTGGCTTCGCTGACCCACGCCAGGGTCTTCCTCGCAACTTCTCAAGATTGCTCTCGTTCTTCGCCTAGGTCGAGACTGGTGTGCGGCGTCAGGCCGCCGTAGGCCGGTTTCAGGCCGGCATCAAAATCGAGCCGTGCGAGGAGATCGGCGGGGACCTCGCCCGGGACGGACCTGCATGGGTGCTCGATAGCCCTCCTCGTCCACGTAGCGCGCGTAGTGGCGGGCGGTGATGGCGACGTTGCTGTGGCCGAGCTGCCGCGAGATGTAGCCGAGCTGCACCCCGGCCGTGAGGAGCTGGGAGGCGAACGTGTCACGTAGATCCTTCGGACGCCGGGGGCCGATGCCCGCATGACGGCAGATCCGAGCGAAGGACACACCTCGGTACTTGTCGGGATCCTTTCGCAGTAACACCCGCTCATCGTCGCCAGGACGCCCCAGCTCGAGGCGACGGGCCAGGAGCGTCGAGCGCAGGCGCCTCGAGAGCGCAACCTTCCGTGTACGTCCGCTCTTGGGTGGACCCAACCACCGACCCTTGGCGATCGCCTCCTCGATCCGAAGATGGCGGGTGATGTCGTCCTCGTCCTTGCCCCACCACACGTGTCGCCACCGCAGACCCAGCACCTCGCCGAGCCGAAGGCCGGCGTCAAGCTGGAGAAGGTTCATGACGTGCGTGTCCCGAAGGAGCTGGCGCTCTCCTTCATGCCGCGTCCGCTCGATGCGATGCCAGTTCTCCGAGGTCGCGACGAAGGCTTGCAGATCCACGATCGACTCGATGGGCTGAGGCTTCGCCTCCAGATCCTTCTCTTGTCGAGCCGCTTTGGTGCTCTGGCTTGCGCGGAGGGCCGAGCGAACCGCATCCACGGGGTTTCGGTCCACAATCCGCTTGTGCAGTGCGTAGCGATAGACCCCACTCAGACAATCGAGATAATCTCGGCCGGTTTTCTCCGTGCGGTCTGCATTCAGCACGAAGGTCTCCCACCAGTCGAGCAGAACAGGAACATCCACCGCCTCGAGCCGATAGTCGCCGAAGGCGCTGAGCAACGGCCCATCGGGCGCAAGCTGGCGACGCCGGTTGGCCATTGTTGACTCAGCGAGTCGCTGAAAGTGCATCCCCTTCGCGACGTATTCCGTGACGAATTCGCTAAGGCGAGGCTTGAGCGGAGATCGGCGCCCCGAGCTCTCGATGCGCAACGCCTCCTCAAGCTCCCCGCGTCTCGCTTCGGCGCGCGCTCGGTTCTCAGGCGTCGGTGCCCCGAAGTGCTCCTTGTGCTTCTTCCCGTTCACCGAGGTTACGACCCACAGGTCGTTCGCCTTCTGTGGATACCGCGAGCAGTACGCTCGGCCTTGAGTCTGACGCGACGTTCGGATGTAGACCGCCATGGCACGCATCATGCGAGAAGACCCCGCGCGATCTCAAGAGCTTCCGGGCCTGGCTCGGTTCTTTCATGCTCGTCGGTAAAACCAAACACTCGTTCTACGTCGCCAGGATCGAGCAGCAGCGATCGCCCGATGTGCTTGCACCGCACAGCCTTTCGTTCGACCTCTCGCATGACGGTTGAACGAGGCAGGCCAGTAAGTTCGGCCACCTCGCCAACCCGATATGCCAAGCGCTCGCTCGCCATCTAGCCGCTCACGTCCTCGTCCAGCGCCTCGACCACTGCCGCCTGCAGCGCCGACAGCAGCGCAACCACGTGCCTGCCGGTGCGCATCAGTCGCACGCCTCCACTGCCGCCCACGCGATCGAGCGGGGGTCACTCGCTTTCGGCGATGAAGAGAGCGGTGGACAGAGCCCCGCGTCCCGCCTCAAGATGGGGCGTTTGCGGGAGACAGAACGCCCTCGGGTGGGTGAGACGGG
>JAZFWH010000151.1:0-4485 GCA_036482635.1 Myxococcota bacterium
CTTCCCCTCCGACACCGAGCTCATCGCCAGCTCGCTCGGCACGCGGGATCTCGCGCGCGTCGAGGTAGACGCCGACCACTACGGCTTCCCGGCCCAGACGGGCCGGGAGGCCGCGCTGGCGGCCATCGTCGATTGGCTGCGGAAGCAGAGCTGACGCGGCTTCAGCCCCGCCGCGCCCGGTGGCGAACCGCCGGCGGCGCGGACTCGAGCTGCGGGTGGGGGTCTTCGAGCAGGCGCTGGGCCTGGTCGCGGTCCGCGTGCGTGAACTCCTGCGTCGTCACGCAGAACTCGACCAGGATCCCGTTCGGATCCGTGGCGTAGACCGAGCGGCACCAGCCGTGGTCGATCTCCCAGAGGTCCACCCCGTGCTCCAGCCAGCGGGCCTTGCGCGCCTCGAGATCCCGAACGTCCTCGGCCGCAAAGGCGATGTGGTTCACCCAGCTGGGCAGGCCCAGGCCGACGGAGATCGACGGTGACCAGTCCGCGGGGAGCTTGTCGTCGTGCAGCTCCCAGAAGGCCAGCAGCCCGCCGCCGCCGGTGTCGTAGAAGAGGTGCTTCGCCCAGCCGCCCTCCGGACTCACGCCCGCCACCACCTTGACCAGCCGGAAGCCCATGGGCCCGCAGTAGAACTCGTGGGTCGCCACGATGTCCTTCGCCGCAATCGCCACGTGATGGAACGGCATCGCGCCTCTCCTGTGAACTCTCCGCGTCAGGGTCGCTCAGCGCGGGCTGACCCGCCACGCTCGGGTCCTGCGCCGAGCTATTCTCGCCACCAGAGATTCCCGATGCGACGCCCGTCTCCCGCGGCCACCCGCGCGCTTCACGTGCTGGCGCTCGGCTCACTCGCGCTGGCTCAGCCCCTGTTCGACTTGCTCGGACGGCACGTGGAATTCCTCGTCGCCCACCGCGTCGACGCGCTCGACCTGGTGGCGCTGGCGTTCGCGCTGGGCGTGGGCCTGCCGGGCGCCCTCGCGCTGGCGACCTGGGGGCTCGGGCGCCTGCTTCCACCCGCCGCTCGGGCGATCCAGCTGGCGACGCTCGGGGTGCTCGCCAGCGCGGTCGCGCTGCCGCAGCTCGGCAGCCTCGCGCAGGGCTGGGCGCTGCCGGGCGTCGCCCCGGTGGCCGTCGCCCTCGCCATCGGCGCTGGCGCGGCGGCCGCCTACGCGAAGCTGGCGTGGGTGCGGCGCTTCACGACGGTCCTCGCGCTGGGAGTCCTCGTCTTTCCGCTCTGCTTCCTGTTCGCCTCCCCGGCCGAGCGGCTGCTGTTCCCGAGGCCACTGCCGGGAGTCCTCGACGCGGGCATCGACAGCGACGCGCCGGTCGTGGTGGTGGTGTTCGACGGGCTGCCCCTGAGCTCACTGATCGATCCGGAGCAGCAGATCGACCGCGTGCGCCACCCCCACTTCGCCGCGCTCGCGGACACGGCCGACTGGTTCCGCAACGCCACGACCGTGTCGCCCAGCACCAACTACGCCATCCCGGCCATCGTGACCGGCCGCTACCCGGCCGCGAAGCGGCTGCCGAAGGCCTCCGACTATCCCCAGAACCTCTTCAGCGTGCTCGGCGCGAGCCACGCCCTCAACGTGTTCGAGCCGATGACGGCGCTGTGCCCCAGCGAACTCTGCGCCGAGCCACCGACCCGCCTGCCGCGCGGCCGGCGCCTCGCCGCCGTCGCATCGGACCTGTTCTACCTCTACCTACACTTGCTGCTCCCGGCGGACTGGACACACCAGCTCCCCGTGGTCGATGCCACCTGGAAGAACTTCGCAGCGCCGATCGCCCACGCGGGCGATCTCACGCCGGCGGAAGTGCGGGGTCGCAGCGGAGACACGCCGTGGGTCATCGAGCGGTTCCTCGAGCGAATCGACGGCCGCGCGGCGCCGACCCTCCACTTCGTCCACATCAACGTGCCCCACAGCCCGTACAAGTACACGCCGTCGGGGAAGGAATACGGGCCCCTAGGCCAGGCGCGGATCCCGCATGGGGGTCGCGACGGACGCTGGCTGAACGACGAATGGCAGGTCACCCAGGTCCTGCAGCGACACCTTCTCCAGGTGCGTTATGCGGACGCGCTGCTCGGTCGGCTGCGCGCACACCTGGAACGCGAAGGGCTGTGGGAGCGGGCGCTCGTGGTCGTGACGGCCGACCACGGCTCGAGCTTCGAGCCGGGCGTCCTCGCCCGGGACGTCTCGGATCGCAACGCGCGCGACATTCTGCCCGTCCCGCTGTTTGTCAAGCTGCCGGATCAGGACGAGGGTCGGATCAGCGAGCGCAACGTCGAGACCATCGACATCCTTCCCACGATCGTCGATGCACTGGGCGGGCGGCTGCCCGAACAGGTGGACGGTCGATCGCTGCTGGATCCCTCGGCACCCGAGCGGCCGCACAAGATCGTGTACGCGGACGATGCGCGCACCCGCCGTGTGTTCGGCCGCTCGATCCCCGAACTCGCAGCGACCGCGCGGCGCATCCAGCGCCTGTTCAACCTGGAGCGCGGCCCGATGGGGCTCTATGAAATCGGCCCCCACCGCGAGCTGCTTCATCGGGAGTTGGCGAGCATCGAGATCGACGAGGCCCCGCCCCTCGCGCTGCACCTCGCGGACGCGCCCACCTACGAGCAGGTCGACCTGGAGGGGAGCTTCGTTCCCGCGCACGTGACGGGGGAGCTGGAAGCCGATCGGATCGGGCGGGATCGGCTCGAGCTCGCGGTGGCGGTGAACGGCGAGATCCGTGCCGTGACGCGCACCTTCGACCACCGGGAGGGCCGGGCCCGCTTCACCGCCATGGTGCCCGAGAGCGCGTTCCGCGCCGGCCGCAACGACGTCGAAGTCTTCGCGATCCGGCAGCGCGGGGGCCGTCTCACGCTGCTTCCGACCCAGCGCCGGGAGCAAACGCGGTATTCGGTGGTCAAGGACCTCGACGGCAGGATCGGCGCCGTGCTCTCTTCCCGCGGCCGGCTCTACCCCCTGGTCGCCGACGCCGTGCGCGGGCAGGTGATCCGCGGTGGCGCCAGCCTCACGGGGTGGGCCGTGGACGCGCGCCGGCGGCGCGTGGCCGACGCGGTGCTGATGTTCGCCGACGGGCACTTCCTTCACGCCAGCCCTCTCGGCATGGGGACCCGCAAGGTCGCGGCCCGTTACAGCGACCCCGAGCTGCGCGACAGCGGCTTTCACTTCCAGATCCCCTTCTCGCGCATCCGGGACCCCTCGAGCGAGCACCTGCGCTTCCTCGGCCTGAGCCGGGACGCCGCCTCGGAGCTCGACTACGAGCGGAGCCGCAGCTGGAAGGGGCGCTGGTTGGGCCCGTCCAGCGACCTGACCCTCGAATCGCGCGACGGAAGTGAGGGCTTCGCGGCATCGACCGGCGAGTGGGTGTCGATTGGCACGGGCGGCGTGCGCGGCGGCGTGGAGCGTGCAGCCGCGCCCGGCACTCGCGTCGCGTTCGAGGGCTGGGCCATCGACACCGAGCGCAACCTGACACCCGCGGCCGCGCTGACCTTCGTGGACGGGCGCTTCGCCAGCGCCGCCCCCGTCACGAGCGACTGCCCCGAAGCCGCCCAGCGTGCAGGCGCGCCGCAGGGCGAGCGCTGCGGCTTTCGCGTCGAGCTGCCCTCCGCTTCGCTCGGGCCGGGGGGAGAGCGCCAGGTCCGCTTCTTCGTCCTCTCCGCGAACGGCACACCCGCCGAGCTCGACTACTCGGCGCCTCCGCTCGGGACCACCCGGAGGTAGACCTCCAAGCCGTCGTCGGGACCCGCACTCGCCGGCGTCCGGAAGCGATGGCGGTCGGGCGTGGTGCGCGAGCGGGAGAGGGCCGGGATGTTGTTGAAATGGATGTCCCGCACCGGAAGCGTCTCCTTCCGATACTCCGCGCGATCCAGGAAGCGCTTCAGCTCTCCCAGCCCCCGCGGCCAGCGGCGCCTGGGAATCACCACGTCGGGCACCAGCTCCCGGTCGTGGCGGATGTTGTTGAGGCTCAGCCCCACGATGACATGGCTCCCCAGGTAGTACATATAAGCGTGCGCGCCGTAGTTGGTGGCGATCACCAGGTCCTCAGGTCGGGCGTACTCCGCCACGATCTGCTCGATCGCGTAGTCCAGCGGACCGCGGTAGGGCCGGGCAATCTCCGCCAGGCGCCCGCGCAGATCGGATGCGCGCGGCGCGAGGCTGGCGAGGGCGATGGCGACCAGCGCCCAGGCCACGGCGAGACGCGGGCGCCGCCATCTCGAGAGCGGGGCCCGGGCGGCGGCGATCCGGGTCAGCGCGAACGCATCGAGCAGGAAGATGGCTGTCACCAGCGGACTCAGCACGACGAAATAGCGCTCGTAGACCAGTGGGCTGGCGCACGCGACGGCCGCGTACCCGCTTGCGAAGAGGGCCAGGAAGGCCGGCACCCGCCGCTCGGCGCCCGAGCGCCCGGGCAGGCCGCGCCGTCCGGCGACGGCGTCCGCCAGCGCCACGGCGACGCGGCCCGCGATCGCCACCGCGA
>JAZFWH010000152.1:0-2004 GCA_036482635.1 Myxococcota bacterium
CCCTGTGGCTGGTCGAAGACGGCGGCGGGCTGTGGGTGCGCGCCGTGCGACCCGACCGCGCCTGGCTCGAGCGCGTGGTCGAGCGGCCGGACGTCGAGCTCGAGCGCCGCTCGCGCCTGCAGCACTACCGGGCGGTGCCGATGCCCGAGCAGCGCGAGCGCATCAACACGGCGATGGCCCGGCGCTACGGGTGGGCGGAGTGGCTGCTCGGCTTGGTGGATGACCGCGGCGACGCCGTGCCGGTGCGCCTCTCGCGCTTCTAAAAAGGAGTAGGCAAGCGGGTGGCAACTCCAGTGCACTTGGTGGTATAAGTCTCCGTGGGAAGGGGATCGCCACGCGGCGATCCCCGTTCGCGTTTTGGGGAAGGGGACCGGCGCACCGGCGCGGTCCCCTTTTCTTTTGCCGGCGCGGGGCCACGACCTGGAGCCCCGAGGGGAGCGCACGGTGGCGAGGGGAAGCGGAAGGGTTCTCTACTGGCTGGCGGCTCTCCTGGGAGGATCTGCGTTGGCGTCCGCCCCGGCGGCCGCCCTGGCGCTGCCCGCCAGCCTCGGCTTCGACTGCATCACCTTCAACGACGCGGGCGACTGCGCGGCCGGCGAGGCGCAGCTCTCGGTCCTGGTCGAGGACGTCGGCACCGAGCAGGTGCTCTTTACCTTCATGAACCAGGGCTCCGGTCCCTTCGCGATCACCGACGTCTACTTCGACGACGGGACGCTCATCCGGCTGGCGGGCCTGATCGACAAGGACGACGACGCCCTCGGGGACGGGAGCGGCGACGGCGGCGTCGACTTCAGCCAGGGGGCCTCGCCGGGCAACCTGCCGGGTGGCAACCGGATCGACCCCCCGTTCCTGGTGACGGACACCTTCCTGGCGGATTCCGACCCGGCCGCGCGGAAGAACGGGGTCGGCACCGGCGAGACGCTGGGCATCCTCTTCGACCTGCTGGTCGGCCGGGACCTGGACGACGTGGTCGCGGACCTGATGAACGGGGACCTGCGCATCGGCCTGCACGTGCAGGCGTTCCCCGGGGGCGGCAGCGAGAGCTTCGTCAACGACCCGATGGCGGTGATCATCCCCGAGCCCAGCTCGCTGGCCCTGCTCGGCCTGGGCCTGGCCGCGCTGGCCCGCTCGCGCCGCAAGCCCTAGCCCGAGCCGCCGCAGCGGCTCGCCGCGTCCCCGGAAGCGCTTGCGGGGCGGCAGTTTGCGCGCGGGGCCCCGCGACTTACCCTTCCATTTACGGGGGCGATCGGCTTCGACGGGTGGTCGAAGGCGAGCGCTGCGTGCCGACGTCGTCGCACCGTCGCAAAACAGGCGGCAATGTTGGTAGCTATAACTGCCGACGACAACTACGCCATCGCTGCCTAGCTGAAACTAGAGTAGCGACGCCCGTCCGTGACGCCTTCTAGCGGGTCGCGGGCGTCATCAGAGGGCTGGTCTCCGGAACGCCGCTCCTACGAGCCGGAGGCGAGAACAACTGGAGCTGGGTTCGGGTCGCCCTGACTTCGAGGCAGCCCGTGCTGAGATGATTCGGAGTCTACGCACGTAGACGCGCTGGCTGGACGCCATGCGGACGCGGGTTCGATTCCCGCCGCCTCCACCAAATAACCCTCGAAATCGGGGTCTAGACGCGCTCTCGCGCGTTCGGTCCCTTTGCGAATTCACAGCGCATCCACATCCTCAGCGCCCTTTCGGCGCGCCAGGCGGCTCACAGCGCTGCGAACGGTCGTGGTCTGGACCCTGGCATAGGGCTCGACGCTTCTCGTGTCGCTGTGCCCGAAGAGCATCGCGATCACCCGGTCATCCTCGCCGGCCGCCTTGAGCGCGGTCCCAAGGGTGTGCTTCGTCCCCTCGTAGAGGCTGACCCGGACGCCCACCTTCCGGCAGGCCGTGTACCAGACCCGTCGCAGACCCGTATCCGACCACCAGCCTGTCTTCGATTGCGGGTCAGGGTTCACGAACAGGGGTCCGTCCGGGTCGCTGACGCGGCGCTCCGCTGAGACATGC
>JAZFWH010000153.1:0-4795 GCA_036482635.1 Myxococcota bacterium
GGTCGCCGGTTTGAGCCCAGTCCTAGGTGACGGCACCGAGAACGAAGGTCGAATTCACAACGAGTTCACACTTTACCAACGTTCTCAGAAGCTATTAAAATCAAATCAGAAATAGAAAAGGGGACGCGGGTTCGATTCCCGCCGCCGCCTTCCCCGTCTATCGGGGCTCTCCAGCCCCCGCGGCGAGATTGCGGCACAAGTCTGGCCGGCAGGCGGGTCCGTGGGGCCTCAGGGCAGCGCCAGCCTCAGAATGCCGCCCCTAGTGCCCCACGTTCCTGGGCGTGGGGCACGGGGGGCGACGCGAGGCTGCCGGACGGGGTGGTGATGCCTGGGGATGGTGAGGAAAGCGCGCGGCCTGAAAACGCCGTAACCCATTGATTTCACTCAAGTGTCGTCCCGGCTGCCTGCCCGGCTGGCTGCGCTGACCCACGCCACCGCTCGCGACGCGAGCTCAGGAGCGCCGGGGGCGGACCCGGGCCCGGTTGAGCTGCGGCCGCTCCGGCGATCCGCCCACCGCGAACAGCTCGAGCTCGCGCGGATCGCCCCGGAAGCTCGCCTCCGGAAGCAGCGCCGAGAACCTGGGCACTCCCCGGCGATCGCGCAGCACGGGCACCACGGCGCGAATGATGCCGCGCGTCGCGACGGCGACGTACGGGGCTTCGCCCGCCCGCTGTCCAGCGACGAGCCGCCCCGCCAGACGCGTGGCGGCGAAGCGCTCCGGTCGCGAGCGCACCTGCGCCCACAGTGTGGCGTCGACCTCGAAGAGGAGTCGCGCGGCGGCCGCGATCTCGAGAGTGTCTGCCTTGCGTCCCACCAGCTCCCGGTAGGGCCCGATGCGAAAGAGTGCCTCGATGCCAGTCGCCGAGCCGAAGTGCTCGAACTTCCAGTCGAGGGTCGCGGAGCGACTGTGCAGGTCGAGCGGCACCTCGATCGGCCGCCTCTCGTCACCGAAGGCCGTCAACGTGCGTCGCTCCGGGCAACTCGCGTCCAGGGCCGAGCAGCCGTCGACCGGCTCCGGTAGCGGCGCGCCCAGCACCGCAGCGATCGCGGGCAGGATGTCGACCGTCTCGATCGGCCTCTCCACGACGGCGCCGGCCCGCTGATGCGGAAGCTTCAGCAACAAGGGCACCCGCAACAGATCCTCGGGGTGATCGGTTCGCTCGAGCTTCCTGCGCGACTGGCCCGGCCAGAACGAGACGCCATGGTCGGCCACCACCACGATCAGCGCGGGCTCGTAGAGGCCGACCTGCTTCAGTCGCCCGACCAGCTTCCCGAGCAGCCGATCCACGAAGACGAGCTGTAGCAGGTGGCGCTGGTAGCCCTGCACGAGCCACCACTCCGCCTCGCCCCACTGCTCGCCGTGCAAGCCGGGCACGGCGACCGGGAAATAGCGCCGCCCGGACGGCGTGTACTGCCACGGCCGGTGCGGGAGCATCGCGTGCACGAAGTAGAGACACGGCGTCTCGCAGGCCTCGATCGAGGCGACGAAGCGCAGGAACTCCTGCGCCCGGTCGGCTCCCTCCCCTGCCCGCTTCCGGTCGCCCTCCCCGGCGACGGCCGGCGCATCCCGCCCGAAGCTCTTCCAGGTGCCCGACACGTCCGGCAGGAGCCAGGAAAGGTCGTCGGGCGCCAGCACGTGCAGGTAGAGGATCCACAGGTCCGATGCGACCGCTCCCAAGCCGGCCGCCACCCCACTCGCGGACTGCGCGCCTGCGTCTGCCGGCCGGTAGAGGTGCGTGCGCGCCTCCTGGACCCGCATCGCGTAGGAGCCGGCGAGCCACGAGAACAGATTGATCGCGTGATCCCGGTGGTTCGCGAGAGCGCCGGGGCGCGGGTAGCGGCCCGTGAGGATCGCGGGCACGGCGGCGTTGGTGGAGGAGCCCACCGTCGTCGCGTGTGGGAACCAGGTGGCCTGCTCCGCAAGCGAGGCGAAGTTCGGGTAGAGCTCCGCGTCGATCTCCCCGTGCCGGTCCAGCAGCGACGTGGTCGGTAGCTCGTCGAAGATCACCACCACCAGGGGCGGACCCTGCGCGAGCTCCAGTGCCGCCCCGCGCGCGTCGGGCCCCGGACGCATCAGCCGCCCGATCGCGTCGTTGGCGAAGAAGGCGAGGGCCGCGCCCAGCGGCAGCAAGCCCGCGAAGGCGACGAACCCGCGCACCGCGCGCCGCCGCGCCAGACCGCGCGACAGCACCGCACCGCCCAGCGCCGAGGCGGCCAACACGAGCCAGCCGGGTAGCCACGGCAAACGTCCGAGTGCCGGCGCGAGAAAGGCGGCGGCGAGAGCGCCCGCGAGCAGCAGGTGAAGCGCCCGCGCGGCGGCGCGGCTCAGCCGCCCCAGCGCGCCTTCCGCGAGCCACGCGAGGAGTGCGGGCAGGAGCAGCAGCGCGGCGGCGAGCGTGGCGATCTCCGCCGGCGTCGCGCGGTGGGCGACCAGGAAGCCGGGGTTGCGCGCCAGCAGGTCGAGGAGCGGCGACGCCAGGGCGACGCCGAACAGCGCGAAGAGCTGGAGCCCCCGCGCGAGCGGTGCGTCGTCCACGGCGCGCAGTGCGCTGCCTGGCACCCGGGCCCGGGGGTCGCCGGTCGGGGGCGTCACAGCCCGCCCTCGCCCCGGATGATCCCGAGCAGCTGCTCCCGCAGGTAGTAGAAGCTCGGCCCCGCACCCGGCCTCGAGGCGGTGCCAGCGAGCTTCCACACGCCGTCCGCCTTGACGAAGACCATTGCCGACGAATCGCCGTGGCCCTGGGACGACGGATACGGATTCTTCGCCGCCGGCTCCCAGGGCGGCGGCTGCCAGCGCACCAGCCCGGGCGGCCAGGGTCGGCCCCGCGGATACGGGTTCTCGATGCCGGACTTCCAGCGAAGCTGGTGGTCGAAGACGGAGTAATCCACCAGCGCGGTGCCCCAGAACATGACGCCTCGCGCGGCGGTGACGGCCATGCCCACGAACGGCACACCCGGAATCTCGGCGGCGCAGGCGGCGGTTCCCACTGCGCGTCCGGTGCAGCAGGGCGCCGGGATGAGCGTCTTGTCCAGCGGCCAGCTCGTGTAACGCATGCCGGGCTCGGCGCAGTGCCGTCCGATGATGCGACGGCGCGGAATGTACGTGCTCGCGTCGATCTCGTGCTGGCGGTACTCGCCTCTCTCGACGGCCTTCTTGCCGTTTCCCACCACCAGAGCCGACTCACCCGGGATCGGCGCGCGGTCGAGGATCGGGAACAGGGGCAGGTCGGGGGGCTCCGGTCCGCCGGGTCGGGCACTCAGCTGGATCAAGCGGCAATCGACGCCACCTTTCAGCCCCGCCGCGCCGCTTGCAGGATGCACGCACGGAATCGAGGCAGCCTGGGCGTAGACGTCTCCGCTCTCGTAGAGCTTGGGCGTTGTGCCTGGCCCCGCGTGGTCGGCGCGAATCGCCCAAGCGACGCCGTCGACCCGACCCAGGTAGAAGCCCGTACAACACGGACCCCGGGCGGGCACCAGCAGCCGATCCCAGCCCCCGAAGTCCCATTCCCCGGTTGGCTTGCGGTCGTTGACGCCAACGCCTCCACTCGGGACATGAACGGCAACGCCCAGCAGCGCTGCGGCGAGGACGCCGAGCGAGCCGGTCAGAAGACGAAAGCGCGTGCGTCCCATGCTCGAGGATCTCTACCCGGACGGCGCCAGCTCCGATCGCGATCTCGAGAAAAGACCGGCTGCCAGCCAGCCGAAGACCAGCACGCCCGCGTAGCTGAAGAGGAGGTCGGTGTAGGAGAACCTGCGGGCCGGGAACAAGAGCTGGGAGAGTTCCTCCAACGTCACGATCGCGAACACGATTGCGGTGCCCTTGAGGATGCCCAAACCGGCCACGCGAAAGCGCGCGCAGGAAAGGCTCAGGTTCACCAGGAACGAGAGCATGCCCATCAAGAAGAAATGGCCGGTGTGGTCGCCGCCGGGGATCGAGTTCACGAAGCCGAAGAGCCGAGGCCCGTATCCCAGGTCCGACAGGACGATGACCACCACCAGGGCGGCTGCGAACGCAACGGTTGCGAGCTTTACGTTACGCATCGGGCATCGTCCCGCTCCACCGACCTCGCACGAGCGGGCCACGTGCCCAGATTCGCACGCGAAAATCGCCTCGGCAAGCCGAGCTTGACCCGCCGCTCGCGCCTGGATACAAGCATCGGCAGACGGCTCGCACAGCTGCACACCCATTGCGCACTGCCGAGCCCGGGGAGGACCGATGACCGATCGCGAAGACGACTGCCCCTTCCCCGAGCCGGTCAGGATCCCCATCGAAGAGGCCCTCGACCTCCACCACTTCCGGCCCGCGGAAGTCCCGGATGTGGTGGACGCCTACCTGGAGGCGGCCGTGGAGGCCGGGTTCCAGGAGGTGCGGCTCATCCACGGCCGGGGCCACGGCGTGCAGCGCGGGCGCGTGCACGCCCTGCTGGCGCGACACGCGCGGGTCGAGCGCTTCGCCGACGCGCCGCCCGAGCGCGGTGGCTGGGGCGCCACCCTCGTCTGGCTGCGCACAGCGGACTAGACCGAGGCCGCGGGCCCGCGCGTCAAGTCGCCTTCTGCCAGCGCCGATAAACGGGTCGGAAGGCAGTGCGTGGTCCCGCGTCGCGACTCTCGCGGCCCGTGCCCCGCCCCGGAGCGACGTGCGGATCCCGATCTCCCGGCGTGCGATCCAAGTGGGCCTTGCCGCGTGGGTGCTGCTCGCCGCGGGCTGCGTCACGACCGTCAGCGAGGACGAAGTAAAGACGCGGCTGACCGAGGCCGCGAGCTCGGTCCCCGGCCTGCGCACGAAGCGCGTCGT
>JAZFWH010000154.1:0-10758 GCA_036482635.1 Myxococcota bacterium
CGGGAATACGAGGCGCGGCATGTTCGACCTGGAGCCGGGCGACGAGCTCGAGCTGCTCGTGGAGACGGCGCGCCGCTTCGCCGCGGACGAGCTGGCGCCGCACGCGCGCGAGTTCGAGGCGGCGCGCAGTCCCAACGACCGCGCGCGCGCGGCGTACGCGGAGATCGGGCTGGCGGCGCTCGAGCTGCCGGCGGCGCTGGGTGGCGCCGGTCTCGGCGCGCTGGCGCGGGCGCTCGTCAACGAGGAGCTCGGGGCCGGCGACGCCGGCAGCGCGCTGGCGCTCGATCCCCTGGGCGCCGCACTCTATCCCCTGCTCGAGCTGGGCGGCGAGGACGCGTTGCGCGAGTTCGCGCTTCCAGTCTGCGAGGCCGGAGCGGGCCGAGCTGCGCTCGTGACGGCCGGCGACGCGGAGCTCGAGATCGAAGGCGAGCGGCTGTCGGGCCGGGTCGCGTGGGTGCCGGCGGACGGGGTCGAGCTGCTGGTGGTGCTGGCGCGCGACGGCGCGGTGGTGGTCCGAGAGGGCATACACGCGGAACCGCTGCCGGGTAGCGGACTGCGCGCTGCGGGCGCGGCGGAGCTTCGACTGCGCGGCGCGCCGATCGCGGCGCGCTGGAGCGACGCCGCCGGCGCCGGCCGCGCCCTGGCGCGAGCGCGCCTCTACGTCGCCTCGCTGATCGTCGGCGTCCTGCGTCAGGCGTCTGACTTCTCCCGGGGCTACGCGCTGGAACGCGTCGCCTTCGGCCGGCCGATCGCCCACCACCAGGCCCTGGCGTTCCTGATCGTGGACATGCACTCGGCGGTCGACGGCGCCCGCCTGCTCCTGCACGAGGCGGCCTGGCGCGTCGATCGCTCGCTCGCCTGCGAAGCGCCCGCCGCCGCCGCGTTTGCCGAGGCGGTCGAGGCGTCGCGCTTCGTCGGCCCCAACGGAGTGCAGATCCTGGGCGGCCACGGCTTCATGCGGGACTACCCGGCGGAGAAGTACATGCGCGAGGCGAGCGCGCTCGGCCTGGGGCTCGGGGGTATCGGCGCCGCGCGCGAGGCGGCCGGTCAGGCGCTCTGCGCGGGTGGCGTTCCGGTCTCGCTGTCGCACGGGGAGCCGGCCTGATGGATTTCGCCGTCGACAAAGCGACCCGCGAGCGCCTCGAGGAGACCCGCGAGCGCGGGCGGACCGAGGTGCGTCCGGTAGGACTCGAGGCCGATCGATTGAGCCGAGCGATTCCGCCCGACCATCCCTACTTCGTGGCGCTCGTGCGGCGCGGCGAGGGGCGCACGCGTTGGCCGGGTCCGCGCGCGGCATCCCAGAAGCTGCTGCCTGGCGCCACGCTGCTCGCGCTGCGGCTCAACGAGGAGTCCGCCTACTGGGACCGTGGCGTTGGCGTCGCGAACCCCGGCCCGGGCCTGCCGGAGCCGAACGTCCTGGCCCTCGGCACGCCGGAGCAGAAGGAGCGCTTCCTCGGCCCGTTCCTGGAGCCGGACCGGCCGCGCTGGGCGTGCTTCGCGATGACGGAGCCGGGGGCGGGGTCCGACGCCGCTGCGATCCGCACCGCGGCCCGTCGCGACGGCGAGCACTGGATCCTGAACGGTGCCAAGTGCTTCATCGGCAACGCGAGCCGCGCAGACTGGATCCTGGTGCAGGCGACGCTCGACCCGGCGCGTGGCCGCGCGGCCCAGCGCGCGTTCTTCGTCGAGCGCGGGACGCCGGGTCTGGGCGGCTTCAAGGTCGAGCAGAAGATGGGGCTCAGGGCGTACGAGTCGACCTCGTTCACGCTGCAAGATTGCCGCGTTCCAGCCGCCAACCTGCTGGGCGGTGAGCGGGGTACCCGCCAGGGCGCGGGCTTCCAGGGTGCGATGCGCACCTTCAACGCGGGGCGGCCGATCATCGCCGCTCACTCGGTGGGGATCGGGCGCGCGGCGTTGGACGCGTCGCTGGCGTTCGCGGGGGAGCACGGCCTGCTGGGCGACTCCCGCGTGCGAGACCGACTGGAGTACGCGGGCCGCAAGCTGCACATGGCCCGGCTGCTGTGCCTGCGCGCCGGCTGGCTCGCAGACCGGGAGCGGCCGAACATCGTCGAAGCGTCGATGTCGAAGGCCATCGCCGCCGGCGTGGCCCAGGAGGTGGCGGGCCTTGGCATGGAGCTACTCGGCAGCGTGGGCGCCCGCGGCGACCATCTGATCGAGAAGCTCTTCCGGGACGTGAAGGCGATGGACATCGTCGAGGGCACCGGGCAGATCCAGCGGCTGATCATGGCGCGCAAGCTGGTCGGACTGCCGCGCGAAGGGGAGGCTGCGTCGAGCTGAAGCGCCGCCCCGCGGCCCTGCCCCTCGGGGCTCTTGACGGTTGGCCGACGGGTGCGAAGCGTGGGGAGCTCGGAGTCCGCGCGAGGTCCCCCCAGAGATGCCGATCGCCCTTCGTTGTGGTGCGCGCTTGCTCGCAGCCCTCGTCTTCGCGGCGGCGGGCGGACTGGCCGCTAGCACCCCCGCACGCGCCGCCAGCGTCGTTCCGCTCACCCTCGAGGAGATGGGCCGGGCCGCCAGCGACGTGTTCGTGGCAACCGTCGAGAGCAGCGAGGCCGGCTGGGATGAAGCGCATCGTCTGATCGAGACGAAAGTCCGCCTGCGCGTAGAGCGGGCCGTCAAAGGTCGCGCGGGCAGGCGCGTCACGCTGGTCGTACCCGGCGGCGTGGTCGGGAACGTGGGCATGCGCGCCCCCGGCGCCCCTGCCTACCGAACGGGTGAGCGCGTGCTGGTGCTCGCCGAGCCCGGCCGGCCCGGCGAGCTGCGCACCGTGGGCTTCTACCAGGGCAAGCTGCCCATCCGGCGCGACCGCGTGCGCGGAATCGACGTGGTGGAGCCGACCGCTTTCGCCTGGGGCGCTCACGGCGAGCCGATCCCGCCCGGGACGGTGCCGGAGCGCCGCCCTCCGCCCCTGCCGCTCGACGAGGTGATCGGGCGCCTGAGGGCGCTGCGGTGAAGCGCTGCGCGAGCGCGCGGTCGCTCGCCGTGCTCGGCGCGGCCGTTTGCCTCGTGGCGGCGCCTGCCGCCCACGCGTTCGTGGAGGAGGTCTTCGGCGCCGACCTGCGCGTTCGGCTCGACCCCGCCGAGATGGGCTGCTCGGGCTCCAGCAAGATCACCTTCGAGATCGACGTGGACGGCTCTGCCGACTTGACGCCGGCCTCCGACGGGACCGACGCGATCCTCACGGCCTTCGACAGTTGGGACGCGCCCGCAGCGGGCATCCCCGAGACGAGCCTCGACCTGTGTCCCTCGAGCGTGACCCAGCTCGGCAGCTTCAACGGCACCAGCGGCGTGCAGGCGGACTTTCCGATGCCGCGGCACAAGATCTACTTCGCAGAGACGGACACCTTGAACACGCTCGGTTCGAGCACGATCGCCGCCACCTTCTTCTTCTTCAACACGGGCGACGGCATCATCTTCGACTGCGACATCGTCTTCAACGGCGACGATTTCGCGTTCTCGGTGGGCGGAGGCGGGGGCACACGGGACATCGAGAGCGTGGCGGCCCACGAGATCGGGCACTGTCTGGGCCTGGACCACAGCCCACTCCAGGGAACCCTCGCGAACCTGAGTACCAAGTCGAGTTCCGGTTTCAAGGCGACCCTGTTCCCCTCGGTCTTCAATCTGCCGATGCGCTCCCTGGAGCCGGACGACGTGATGGGGGTGCAGTTCCACTACCCCGCCGTCTCCGCCACACCGCCCACGTCCCTGGGGGCCATCTCCGGGCGCGTCTTCTTGGGCACGAGCCCGAGCACCGGCGCGCGCGGTGCGTACGTCCACGCGTTGTCGGTCGCAGCGCCGCGCGTTCCGGTGCGCGGCCGCATGTCCGACGTCGGTCGCGTCGACGAGTCGGGCGCCAGCGTCGGAGACGGCGGCTACGTGATCACCGGGTTGTCCCCGGGCTCCTACTACGTGCTGCTCGAGCCGGTGAACGGCCAGACGCCGAATCCATTCGCCTTCGGCCAGATCCAGGCCAACGGTCCGTTCGATTCGGGATTTCAGCCCGAGTACTACAACGGGGCCGGCGAGAGTGCGACGGACGATCCGACACTGCGGACCGTGGTCACCGTGACGGCGGGTGCGACCGCGAGCGGAATCGACTTCGTCACCAACCTCTCCGACGACTTCGATGCGGACGGCGACTTGGATTACGCGGACAACTGCCCCGCCGTGGCGAACGCCAGCCAGGCCGACGGCGACGGGGACGACTTCGGGGACGCGTGTGATGTCTGCCCGTCGGTGGCCGACGGGGACCAGTTCAACGGGGACGGCGACCTGCTGGGCGACGCCTGCGACAACTGCCCTCTGGTGGCGAACCCGGGCCAGGAGGACCTCGACGGCGACGGCCTGGGCGACGCCTGTGACGCGGACGACGACGGCGACGGGCTCACCGACATCGAGGAGGTCGGCACCTATTTCACGGACCCGCTGAATCCGGACAGCGATGGCGACGGCTTCGAGGACGGCGAGGAGGTGCTGGCGGGAACCGACCCGAACGATGCGAGCGACTTCCCCATCGAGAGGGTGCCCGCCCTCTCGATGGGGGGGCTCGCGCTCCTCCCGGCACTGCTGATCGCGGCGGCAGTCGCAGCGGCGCGGAGGCGGCGCGCATCGACCTCGAGCGCGAGTTCGGGCAATCGCCTGTCGCATCGGTAAGCTCTGCGCAGATCGGCGCCGGGGAGTGGCCATGTGGTTCAACTTGCGCGAGGTGGAGCTCGACTTCCTCGAGAGCGCGCCCCGGGTCTACGTGGTGGGGTGCGAGGTCGCCCTGCCGCGCGCAGAAGTCTGGGACGCGATCGTCGATGCCCCCAGCTGGCCCGAGTGGTTCCCGGGTGTCCGCTCCGCCGCCTACCTCGGTGATCCGCCCTACGGGGTGGGCACCACCCGGGTCGCGGAGGTCGGGGGCTTCCGCATGGAGGAGACGATGTTGGCCTGGGAGGACGGCGGACGCTGGGCCTACCGCATCGACCGCTCCACGGCCCCGCTCGCGAAGGCCCAGCTCGAGTGCACGGAGCTCGAAGACTGCGAGGTCGGCACCCGGGTCCGCTGGACCCTGGCCACGCACCCGGGCATTCTGCTGCGGGTGACCGGCCGCATATTCCAGGGCACGGTGCAGAGGCTGTTGGAACGGGCCATGCACAACCTTGAAGCCCGCGCAGAGGGGCGCGTCGCGCCCGTCCGCTCGACACCACTGGGAGGCCTCCGAACGTGAAGATCCCCTTCTACTTCGACTACGCGTGCCCTTGGGCGTATCTGGCCAGCTGCCGCGTGGAGTCCTACTTCCACGACCTGGGCGCCGAGATCGATTTCCGCCCCGTGCGACTCGCCGACCTCGGCGAGAGCAAGGGCGAGAAAGGCCTTCCGCCGGGCGAGCGCAAGCAGCGCTGGTACGTCTCCGACTTGCGCGCCTGGGCCGAGTTGGTGGGAGCCGAGCTCTCGCTCCAGGCCGGGAGTCGCCGGCCGGACACGCGACTGCTGCTCCAGGCGGCGCTGGTCGCCCGGGAGCGCGGCGTCTTCCGCAACTTCCACTACCCCGCCTACCGGGCCCGCTGGGCCGAGGCGCGGCCGGTGGACGACCCCGCGGTCGTGCGTGGCCTGCTGGAGGGCGCGGGCCTCGACGCCGACGCCGCCCTCGAGGTGGCGCGCGGCGACGACCTGGCGGGGCGGCTCGATCAGGACACGCGCGCCGCCATCGAGCGCGGGGTGTTCGGCGTGCCCACGTTCTTCGTCGGCGAGCGCATGTTTTTTGGCAACGACCGCTTCGAGCTGGCGAGGCACTTCATCGAGAAGGGCGCGGCCTGACGGTCGGGCGCCAGATGGCGGAGATGGCGACCCATCCGATCGCGCGCGACGAAGCGTCCGGCGGGACCCCTCTGGGGATCGACGCCGGCTTGGGAGAGCGCGATCGGAAGAACGCGCGGCGGGCCTTGTCGGTGCTCGCGGTGCTGGGCACCGGCGGGCTGATCGGTTTTCTGTCCTCCCTCTACCTGGTAAACCACCACCCCCTGCTGCTGATCGCCTTGAGTCCGATCGGACGGCACCTGATCCTGGTGGCTCCGATAGTCGATCCCTTCGCCTTCGTCGCCGTGGCGGTCGGCCGCCGCATGCTCTTCTACCTGGCTTCCTTTCAGCTGGGCAAGGCGCTGGGCCCGGCGGGCATCGTCTGGCTGGAGTCCCGCGCAGAGCGCGCCGGCCGCTTCGTTCGTTGGATCGAAGGGCTGTTCCGGCGCGCATCCCACGCTGTCGTGTTCCTGATGCCCGGCCCCACGGTGAGTACCCTTGCCGGAACTTCGGGGATGCCGTTTCCGCGCTTCGTCGCCCTGGTCGCCCTGGGGCTCACGCTCCGGGTGATCCTTCTGCTGGCGTTCGCCGAGTGGCTGCGCGAGCCGATCCTGGCCGTGCTTGGCTTCATCGACCAGCATTGGATCCCGGGGACGCTGCTGCTCGTGGGCGCCGCCGTGGCCTACCAGTGGCAGCGGCGACGCTCCCGGCGCAGGCGGGGCCTGCCCGCCTCCCGACTCTTCGATTTTGCGCGCGAGCGGGGTGAGGCGTGATCGCCAGGGCGCCCTTCGGAAGCACCGGGCACGCCAGCAGCCGGGTCATTTTTGGCGCTGCGGCGCTGGGATCGATGCGCCAGGAGAAGGCGGACGCTCTGCTCGAGATCCTGCTGGAGTACGGCATCAATCACATCGACGCGGCCGCTGCCTACGGCGACGCCGAGCTGCGGCTCGGGCCCTGGATGCAGCGCCACCGGGAGGACTTCTTCCTGGCCACCAAGACAGCCGAGCGCACGGCCGAGGGGGCGCGCGAGAGCCTGGGCCGCTCGCTCGGCCGAATGGGCGTCGAGCGGATCGACCTGATCCAGCTCCACAACCTGGTCGACGAGCGGGAGTGGGAGACGGCGCTCGGTCCCGGGGGCGCACTCGAAGCGTTGGTGGAGGCGCGCGAACAGGGCCTTGTGCGCTTCATCGGCGTGACGGGCCACGGCACGCGGGTCGCGGCGATGCACCGCCGCAGTCTCGAGCGTTTCCCGTTCGACTCGGTGCTCCTGCCGTACAATTTCACGGCGCTGCGCCAGCCCGCCTACGCGGCGGACTTCGAGGCGCTGGTCGCCGTGTGTCGCGATCGCGGCGTGGCCGTGCAGACCATCAAGTCCGTGGCGCGCCGCCGCTGGCAGGGCGAGTCGCAGCGTCGCTTCAGCTGGTACGAGCCCCTGCGAGATCCCGAAGCCATCGGCCGGGCCGTGAGCTTCGCGCTCGGCCCAGCGGAGCTGTTCCTCAACTCCTCGAGCGACGCCACGCTGCTGCGGATCATCCTCGAGGCCGCGCGCAGGGTCGACGCCCCGCCGCCGGACGCCGAGCTGGAGGCCGACGTCTCCCGCTTCGCGATGCAGCCGCTCTTCATCCCCGGCCTGGCCGAGAGCGTCTAACCCGCTGAACCTCCGCTCGCCTTCGCCTACCTGCGCGTGATCGTGAAGCCTGCGAAAGCGAAGCCGAGATCGAAGCCGCGGCCCGTGCCGGAGAGCACCAGCGAAACCTGTCCCTTGGTCATGGCCCAGCCCTCGCCGGACTGCGTCGCTCCGGCGTGGCCGCCCACCGAGACGTAGCTGCCGAAGACCTCGCTGATGTCCTCGACCTCGGAGAAGGTGCCGGTACCCCTGTCGATCTGCGACTTTCCGAAAGTCACGCCGCCCCCCCTGACTCGAAGGGCGACGCTCGCGCGTTGCCCGTTCTCGCAGGTCACCCTGCCGCTGCCGTCGTAGCGCATGTAGAAGGCCGACCAGCCGCTCAGGCTGTAGTGGATCGTGCAGTGCGTCATTTCCGCGGCTGCGGGAAGCGCGAAGAACAGCGAGGCGGTCCCCGCCGCCAGGACGCGTGAGATGTTCATGGTCTCTCCCCCGTGGAAGAATGCCCTCCACCCCGTCGCGAAGAGGATATCGGAGGGTGAAGGCGCGGCCTAGAGAACGAGGGGAGGTCACCCCGGACCCCCTCGCGCCGGCGGCGGGCGCTTGGGTCGTTGCGTATCGTCTCGGTGTAACCCCGCTGGGAGGTGGGACATGAATACGATCAACTACGCTCGAGTCGTTCTCGGCGGCCTGTTGGCCGGCTTGGTGTTGAACATCGGCGAGTTCCTGCTCAACGAGTTCGTGATCAAGGAGGACACCGAGGCCGCGCTGCGTGCCCTCGGCCTGGCCCAGATCGGAGGCGCACAGACCGCGGTCTTCGTCGTGATGGGCTTTCTGCTGGGAATCGTGATGGTGTGGCTCTACGCCGCCGCTCGACCCCGGCTCGGGCCCGGCGTGAAGAGTGCCGTGTGCGTCGGCGCGGTGGTCTGGACCCTGGTCTATTTCTTCGCCTCGGTCAGCTACCACACCATGGGCATGTTCCCGCTCGGGATGCTGGTGATCGCCAACGGGTGGGGGCTGGTCGAGATTCCGCTCGCGACCGTGGCCGGCGCCTGGCTGTATCAGGAGTAGTCGAAAGCTCGGCCGGAGCCGCCCGGGAGGAGGGCCTGGACGCTTCCCGTGGGCGGAGGCAGATTGTCAGGTCTTGGCAGCCAACGAGCTGCCAGAGAAGCGGAAACCGGTCGTGATGCTCCCCAGGGCGCTCTCCGTTCTCGCGCTGTGCGCCGCGCTGTTCGGCCTCGCGTGCAGCGAAGTGGACCGGACCCGTGGGCGCGCGCGCTTCGGAGACGCCGACGCGCCGTTCGACCTGGCCGCGCGCTACGCCAGCGGCCGGGGTCTGGCGCGCGACGAGGCCGAAGCGGCGGCGCGGTACCTCAAGGCGGCGGAGCAGGGAGTTGGAGACGCCCAGCTCGAGCTCGGCATGAGGTACGACGCGGGGGAGGGCGTGGCGGAGGACGATGCCGAGGCGGCCCGGTGGTACCGCAAGGCCGCGGAGCAGGGCCTTCGGGACGCGCGGTTCGACCTCGCCTTGATGTACGCCGAGGGCAATGGCGTGCCCGAGGACGATGGCGAGGCCACGAAGTGGTTTCGCAGGGCCGCCGCGCACGCCGCTCCAGGCGCCAGCCGACCCGATTGACGCGGAGAGCGGTTTCGCTTCAAGATAGATTGGTGGATCGAATCGGCCCGGCGCGCTTGGGATTCCGAGCCGTCACGCTGCTGGCTGTCTGGCTGGCCCTGGCGTTCGCCTGCTCGGCGTCAGGGCCGCGGCACCGCGGCAGCGTGGCGTTCGCGCGCGCGCCCTCGCCGTACGGTGACGATCCCTATCCGAACTGGCCCCTTCCCCCGCAGGAGGCCGCCGAGCTGATGGCGGGAGCGCCCATCGAGCGGATCGACGTCCTCTCCCGCGAACACGCCGGAGCCGGCCTGACCGGCGCCGCGAGGCTGGAGGTGCGCTTCTCCGAGCCCGGTGTCGAACTGGTCCTGAAGTGGAAAGAGCTTCCGCCCGGCACGCTGGACGGCATCAACAACTCGCCGCGCAAGGAGATCGCAGCCTGGGCGATCCAGCCCCACTTCCTCGACCCCGAGGACTACGTGGTGCCGCCCTCGGTAGCCCGCTGCCCCCCGCTGGCCCTCTACCGCGAGGAGTTCCAGGCCCCGGAGGCGCGACCCAGCCTCGAGGGCGTCGACAGCGTGTGTGGGATCGCGTCGCTGTGGATCAAGAACGTCACGGTTCCCGAGCTGATCTACGACCCGTCGCGCTTCCTCGTCGATCCCAGCTACGCCTACTTCATGTCGAACTTCAACTTGCTGACGTATCTCATCGCGCACCGGGACGGGCGGAGCGGAAACTTCCTCGTCTCGAAGGACCGCGCGCGCCGGCAGGTCTTCGCGGTGGACAACGGAGTCGCCTTCGGAGGCATGTTCTACAACTGGTTCGTTCCGAACTGGCACATCCTGCGGGTTCCCGCGCTGCGAGAAGAATCCGTGAAGCGGCTGCGCAAGCTGGACCGCGATGACCTCGATGTCCTCGCGGTGCTGGTGCAATTCGAGCTCGATGAGGAACGGGATCTGGATCGGGTGCGGCTGGGCGAACCCCTCGATCCCGACCGGGGCGTGGTCTTCCGGGACGGAACGCTGCAGCTCGGGCTCACCCGGGCCGAGATCGACGCCGTCTGGGACCGCATCCAGCGTCTGCTGGAAGAGATCGACGCCGGCGAGGTCGGGACGTTTTGAGCAGGGCCACCGGCCTGGACGCTCAGCGGAGCTGCGGCCTCTTCGGGGGTCCGTCTGCGAGGCAGGTGCGGTAGATCGGCCTGCGGAGCTCCTCGCCGTCGAGCACGTCCAGCGGGAAGACGTCGACGTCCAGCGCGAAGACGGTGGCGCCGAGCGAGCCGTCGGCGTAGGCGTCGAGCCGCATGTAGCCGGGCAGCGCCGCGGCCACCTTCAGCCAGCCCTCCCGGAAGCCCTTCTCTTTCTCGACGCGGTTTACCTTCTTGGCGCTGCCCGCGCCGCTGACCAGGTAATAGAGGCCGAGCCCGTCTTGGTGCACCTGGAGGCTGTGCTCGTGGCCGGCGACGATGGCCATCGGCGCGCGCGGGGTGGCGGCACGGTAGATCGCGGTGATGAACCTCTGGTACGGCTCGCTCGTCACGTCGGTGCCCGTCACACCGAGCTGCCGCGAGAGGGGATAGAGCGAGCCAATCACCGGCAGCGGGAGCCACAGCCAGGGCACGAAGTCCTGGAGCGGGAACAGGTGCTGCCTCCAGGTGAAGTGGCCGCCGTGGGGCCCCGCCGTGATCAGGGGATGGTGGGTCGCGAACACGACGTGGTGCCCCTCC
>JAZFWH010000155.1:0-3177 GCA_036482635.1 Myxococcota bacterium
GCCGCCGTGTCGATTCGGGCACGCGGAGGGCTCAAGATCAAGGTGCTCTCCGCTCTGAGCGACGCGCAGCAAAAGACGCTCGTCGAGCGCTATCGCCGACTGATCAATCAGCCGTGGCTGCGCGCCATGCGGCTGCCCGAGCGGACCGCGCGGGGAGCGAGGAGCGCAGAGCAGCCCACCGAGTGAGCGCGGCGGCGGGAGCCGGTCTACTCTGGCGGAGCGGGTCCAGCGACCCGGCCCCGCCCGCTACAACGAGCATCGGATGCGTCGATCCTCCCAGGGCCTCTCGAAAGCCGCTCCTCCGGCGCCGCTTCTGGCCGCCGTCGTCTTCGCCCTTCTTCTCCCGAGCTGGAAGGGTGACCAGGCGGCGATGGCCGACCGCGCGGACCCCGTACTGAGCGCCTCGCGCGAACCGGCTCCCGCTTTGCACTTGGGTGCGTCGCCCGATTCCGTCCTCTCGGCCATCGAGCGGCTGGAATCCGACCACGATGCCAGATGCCACTCCTCGGCGAGCCGGTTCGAGGACTTCCTATTCGGCACCCCGCTCTCCGCCGAGGCGCGCCGCGCGAACGTCGAGCTGAAGAAGCGACTCGTCCGCCGCCTCTGGTCTCGGGCGTCGGCGGTTGCCGCGCAGGCGGGCGACTCGACGGTGAGGCCGCACCACCTCCGACGGGAGCTCGGCGACGTCGTCGCAGTGGAGCGGAGTGCCGACGCTCGGGTGCGCGTCGCATTCCCTGGCGTCCCCGTCCTCTTCATCCCGGAACTCCGGGCGACCCAGTACGCCTCGATCGCCTACTCGCTGCGGGCGATCCTCGCGGTTGCGCAGGACTTCATGGTCTCGGGTGGCGACCTGCTTCTCGAGCTGGCCCCCGAGAGCATCGACGCGCTCCGGGAGACGCTCGACGTCGTCGCCCTGAGCGCGCTGCTCCTCGCCGATCGCGACGCCCGGGAAGAAAGCGAGTTCGAGATCACCGGGTCGCGGCTGCGGGCGGCGTGGAATCGCCTCCTCCCGGATCTCGGCGAAGACGCGCCGGGGGGCCACTCCGCCCGCTCGCTGGAGCCGCCCGCGCCCGCCGACGCCCGTGCGCGGTCGCTGGCGCTCCTCGACCAGATCGTCGACGCCAAGACCTCGGCCTACCGTGCCTACAACGACCTGGACGGTCGCGACCCGATCCCGCTCCTCGTCTTCAACATCAGCCGCTTCTACGCGCGCCGTCCCCTGTCGCCTCTTCGCCGCGATCGCCGCCAGCTCGTGAGCGTCTTTGAGACACGGCTCGACGCCTTCACGGCGGACCTCCTGCGCGAGGCGGACCGGCGGGCCCGCGCGGCCGGGCATGGCCTGATCCGCGCCGAGGACGCGAGCGCCGCCGTCCAGCAGCTCGTCCCGCATCGGATCGACGAGTTCGAAGACGTGCACGTCTTCCACCGCCTCGCCGGGAACGATCGGGTCACGCTCGAATCCTTCGACGGCGACTCCTTTCGCGACTTCGGAATCCACTGGCGATCCCTCCAGCGGGCGGCTCACGCGGCGCCGCCGGAATCGACCGCATCCGATCCCTTCGCGGCGGAGATCCTCGCCGAGGGCGTCTCCCAGTACGGCGTACTGCTCCTCCGTGTGGCGGGTTCGGCCGCCGGCCAGGACACCGAGAGCGTCCGGCTCCTGCCCGGCGACCTCGGGAAGGCCGCCTCCTCGATTCGCGATCGGGCCCGCCGACACCACGCCGCGCCGGAGCCCGCCACGCTGGGAAGCCGGATCGCGTCCGCCCGCGGCGAACCCGGGGGCCCCGGCGGGAAGGCCTTCTTCACCGACGTGACGGCTGCCGCGGCCGTCGACTTCACCCACCGCTCGTCGAAGTGGCTCGGCGAGTTCCGCCACAAGCAGCTCAAGACCCCGCCCACCTTCTCCGGCGGGGGAGTCGCGGCCGAGGACGTCGACGGCGACTCGGACGTGGATCTGCTCTTCGTGGGCGGAGCGGGCAACGCCCTGCTGCTGAACGACGGCCATGGGCGCTTCAGCGACGTCACCCAGGAGGCGGGAATCGGGCTACTGCGCCCCGACGGCTCGCACGGTGAGGCTCGCAATCCCATCATCGCGGACTTCGACAACGACGGGCGTCAGGACATCCTGATCACCTACGTGGACGACGATCACCGCCTCTACCGGAACCTCGGCGGCCTGCGCTTCGCGGACGTGTCGTCGGGTTCGGGTCTCGGCGGCAAAGGGCTCGTGGGGGGGCCGGCGACCGTCTTCGACTTCGACGGCGACGGTCTCCTGGACGTCTATGTCGGCTACTTCGGGGACTACCTCCACGGGGGGATTCCGACCGTCGAGCGCGACAACCAGAACGCCCTGCCGAACAAGCTCTTCCGCAACCTGGGCGGCATGCGTTTCGTGGACGTGACCGAGGGCAGCGGTACGGCCAACACGGGCTGGACCCAGGCGGTATCCCACGTCGACTTCGATCGGGACGGGCGCCAGGACATCATCGTGGCGAACGACTACGGCCGGAACGCGTTCCTCAGGAACATGGGATCCGGGAGGTTCGAGGATCGAGCGCCGGCGCTGGGGGTGACCAAGGCATACCACTCGATGAACGTGGGAATTGCCGACCTCAACGACGACGGTCACCCCGACATCTACATTTCGAACCTCGCCACCCTGGTGAAGGACGGCAAGTACAGCTTCCCCGACGTGAACACGCCCGTCGATTTCGACCTGCGCGCGATGGCCCGCATGCTGATCAAGGAATCCGACATGCTCTACATGTCGCGCCTCGAGCAGGGGCGCCTGATCGCCTACGCGCCCTCGACGGACGTGGAGCGCGGCTCGACGTCCACCGGCTGGGCCTGGGACGCCGAGTTCCTCGACTTCGACCACGACGGCGACGACGACCTCTACCTGGTCAACGGCACGAACGACTTCAACACCTTCTCGATGGTCTACAGGCGCTTCAACCAGGACGGGACGAGCAACGAGTATCTATTCAACCACAGCCGGGAGTCGAACGTCTTCTTTCTCAACGACGGCGGCAAGCTCAAGAACGTCTCTTCCCGGAGCGGCGCCGATTTCGCCGGGAACTCGCGCAGCACCGCCTATCTGGATCTCGACGACGACGGCGACCTGGACATCGCGGTGAACAACTTCCACGCAAAGGCGGTCGTCCTGCGCAACGACTC
>JAZFWH010000156.1:0-14123 GCA_036482635.1 Myxococcota bacterium
CGGATGTACATGGAGGGGCCCATGCCCTGGGCGCCGTAGCGCTCGGCCACGTCACCGGGCTCGACGCCGTGGGCGGCGAGGTGGGCGCGCAGCGCCTGCTCGTCGAAGTGCGCGAGCTGGAGGGCGAAGTGGTCCACGTTGCGCGCGGTCTCGGCGGCCGGGGGGCCGCCGAGTTTTCCGAGCGGGCCCGTCGCGTCGAGCAGGTCGATCAGGGCCGAGCCGGCGCGCAGCTGGACGAGGCCGACCGGCTGGATGCGCCGCTCCTCCACGCAGCCGAGCACGTCGCAGTAGAAGCGCAGGGCGCGCTCCATGTCGGCAACGCGCAGCACGACGTGATCCAGACCGCGGATTTCGACGGCGCTCATCGCAGTCGCACCTCGAATCCGCCGCTGCGGTAGACGAGCTGGTGGTCCCGCGCGAAGCGTACCGAGATCAGCGCCGGGTCGCCGCTGCGGTCCTCGTGGGTGCGGATGCTGACGGTGCCCGGCGGGAGCCGACGCACCGCTTCGAGGAAGGCGCCGCCGTAGTGGAATACGGCGTACGCCTCGGGGTAGACCAGGTACACGTGCCGGGGCGACCCGGAGAACGTCCAGCCGCCTCCGGGTGCCGCCGGTCGGCGCAAGCGCCAGATGGGTTCGTCGACCTCGAGATCGCGCGCGACGAAGCGCAGCGGCGAGCGGGTGCCCCAGTCGAGACTCACGACCGCGGTGTCGGGGCGGCCTTGCAGCTCCCGCGCGAGGCCCATCAGAGCGTCGGACCAGCGCCCCTTGCCTCCGGTCTCGCGGATCGTCCGCAGCGTCGCGAAGTCCGCGTTGAGACTTCCCGCCAGCGCCGCCGCGGTGGCGAGCACCGCCGCGGTGCGCCGCGCCGCGCCCCGTGAGCGCCACAGCGTCACCAACGCGATCGCCACCAGCAGCTGCGGAAACGGGTAGACGTTCAGCGCGTGGTGGATCCGCGCTGCGCGGGGGGTGAGCAGGGTGCCGAGCAGGACGAAGAAGCTGGTGAGCAACACGAAGGCGTGGGCGCGATCCCAGTCTCCTCGCATCGCGCCGCGCAGCAGGCGCAGGCCGACGAAGAGTGCGCTGGCGAGGAAGATCAACGGGAAGGGTCCCCACGTCGCCCCTTCCACGCGCATCACGTCGTCGAAGCTCCCGCCCGCCAGCATCAGGCGTTGGAAGTGCGAGCCGTCGAGCATCGTGAAGATGGTCTCGGCCTTCTCGCGCAGGCCGACGCTGCCCACGTGGCGCCCCGCGACGAAGACGCGCAGCGCGGACAGGACTCCCCCCAGGCCCGCCATCACCGGCGCCGCGCCCAGGGCGAAGCCGAGCAGGGCCGGCAGCACCGGGCGGGGCGGCGCGCGCAACCCGGTGAGCAGCGCGCGGGGAGCGCTCAAGGCCAGGGCCGCGCCCGCCGCTGCCAGGAACACGGCGAAGTCGATCTTGTTGTAGACGCCCAGCCCGCACAGCAGCCCGCCCGCGAAAAGGTGACCGCGCGATCCGCGACGGAACCCGCTGGTGACGAAGTACACGCCGCCGCAGCGGCACAGGAAGCCGAGGGCAAACGAGCCCCAGTCGTGGCGGCTCGTGAACAGGAAGCTCGGGTCAACGGCGAGCAGAGCGCCCGCGACCAGCGCCACCGGAAGCCCCAGGGCAAGGCGCGCCCAGAGCAGCGCGAAGAGCAGGCCGAGCAGGGCGAAGGAGAGCGTGGCGAGGCGCAGGCTCTCGGGCGTCGGACCGAACAGGGCGAAGACGGGAATCAGGGCCTGGCTCTTGAGGGCCCCCATGTAGGCCTGTGTCATCACCGGGAACCAACGCCCGCACAGCCACACACTGCGCGCGCCTGGAATCTGGAGGGGGGTGCCATCTTTGGCGAGGAACTCCACGGCGGGCTCCGCCTGGATCACCTCGTCGTAGTACAAGCCCGGCGCGCGCAGGTTCGGGACCGCGATCGCGGCGGCGACCGCGCACAGCGCCAGAAAGCCGAAGGCGAGGGCGATGCCCCCGCGCCGCTGCGGCCGCGTCGTTCCCCGCCCGGTGTTCACTCCCTTGACCTTTGGAGGCCCGGCGCGCACGCTCGGCCGCTCGCATGCCCGAAAGAGAGCAGGTGTTGGCGGACCTCTACGACCGCCCCGTGCGGCGGGTCCCCGCCGGAGCGGTGGAGCGCGTCTCGCCGTGTCTTGCCTGTGGAGGCGAGCAAGCCCGGCCTGTCTTCGAGGTCGGCGGCATCGCGCCGCGCGTCGTCGTCTGCGGCCGCTGTGGACTCGGGCGTTTCCATCCCATGCCGGGTTCGGAGGAAGTGCGGGCGCTCTACCCGGGCGAATACTACGGCGAGCCGGGTCGCAAGTTCCAGTCCGCCGTCGAGTCTCTGGTGCGCTGGGTCGCCGCGCGTCACAGCCGGTTTCTGTCGAGCGGCCTCGCTCCGGGCGCGCGCGTCCTCGACCTGGGTTGTGGCCGAGGGGTGATCCTCGGTGCGCTCGCGGACCGGGGGTTCGAAGTGCACGGCCTGGAGATCAGCGAGGAAGCCGCGCGCGGCGCCGATCCGCGCGCCGAGATCCGCATCGCGAGCAAGCTCGCCGACGCCGGCTACCCGGAAGGGCACTTCGACCAGATCGTGATCTGGCACGTGCTCGAACACCTGAGCGACCCGCGAGACACGCTGGAGGAAGCGCACCGCATCCTGCGGCCGGCCGGGCGACTCGTCGTCGCGGTCCCGAACTTCGCGAGCCTTCAGGCGCGCTGGAGCGGCCCTGCGTGGTTTCACCTCGACCTGCCCCGCCACCTCTACCACTTCCCACTGGCGGCGCTGCGCCAGCTCCTGGAGCGCAGCGGCTTCGAAGTCCGCTCCGAACACCACTTCTCTCTGCGCCAGAACCCGTTTGGCTGGCTGCAGAGCGCCCTCAACCGCTGCTCGCACCTGCCCCGCAACGGGGTCTACCAGCTGCTGCACCGCCGAGCCCACGGCGATGCGCCGCCCTTCGACGCGCGCACGCGCCTGCGGCTGTGGGGCTGGCTCGCGTTCGGGACGCCGATCGCCTGCGCCCTTACCCTGGTCGAGACCGCGCTGCGCAGCGGCGCGACGGTGCACGTCGTGGCGCGGCGGCTGCCCGGCGGGGCGCGCGCTGTCGCCTAGCGTTCCGGACCGGACAGGGTGCCGCGGCCGGGCAGCAGGCAGAGCGAGACGCCGTCCGCAGCCAGGGCGTACGCGAGCAGCTCGGTGCCGGGCGGGGCGGCGACGTAGCCGCGCCAGCCCACGCGGTCGTCGGTCACGGCCGGGACCCTCTGCGCGACCCCCGGCAGCGGGATCCCGGTGCGCGCGGCCCCCACGATGGTGGCCGCGGCGTCGACGAGGACGATGGTGTCGGGCGGCCTGCCCGCCTGCGCGTCCCAGGCCCAGCCCGCTACCCGCGCGCCGCTGCGGCGCACCCCGGCGACCGGTTCGATCTGGCGGAAGAGGCCCAGGCAGCTCGAGCCGAGCGCGTAGTGGTCTGAGAGCGGCTCGCCGAAGGGCGCGGGCGGTGGCACCGCGAAGATGGAGAGCCGGTGCCGCTCGAGGAATCCGACCGCGTCGAAGACGTGGAGGGGCTTCGGGTGGATCATCGCGACGGCCTCGTAGTCGTCGACGCCGACGAGCAGGGCGAGCGCCGCGTTGTCGAGATGGCGGTGCCGCGCTGCGCCGCCGCGCGCGATGGAGGGCTCGAAGGAGGCCAGGGTGAGGGCGACGCAGCCGCAGGCCGCCAGCAGCGCCAGCCGACGCCGGGTGCTCGACGCCGCCGTCAGGGTCGGGAGCAGCGCGGCCAGTGCGCCCCACAGCAGCAGCGCGAAGGTGGCGTAGCGGCTGGCCGTGGCCTGCGCGAGCGGGAAGGTGGCACGGCCGACGGCGGAGAGCAGCGCCGTTCCGGCGGCGAAGGCGAGCACGCCCACCAGCGCCGCCTGGGCGGTGTGGGGTGGGCGCGGACCGCTCGCCGTTCGCAAGGCCGCGAGCGCGGCGAGCCACAGGCCGAAGCCCCCCACGGCGCCCGCGGCTGGCAGGCCGAGGCCGCGGAACGGCCCCCCCACGTACACGCCGGTGTAGGCGAGGATGCGCAGCGGGTGGGCGAGGGAGGCGATCGGGTCGGGGTGGCGCGGCGGCTTCGCGTAGCCCGCGAAGTAGACCGCGCCGACCAGCAGCCCGCCGGCCGCGAGCGCGAGGGCGGCGCCCCGGCCGAGCCGCAGCCAGACCGCCAGCCCCACCAGGATGGGCCAGACCAGCAGGCCGTTCGCCATGGTGGTGGCGGACGCCGCGCCCGCGAGCAGTGCGGCGGCGAGCCAGAGCGGCGCCCGCGCCCCCGGCTGGGCCGCGCGCGCCAGCGCTGCGAACGCGGCGGTCGCCGCCAGGGCCACCGCCGCGAACGGCAGGCCCAGACCGGATTCGAAGTTCTCGATCTGCGTCGCCGAGAACAGACAGACGAACACCACCGCTGCCACCGCGGGCGTCCAGCGCGCCGGCAGCTGGTGCGTGCGGTACGCCAGGCGCACCAGCAGCGCGGCGTGAAGCGCCTGCAGCGCGACGATGACCGCGATCAGGAAGCTGTTGCGGGCGTCGAACGCGAAGACATCCACCAGGAAGAAGAGCCTGGGCACCAGCCAGCGGTGCTCGTTGTGCTGTTTCCAGAGCAGCTCCCCCAGCCCGAGCTCGCCCGCTTCGTAACGGACCAGGTTCTTGATCAGACCCCACTGGTCCGCGAAGGGCAGGGCGTGGTTCGACTGCGCGGCGATCGACAGGGTGTGCGCCACGGCCAGAGCGGCCAGCGCCAGGAGCAGCCATCGCAGGGCCCGTCCGGTGCGCTCCATCGGCAGATCTCAGAGTCCCACGCCGGGGGCGCGCGCTGGAGCCGGCGGCTCGCGGTACGCCCGTCGCGAGCGGTACAGCGCCGCGCGCCGGCGGATCTCGCCGGCCAGCTCGAGCTCGCCGGCCTGCTCGGCGAGCGCGGCCGCGCGCTCGGCGGTGCGGGCGGCCTCCGGGAAACGGCCCTCGGAGGCGTAGGCCGCGGCGAGCGTGTCGACCAGGGCCGGGTCGCGCGCCTCGCTGAGCTGCACCGCGCGCCGCGCCAGCTGCACCGCCAGGTACGGATTGCGCACGCTCTCGTCGTCGCTGGTCGCGAGCAGCCAAGCCAGGTTGTTCGCCACCCGCACCGCGTCTGGGCGCAGGCGCACCGCCTCGAGGTAGTGGTCGATGGCTGCCTGCGTCTGGCCGCGCTCCAGCAGCGCGCCGCCCAGGTGGGTGTGGGCGACGTGGTTGTCGGGGTCGACGCGCAGCGCGTGCGCGAAGAGCGCCTCGCTGTCGCGCCAGTGGCGCAGCTGGAGCGACGCGGTCAGCGCCAGGGCCGCGACGGCGGCCGTACCCGCCACAGCCAGCGCCGCGCGGCGGGCGCGACCGGCGCCGAGCAGATCGGGTACGCCCCAGGCGACGGCAATCGAGAGTCCGATCAGCGGCAGGTACGTGTAGCGGTCCGCCATGCCCTGGGAGCCCACCTGCACCAGCCCGATCACCGGCGCCAACGTCACCAGGTACCAGAGCCAGCCGACCGCCAGGTACGGGTGGCGCGGCGCCGCGCGCAGCGCGAAGAGCGTGATCCCGACCAGGAGCCCGGCGGCGGCCGCCACGCGCCAGCCGGACCAGGCCGCGCCGGGGTGGGGGTAGAAGACGCTGAGGCCCGCGGGCCAGAACGCCTTGCCCAGGTAGCCGACGGCGGCCAGCAGGGCGTTGGCGGCGCGGTCGTCCAGCGGCAGCCGCTCGAGGCCCACGACGGTGCCCCCACGACTCTGGGCCAGCAGCACGACGCCGCCGAACGCGGCCGCCAGGGCCAGCAGGGGGAGCTTCTCGACCACGGCCCGCCGCACGCGGGCGGGGTCCCAGCGCTCGGGCGATCCCTCGCGCCGCAGTCGGCCGAGCGGCCACTCGTCGAGCAGCAGCAGGACCAGCGGCAGAGTCACCAGGATCGGCTTGGCCATCAGTCCGAGCGCCATGCACGCCAGCAGCAGGAGGTGTCCGCGCAGCGCCAGGCCTGCGCGCGCGCGGCGCGCGTACAGCCACAACGCGAGCGCGAAGAACACCGCGCTCAGTGGATCCTTGCGCGCCGCCGCCCAGGCGACGGACTCCACGTGGAGCGGGTGCACGGCGAATACGGCGGCCACGAACGCGCTGCGCGCCAGCTTGCCACTGAGGCGGCAGAGGGCGAGGAAGAGCAGCGCCGCGCAGAGCGCGTGGAGGGCGAGGCCCGTCGCGTGGAAGCCGGCGGGAGCGAGGCCGTGGATCTCGTAGTCGAGCATCCAGGACAGCCGGGTCAGCGGGAACCAGTTCGCGCCGTGGAAGCTCGTGAAGGCCCAGACCACGCCGTCGGGGCCGAGGCCGCGCAGCAGGTCCGGGTTCTGGGTGATGTAGACGTCGTCGTCGTAGTTCAGCCAGGCGTGGTCCAGCGCGGGCAGGTAGAGCGCGGCGGTCAGTACGGCGAGCGCGACGGCGAGCCAGGCCCTCGTCGCGGTGCGCGGGGCGTCGGCTACGGCCACGGGGGCATCCAGTCCGCCATCACGCCGGGGACGTCCAGCAGCACGCGGCCCTCCCGGTCCAGCACGACGGTGCGCAACTCGGCCAGGTTGGAAAGCCGGGGGCGCTCGCCCGCCCGGATCGCCGTCACCAACAGGCGCTCGCCGTCGGGCGACCAGCGCGGCGCGAACTCGTCGCGCTCGGGGGTGCGCGTCAGGGGGCGCAAGCGCTCGCCCGAGAGGTCGGCCAGGAAGAGGTCGAAGTCGCCGTCGCGGTTCGAGACGAAGGCGATCTCGTCGCGGGAGGGCGACGGCCGGGCCGAGTGGTCGTCGGCCTCGGGTGTGCTGGCCAGCGTGTGGATGGCACCGCCCTCGATCGCGATGCGGGCGACGTCGTGGGGACCGCCGCCGGCGGGGCGCCGCGAGTAGACGACCTGCGCGCCGTCGCGGGCGAAGTGGGCCTTCGCGTCGAACCACGCGCCGTCCGCGGTGAGCGGCCGCGGCGCGCCCTCCGCCGACAGGATCCACAGGTGGGATTGCCTGCGCATCACGCCTCGTTGTGCCACCAGCCGCGTGCCGTCGGGGTCGAAGTGCGGGCGCCAGAAGGAGTCGCGCCGGCCGGATTCGGCGACGACCCGGCCGGTGCCTCGCTGGAGGTCGGCGATCGCAACGCCCTGGGAGGAATCCTGGCGAAACACATACGCCAGCCGGGATCCGTCGGGGGACCAGGACGGCCAGCGCTCGGTGCGGTTCGGCGTCTGGGTCAGGGGTGTCTCGCCGCCGGTCGCCGGGTCCCAGAGCATCAGGTCGATCGAGCGCGGCCGGCCGCGCGGGGCCGCCTGGAAGACCAGGCGCCGCGCGCTCCCCGACCAGTAGGGCCAGCTCTCGTCGCGGTCGGGCGTGCGGGTGAGTGGCCGCAGCGAGCCGTCGGCGATGCGCACGCGCATCAGGTCTTTCGAGCCGTCCACCACGCGCACCAGGACCAGGCCGTCCGAGGCGGGGCCCTGCGTCTCGCGCACGCCCTCGCCGCAGCCGAGCGCGATCAGCGCGGCCAGCAGGGTCCGCGCCCCGCGCGCCAACGAGATTTCGCGAACGGACTGGTAGACTCGCCTGCCATGGCGCACGCGCCGGGAGCGGCACCCGCCAGCGCAGGGTCTGCGGCCTTCGGCTCCCCGGCAGCGGGGGCTCGGCGCTGGCCGCGCGCCTGGCCGCTGCTCCTCTTCGTCGCCTTCGCGGCGCTCGACCTGGCGGTGTTTCGGCACGCACTTCACGGCGAATTCGTCTCCGACGACTTCGGCTACGTCGTGAACAACCCGTACGCGAGCGCGCTCAGCGCGGAGAACGTGGCGGCGCTCTTCGATCCGCGCAGCCCGGCCCAGCTCTACGCGGTGGGGAACTACGCCCCCATCCACGCACTGCTTCACGTGCTCGAGCGCCAGATCTTCGCTGACGAAGTTCTGGGTTACCACCTGGTCAACGTCCTGCTGCACGCCCTCAACTCCGTGCTGCTGGTCACGCTGCTGCTCTGGTCGCGGGTCCCGCCGCTGGCTGCGCTGCTGGGCGGGCTGCTCTTCGCCCTGCACCCCGCGAACGTCGAGGCGGTGGCGTGGATCTCCCAGCTCAAATCGAGCGCCGGCCTGACCTGGGCGCTGGCGGCGCTGCTGGTCCACCGGCGCCACCCGGCCCTCTCGGCGCCGCTCTTCGCCCTCGGGCTGCTCACCAAGGCCGCCGCGGTCTTCGCGCTGCCCATGGCGGCCGCCTTCAGCTGGGCGCGGCGCGGCGCGCCCGGCGGGGACGCGAGGCACTGGGCGTGGCTCGGCGTCTGGGCGCTGGTGCTGGGCCTCTACGCCTTCCCGCAGCTCGCCGCTTTCGGCCACGTCGCCGCCGTCGAGGTCCCCGCCTACGACGAAGCCTGGGTCCAGCTGCGCTCGATCGCCGCGATCGGCGCGCGCTACCTGGTGATGGCGGCCACCTCGTACGGCGTCTCGGCCTTCCACGAGCCCTCGCCCCTCGTCTCGCTGTTCGACCCGTGGTGGCTCGCCGCACTGCCCGCGGCTGCCCTGCTGGGCTGGCGCACCCTCGCCTGCCTGCGCCGGGGCAGCGACGAAGGGGCCTACTGGATCGGCGCGGCGGCGTCCTACGCGCCGATCTCCCAGATCTTCCCCTTCGTGCACCCGATTGCGGATCGCTACCTGTACTTCATCCTGCCGGGCCTGATCGGCGGAACCCTGCTGTTCGCTGTCGAATGGCGCCAGCGTCTGGCCGCGCGGCGGTCGTCGGGCGCGCAGGCCGCGCCCTCGCCGCTCCTGCTCTCGCGGGTCGCACTGACCGGCGCCGCGGCGCTGGCGCTGCTGTTCGCGTACCACAGCGCCGAGCGGGCCCGGCTGTGGAGAAACGAAACTCGGCTGCTCGTGGACGCCGCGAACCACTACCCGGAGGGCGGCACCGCCAGCTTCCTGCGCGGGCGCCGCGCCGCGCAGCTCGGCGACGTGGACGGCGCCGTCGTCGCACTGCGCGAAGCCGCGGACCGGGGTGTCGACCGGTTCGCGATCCTGGTGACGGACCCCGGTCTGGCTCCGATCCAACGGGAGCCCGCTTTTCGCGAGCTGGTCCGCGAGCTGGCGCGGCGCTGGATTGCCCGCGCGCAGGCGCGCGGCCACTCGACGCCGGCAGACCTGCGGGCCATGGCGCTCGCACACGTGGAGCTCGAGGAGTACGGCGAGGCGGAGGCGTGGCTCGAGCGCGCGCTCGAGGGCGGCGGGCCGCTCGAGCCCGTCCTGCGCGCCGACCTCGCCGCGCTGCGCGCGCGACGGGCCGAGTGGGCGCGCCGCGGGGAAGGGGAGGGTCATCGCCCGCAGAGCCCGTAAGCGCCCGCGCCGCGCGCGGCCCGCCCGGCGCGGAGGCCTCGAGGGCGGCGCCTACGCGCTGATCTTCGCCGCCTTCCTCGGCGCGGCCACGCTCGTCTACCGGCCGGCGCTGGACGGGCCCTTCGTCTCCGACGACATCCACTACGTGGAGGTCAACCCCTACGTCCACGAGCTCAGCCTCGAGCACGTCGCGGTCATCCTCGACCCCTCGGGAGACGCCGCGGTAGCCGTCGTCAACTACACGCCGGTGCACATCCTCCTCCACGCGCTGGCTTGGCAGGCGTTCCAGGGCGATGTCAGGGGACACCACCTGGTGAACCTCCTCTTTCACGTCACGGCGTCGGTGCTGTTGATCGCGCTGTTGCTGCGCTCGGGCGTGCCGAAGGCGGGCGCCGTATTCGGCGGTGCGCTTTTTCTGCTCCACCCGGCCAACGTCGAGGCGGTCGCCTGGATCTCGCAGCTCAAGAGCAGTTCCTCGATGACCTTCGCCCTGGCGGCGCTGCTCGCATTCCGCCGCCGTCCCGGTCTGGGCAGCGCGCTGTTCGCGCTCGCCCTGCTGGCCAAGCCGACCGCGGCCTTCGCGCTGCCCGTGGCCGTGCTCCTCGGGTGGGCTGGGGGCGAACGGCCGCCCTGGCGCTGGTTCGCGCTCTGCGCCGCGCTGTTCGTCGCCTACGCGGTCGTCGAGTTCACCGCTCACCAGCGCTCCGGCGCGGCGGAAGCCGCGCTGTACGAGACGCCTCTCGTGCTGGTGCGCACCGTGGCGGCCTTCGCCATGCGCTACCTGGTCATGGCGACCACCACGCTGGGCCTTTCGGCCTTCCACGAACCGGAGCCCGCGCAGTCCCCGCTGGATCCCTGGTGGCTGGGCTCGTTGGCGGCGCTCGGCCTGCTGGGCTGGCGCTTCGCGGTGGTGCTGCGCCGGCGCGCCCCGGAAGCCGCGTACTGGGCGTGGGCGCTGATCTCGTTCGGCCCGGTCTCCCAGGTCTTCCCCTTCCTCTACCCGCTGGCGGACCGCTATCTCTACTTCATCCTGCCCGGTCTGATCGGCGGTGCGCTGCTGGCCGGCGCGGAGGTCCTGGAGCGCTTGCCCCGCGCGATCGCCGCGCGCCGCGGAGCCGCGCCGCGGGACTGGGCGCCCCGGGTCTCGCGCGTCGCCGCGGCGCTGGGGATCGCCGCCCTCGCGCTCTGCGCGGTGCGCGCCAACGGGCGCGCCGCGGTCTGGCACTCGGACGCGGCGCTCGTGGCCGACGCGGCCGCCAACTATCCGGACGGCGTCTCCGCCCACCTCCAGCGGGGCCGGCGGGCGGCCCAGTACGGTGATGTGGACGCCGCCGTGGCGAGCGTGCGCGCGGCGGCGGCGCGCGGCTACAACCGCTTCGACCAACTCCAGCTCGATCCGGGATTCGCACCGGTGCGCGACCACCTGAAGTTCCGGGCGGTCGTGCGCGAGATCGCCGGCCGGCGCATCGAGTTGACCGGGCAGATCGAAGACCCCACGCCGTTCGAGCTGCGCGTGATCGCTGCCGCCCACTTCGTGCGCGGCGAGTACGCGCAGGCCGCCATCGCGCTGGAGCGCGCCATCGCGCTGGGGGGTCCCCTGGATGCGACGCTGCGGGCGGAGCTGAAGGCCGTGCAGAGTCACATGGAGTGAGCGAGGTGTGGCCCCGCCTCAGCGATCGACGCGGCCCCAGCGGAAGCTGCAGCGGGCGACGACCAGGGAGCTGACCGCGTCGACGTCGATGCGCTTCACGTAGCAGGATCGGGGGACCGTCCACAGCGTCGCGCCGGTCGCCCACACGGCACACGCCGCCACCACCGCGACGGCTGCGCGGGGCCGCTCGGCCAGCGCCACCCCGGCGGTGATCGCCACCGGAAAGGCGAGCACGGTGAGTCCCCGCAGCAGGTTGAGCGTGGTCTGCACGCCGAAGGGCGCAAGCCAGAGCTCGTTCAGGTACAGGGCGACGACGGCGGCGCACAGCAAGGCGACGGGCCGGTGGCGGCGCCACGTGTCGCGCGCGCCCAGCGCCGCCGCGACCAGCGCGATCGGCCCGGCCAGCACGGCGATCCGGTCCCACACCTCGAGGCTGGTCCAGCGGCCGGCGACGCGCAGGTAGTCGCCTTGCGAGAAGAGCAGCGCCTGGGCGAGCGTGCAGCCGGCGGCGAGGTGCGCGCCGATCAGGGGCGCCGCGCCCAGTCCGCCGGCGCCGAGCGCACACAGGGCGCGGCCGTCGCGCCGCGCCACGGCGAGGACGCCGCCGCACAGTCCGCAGAAGAGGGCGGCCGCGGTGTGCACCCAGAAGGTCGCCGCCACGACCAGGGCCAGGGCGACGTAGCGGCGCTTCAGCACCAGCCCAAACGCCGTGAAGGCCAGCGCGTAGCCCGCCGCCTCCACCTTGGGCAGGCACCAGGAGAGGGCGAACAGGTAGGGGAACCAGGCGAACACGGCGGCCGCCGCGTCGGGCAGCGCGGCCGCGCGCTGGAAGAAGCGGAATCCCGCGATCAGGCCCGCCGCGCTGGCCAGCGCGAACCACTTCGGGTAGGCGGCCAGCCCGAAGCCGCCCGCGAAGAGCGCGCCCAGCCAGTGGTAGGCCGGCGCGTAGACGTTGCGGAGCGCGGGAGACTCGCCCGCGAGCTGGATGAGCCGCAGGTGGGGTTCGAGATCGGCGCCGCCGCGCAGGGGCGCCGCGCCGAACAGCAGTGCGGCGTGGAGAGCCAACGCCGCGCCGCTGCTCCACCAGAAGAGCCGTGTGCCGGGCGCCACCGCTAGGAGCGATTCGTCGCTTCGGGATCCAAAGAGCGGGCTGCCTCGAGCTGGCGCCGCGCGTCCTCGGCGCCCGGGAAGTCGGAGTCGAGCGCGAGGGCCTTTGCGAAGTGCCGGGCGGCGGCGGGGTTGCGGTCCAGCGCGCGCAGCGCGAGGCCAAGGTGGTAGTGGAACGGGGGCGGGATGGGCTCCGACTGATCCTTGGCCAGGTCGATTGCGTTGCGGAATTGCTGGAGCGCGGCTTCGTTGCGCCCCATCCGGAAGTAGACGTAGCCGAGGCTGTCCGCTGTGTAGGGGCTCCGGCTCAGCGCCTGCTCGGCGGCGCGGGCCAGCTCGAGGGCGCGGTCGAGGTCCCCGTCGTGGTCCGCCATCAGCAGCGCCAGGTCCCTCTGCACCAGCGGCATCTGCGGTTGGTCCGCCAGCAGGTCCTCGAGGGTCTCGCGCGCCTTGACCGTCTCGCCCTGGTGCGCGTACAGGCGCGCCAGCAGGATGCGCGCGCCGGGATGGAGCACGCCGGCCGCCTGCGCCTCTTCGAAGGATCGCCGGGTCTCGTCGAGGGATCCCTGGGCGCGGTAGAGCGAGAACAGCAGGTCGGCTGCCCGGGGCAGCCCGGGCGCGACCTCGAAGGCCCGCAGCGCGTCCGCCTCGGCTCTGCCGAGCTGGTTCAGCGCGATCAGGACCTCGGCGCGCAGCAGCAGGACGAGCGGGCCGGCGCTTCCGGACTCGACGACCCGGTCGAGGTGGACGAGCGCAGCCCTCGAGCGGCCGTCGCGCAGCTCGAGGCGCGTCAGGACCTTGAGCAGCTCGTAGCTCCGGGGCTGCCTGGCGAGGGCTGCCAGCAGGTAGCGGCGCGCCTTGCCGGGGTGCCGGAGGCCTTCGCGTTTCGCATACTCGACGGCCGCACCGGCGGGCGGGTTGGGCCCCGCCAGCAGCGCGTCCAGCGCTGCCGCCCCGCCGGCCTTCATCCCCCTGCCGTAGAGCGCGCGCACCTTCATCAGCCGCTGCCGGCCGTCCAGCTCGAAGCCCCGGTCCTGGATCTCGATCAACGTGCGGAGCACGAGCCGCCATTCCTCGGCGTCGTGGTGGATGCGGGCCTTGAGCCGCATGATCGCGGGGGAGAACTCGGGTGAGAGGCGCATCCCGCGGTCGATCGCCGCGGTGGCGGCCGGCAGGTTCCCGAGTTGATGCTCCGCGATCGCGAGCAGGCGTTGTGTCTCGGCGCTCTCGGACTCCACGGCCAGTTGCCGCAGGAGCTTGGCGGCCTGCTCGCGCCGGCCGTCGAGGATGGCGACTCGCGCCTGCGCGCGCCGGGTCGACGACTCGTCGGGGAACTCGTCGGCCATCGCTTCGACGGCGGTGCGCGCGGCTTCGAGCTGACCCTGCTCGATCGCCACGCGCACGAGCTTCTCGCGCAGTATCGGGGAGTCGGGGCCGTCTTCGATGGTTGTGGAAAGGTGGGCGATGGCCTCGTCTCCGCGCCCGTTGTTCGTCAGGTACGTGGCGTAGAGGACGTGGGCGGCGGGGTTGTCCGGCCGCACCTCCAGCAGCTCGCGGAGGACGTCTTCGCCGCGGCCGGAGCGGCCGTCTTCGAGGCGGGCGAGCCGCTGCCAGGCCGACAGCCGCTCGGGCTCGACGCGCACGATCTCGCGGAGCGCCCAGGTGCGAAGCCGGCGCATCTGCTTGATGCGGGAGAACTCGAAGGCCGCCTCGGCGACGAACAGCGGCTCGTCGCGCAGGCCCTTCTCCCTCGCCACCTTCATCGCGCGGTAGAAGGCCTTCTCGGCCTCGGTCTGGTGTCCCGGCCAGGCCCCCAGCAGCCGGGCTCGCTCGACCAGCGAGCCCACGTGTCCGCCCGCCAGCTCGTCGGCGCGCTCGTAGGCCTCGATCGCGTCCCGGTAGGCGTCGTCGCCGAGCTCGAGCTGCTTGCGCTCGCGCTTCTTGATGCGGCCCTTGTAGACCCGGCCGAGCTGGGCC
>JAZFWH010000157.1:0-2170 GCA_036482635.1 Myxococcota bacterium
GGCGGCGGCCGAGCGGCACCTGCGCGAGGCGCTGCGCGCCGATCCGCGCTGCGCACGGGCCGCCGTCAGCCTGGCGACGCTGCTCTGGGAGGCCGAGCGAGCCGACGAGGCCCTGGAGGTCGCGTCCCGGGGCCTCGAGGCCACCACCAACGCGGAGACGCGGCGTGACCTGTCGCTGATCCGGGCGCGGGTCCTCGAGAAGGCGGGCGACCGCCCGGAGTCGGCCGAGGCCTTCGCGCTGGCCGCCGAGGCCGATCCGCGCTGCCTCGAGGGGGCCCTGGCGGGCGCCCGGCTGCGGCGCGGCATGGGCAGCTGGCCCGAGGCGGCGGCCGCGCTGCAAGCGTTCGCCGAGGCGCATCCCGGCGACGATCCGCTCGGCCTGGCCCAGGTCTTCCATCAACTCGGGCGCCTGCGTGCGGGCCCACTCGAGGACGTCGACGGGGCGATCGACGCCTACCGCCGCAGCGTCGAGTTCGATCCCGACCACTGCGACGCGCGCGACGCGCTGGCCCAGTTGCTGAGCCACCGTCCCGACGGTTGGCAGGAGGCGCTCGAGCATCACCGGGCGGCCCTGGAGCTCGACCCGACGCGAACCACCGCGCTGCGCACCGTGCTGCGCATCGCCCGCGAGCGCAATCAGCCCCGGATCGTGGTCAACGGCCTGGCGATCCTGCACGCCCTGGGAGTCGCCTCGGCGGAGGAGGCCGAGCACGCGCCGGCGACCTTCTCCATCCCGATCGCCCGCGACGAGTCGCTCTCCGACCCGCTGTGGGAGAAGCTGCGGCAGGTGGCCCAGGCGTCCGCCCGGGAGATCGGCCGCGCACTCGAGGTGGCGGAGGACTCCGGCGTGGTCTTCTCCGAGGCGCCGACCGCGGCGTTCCACGCGGCGGCGTTGGCGGCGGAGGCGAACCTGGCGGCGCCGGCCCTGCTGCCGCTGCCGACCGCCGAGCTGGGTGAGACGCTGACCCTGGTGGCGACCATCGCCCTCGAATCCGAAGCGCTGCACGCCTCCGGCCGCACGCTGAATGCGCTCAGCAGCGCGCTGGGACGGCGAACGCGCCGCCGCCTGCGGCGCATCCTCGAGGACGTCTCCGTCGAGGCCATCGAGGCCATCGACTTCGCCGCGTGGCGCGCCGAGCTGCGGAGCGTGGCGGCCGCGCAGGCGCTGGACGCGACGGGCGGCGATCTGCGGGCCGCACTCGTGGCGCTGCTCCGCGGCGCGCAGGAGCCCGTAGACGACGCCTTCGGCGTGAACACCGACCTGACGCCGCTCGTGACGGGCTGCCCCGAGGCCCGTGCCCTGCTGACCCGAGTAGTGCGGGCCTGGATGGCGGGCTTCTGACGCGATGGTCCGGGGAATGCAACGTCCCACCCGGCGCTTCCGGCGCCGCACCGTGCGTATCGAGGTCGAGTACATCGACGCGGCGGGTGCGCGCAGCGAGACCGCCATCACGCTCGGCGCCGGCGGCCTGTTCATCGAGAGCGAGTCTCCGCCGAAGACCGGCTCGGTCCTCGAGCTGCGCTTTCGGCTGCCGGGTAGCAACACCTGCCACGAGATCAAGGGGCGTGTGGTGTGGACGCGCCGCCCCGGCGACCCCGGCCGTCATACGCCGGGCATGGGCATCCAGTTCACCGACAAACCGGCGATCGCGCTGCTGGCGCACGAGCTGGAGGCGTTGGACTAGGAGCCGGGCAGCAGAGGGGCGAGATCGATCGCGGCGGCGACGCGACCGCCCGGGTGGATGCGCCAGGCATGGGGATCGGCGATCACCGCCGAAACCAGGCGCTGGTGCAAGGCGTGACCGCCCCGCTCCGCGCGCACGTGTCCCTCGATCGGCAGACCCAACAGCGCGAGGTCGCCATGAAGGTCGAGCACCTTGTGGCGCACGAACTCGTCGGGCCAGCGCAGTCCGTCCGGGTTCTTCACACCCTCATCGTCGAGCACCAGCGTGTTCTCCAGGGATCCGCCCTTCGCGAGCCCCGCAGCCCAGAGCGAGCGCACGTCGTTCAGGAATCCGAAGGTGCGCGCTGCGGCGATCTCCCGCTCGAAGCGCCCGGGGTCCCAGCCGTTCAGCGAGAACTCCTGGCGACGCACCAGCGGGTGGTCGAACTCCACGGCATAGGAGATGCGAAACTCCCGCGCCGGCTCGACGCGAATCCAGCGCTTGCC
>JAZFWH010000158.1:0-4905 GCA_036482635.1 Myxococcota bacterium
GGGTCGCTACGGCCTGCAGACGATGTGCGAGGGCGGCGGCCAGGCGAACGTCACCATCGTCGAACGGCTGTGAGGAGCTAGAGGATGGCCGGAATCTGCGAGGGACGCGTCGTGATCGTCACCGGGGCCGGGCGGGGCCTGGGCCGCGCCCACGCCCTCGAGTTCGCCAGACAGGGGGCACGCGTCGTAGTGAACGACCTGGGCGTCGAGCTCGACGGCCGGGGCCGCTCGGGCGGGCCCGCCGACGAGGTGGTCGAAGAGATCCGGGGCCTCGGGGGCGAGGCGGTCGCAGACGCCGCAGACGTGGCGGACTGGGAGCAGACCGGGGCGCTGGTGAAGAGAGCCCTCGATTCCTTCGGCCGCCTCGACGCGGTGGTCAACAACGCGGGCTTCCTGCGCGACCGCATGTTCGTGAGCGCCTCGGAGCAGGAGTGGGACGCGGTGATCCGCGTGCACCTCAAGGGGCACTTCTGTGTCTCCCGACACGCGTGTGCCCACTGGCGCGAGCAGTCGAAGGCGGGCCTGGGCGTCGACGCGCGCATCATCAACACCAGCTCCGGCGCGGGACTGCAGGGCAGCGTCGGGCAGAGCACCTATTCGGCCGCGAAGGCGGGTATCACCGCGCTCACGCTGGTGCAGGCCGCGGAGCTAGGCCGCTACGGGATCACCGCCAACGCCATCGCCCCTTCGGCCCGGACCCGCATGACGGAGGCGGTCTTCGCAGAGAGCATGAAGAAGCCCGAGACGGGCTTCGATCCCATGGCGGCGGAGAACGTCTCGCCCCTGGTGGTCTGGCTCGCCTCCGCGGAGGCAAAGGACGTGACCGGCCAGGTCTTCGAGACCGCGGGCGGCGCGATCAGCGTCGCCGATGGCTGGCGCGAAGGTCCGCGGGTCGATCGCGGCGCGCGCTGGGAGCCGGATGCCGTGGGCCAAGCGGTCCGCGATCTGCTGAAGAAGGCCGTTCCCCCCCAGAAGGTCTACGGGACGTGATTCCCGCATGAACTTCGCGTTCAACGAGGAGCAGGAGGAGCTCCGCGCGTCGGCGCGAAGCTTCCTCGCCGACCACTCCTCGTCCGAACACGTCCGGCGCGCCATGGAGAGCGAGCTGGGCTACGACCCCGAGGTCTGGAAGCGCATCAGCACCGAGCTCGGCTGGCCCGCCGTCACGATCCCCGAGCGTTACGGCGGCCTCGGAATGAGCCACGTGGAGCTGGTGGCCCTGATGGAGGTCACGGGCGGCGCGCTGCTGTGCGCTCCCCTGTTCTCCAGCGTGTGCCTCGGGGCCAGCGCCCTGCAGCTCGCCGGCACCGAGCAGCAGAAGCGGGAGCACCTGTGCGCCATCGCGGAGGGCCGGGCGCTGGCCACCCTGGCGTACACGGGCCCGACGGGAGCTTGGGGGGCCGACGCGGTCGAGACCATCGCCCAGCGGCGCGGCGACGGGTTCCGCCTCAGTGGCCGGCTGCGCTACGTGCTCGACGGGCACTGCGCCGACCTGCTGGTGGTCGCGGCGCGCCGGGAGCGGAGTCGCGGCGAGGAGGGCATCAGCCTCTTCGTCGTGCCCGCGGACACGCCCGGCGTCGAGCGCCGGACGCTGCCCACCATGGACCAGACACGGCGGCAGGCGGAGATCGAGCTGCGCGACGTGTTTGTGCCGGCCGCGGCGCTGATGGGCGAAGAGGGCGAAGGCTGGTCCGCTCTCTCCAAGACCCTGGACCTGGCCGCCGTCGCGCTCTCGGCCGAGCAGGTGGGCGGCGCGCAGAAGTGCCTGGATATGTCGGTCGAGTACGCCGCGCAGCGCGTCCAGTTCGGCCGGCCGATCGGCTCGTTCCAGGCCATCAAGCACAAGTGCGCCGACATGATGGTCGAGGTCGAGTCCGGGCGATCCGCCAGCTACTACGCCGGCTGCATCGCCGCCGAAGACCGCGAGGAGCTGCCGGCCGTGGCCTCGCTGGCCAAGGCGTACTGCTCGGACGCCTACTCGCGCTGCGCGGCCGAGAGCCTGCAGATCCACGGCGGCGTGGGCTTCACCTGGGAGTACGACGTCCACCTCTACTTCAAGCGCGCCCGCTCGTCGGCCACCCTGCTCGGAGACGGGGCCTACCACCGCGAGCGGGTCGCCCGCCTGATCGGCCTGTAGCCCGGCGCCGGGTGCGGGTTCCGCCCCGTGGCGACCCCGCGCGACGCCGCCGCTATCGTGTAAGGTCGCCAGATGCGAGACGTGCTCGACATGACCGGGAGAGTCGCGATCGTGACAGGCGGCGGTCGCGGAGTGGGGCGCGGTGTCGCCGAGCGCTTCCTGGAGGCCGGCGCGGATGTGCTGATCTGCAGTCGCAAGCCGCCCGAGAAGCTGCCGAGCGGGGGAGGCCGCGAAGCGGCATTCGCCGAGGCGGACGTGCGCAAGCTGGACCAGATCGACCGGGTGGTGGCCGTGGCGACCGAGCGCTTCGGCCGTCTCGACGTGTTGGTGAACAACGCTGGCGGCTCGCCCGCGTCCGATGCGGCCACCGCTTCGCCCCGCTTCTCGGAGTCGATCATCCAGCTCAACCTCGTCGCCCCGCTGAACTTCGCCCAACGGGCGAACGCCGTGATGCAGCAGCAGGAAGAGGGCGGTTCGATCATCAACGTGGCCAGCGTGAGCGGGACTCGCCCGTCGCCGGGTACCGCCGCCTACGGCGCCGCCAAGGCGGGGCTGTTGAGCCTGACGCAGACGCTGGCGGTGGAGTGGGCGCCCAAGGTCCGTGTGAACGCGGTCACGGCCGGCATGATCCGCACCGAGCTCGCTCACCTCCACTACGGGGACGAAGCGGGCATCGCGGCGGTGTCGGCCACCGTGCCGCTGGGCCGGATGGGAGAGCCGCGGGACGTCGGCGACGTCTGTCTGTTTCTGGCCTCACCGCTCGCAAGCTACGTGAGCGGTGCCAGCATCCTGATGCACGGCGGCGGAGAGCGGCCGGCCTTCCTGGACGCCGCGAAGAACGCGAAGGCCTGAGCGCGACCGGGCGCCGGCTGAGGCCGCCGCGTGGGGGTTCACACCTGGCGGGCGATTCGTCAGGCTGGGGTGGCATGCAGCCCTCCGGGTCCAGGCTCGCCTCGCTGGCCGCCCCCGCGGCGCTCCTCGCCGCCCTGGCGGGGACCGGCTGTGCCTCCCCGACCGCGCGCCCCTCGCGTGCGGTCGGCGCCGGCGAAGCGTGTGTGACGATTTCCGACCTGGCCCCCCACGTCGAAGGGCTGAGTGCAGTCGTCGACACCGGGGTCTGGGAGAGCTTCTACACCCCCACGGGCGCGGTCGAGGTCGATTACGAGTACCAGTCGGCGGGCAGCGGCATCCACCTGCTGTGTGCGATCACGCGCAACCCGGGTCAGCGGAGCGCGGAGCGGGACATGCTCGCCATGATCGACGCCCTGGATTCGTTCGCGCGGGCGGAGGGTCTCTCGAACCGGCCGGTGGAAGGCTTCTTCAGCTGGGGGGAGGACTCGCGCTTCTCGGTGCTCGAGAACCAGGGCGAGCCGCTGGGGAACGCCTTCCTCGCACGCGACGGCGAGACGACCTTCATGCTGCTGCTCACGGGCCTCATCTTCGACGACGCGGATCTCTTCGCCGAGCTGATCGCCCCGAAGCTCGCGAACCTCGACCGCTTCGTTCCGTCGTTCCGCGATGCCCGGGCGAGCACCGCGTTCCGCATCGATCCCCCGCCGCTCTTCAAGCGGCTGTCCCACGACGAGATCGCGAGCATCCGCTGGCCCCGCAATCCTCCCGAGGAGATGTGGGAGACCGAGGATCGGCACTCGCATTTCACCGTGCGTTTGCGCGCCACGCGGGCGCGGCCCCTGAAGGCCGGCGATTTCCTGCGCCATACCGAAGCGGCTCTCACCCAGACGCAGCCGGGATTGCAGGTGCTCGCGCGCGAGGTGGTCCCGATCCACGGCGTGGAGTGGGCCAGGATCGAGGCCAACACCCTGGTGGGCGGTGAGGTCTTTCGCCTGCTCTTCTACGCGACGAGCACTCGCGGGATGTTCTGCTTCGTCAAGTTCCAGTCGAAGGCGGAACCGGTCGACAGTGACCGCGAGGCTTTCGTCGAGGCCATGCAGACGGCCCGCCTCGATTGAGGGTCCGGCGGGTCTCACGCCGCGAGACGCAGGCCGGCGCGGACTCGCTGGGGCAGCTCCGCGCCCTCGGCACCCCCCGCTCGCCACGAAACCGGCGCTCGGCCCGCTCGGCCGGGCTAAGTGGATGGCGGGGCCGGTCCGATAACCAAGCGGATGGCGACCTCCAGCCCGTCGTTCGGCAAGTACCTCGCGACCAAGGGGTTGATCTCGCCCGAGCAGCTCGACGAGGCCACCCAGGCGCTGGTGGTGTTCGGCGGGCGGCTGGGCACCAACCTGATCGAGCTCGGCTACCTGCGGATCGACCAGGTCGAGCAGTACCTGGCCGAGCACCTCCGGGTGCCCGTGGCGCCGGAGGAGTGGCTGATGAGTCCGGCTCCAGCGGCGCTCGAGGCGCTCCCGACGCAGATGGCGGAGCGCTATCGGGTGCTCCCGCTCCGCATCGACGAACGCGGGCTGCACCTGGCGATGACCGACCCACACGACCCGCACCAGCTCGAAGACCTCGGCTTCGCCACCGGCCTGCAGATCCAGCCGTACGTCTTCTCCGAGGTGCACGCGTCCTTCTTCCTGGAGAAGCACCTCCAGATCCCCCGCGAGATCCGTTACATCAACCTCGGACCCACGGCGGCGCGCGGGCGGTTGGCGGGCAGCGCCGAGGACTCGGCGCCGGACCACGGGGCGACAGGTGGAAGCCCGCCGCCCGCGGCCTTCGACCGGGAATCCGCGCGGGAGCTGTTCGACTCGGGTGTCCTGGACCTCGCGCCCGCGGTGGAGGCGGTGTGGGGCGGCAGCGCCGCG
>JAZFWH010000159.1:0-9669 GCA_036482635.1 Myxococcota bacterium
TTGGTGGAGCTGGGGGGGATCGAACCCCCGACCCTCAGACTGCCAGCCTGATGCTCTCCCAGCTGAGCTACAGCCCCACTCGGCCGAGCAAGCTACCCCCGCGGTCCGGGGCTGTCAAAATGGCTGAGGCGTCGTGTCCCGGTCGAAGTCCAGCGGACTAGGGAAGGCCCCAGGGCGCGTGGTATGCTGCGCGGCCGCCGGGCCGGAGTGGCGGAACTGGTATACGCAGGGCCCTCAAAAGGCCCCGGTCTCACGGCCATGTGGGTTCGAATCCCACCTCCGGCACCAGGATCTGGCCGCCGGGCCGAATACACCGTCCCGCGCGGGCGTCGAACCGCGGTAGTGGCGCGCGCCCGGCGTGCGAGAGAAGAGGAGATGGTTGGCATGAGCAACGTCGTACGCAGCATCGGCCTGATCGCGATCGTGGCTCTGGCGGTTCCGCTCGCCTTGGCGGGCGACGCGTCGGCCCAGATGCGCGAGTTCAGCGGCAGGGTCGACAAGATCGGCAAGGAGAAGCTGATCGTCGACAACCGCAAGGGCGACAAGGTCTCCTTCGTCAAGGTGCCCGAAACCGTCGTGGAGGGCGAGAAGTCGGCCTGGAAGGAGGTCAAGAAGGACGACTGGGTGACGGTCTCCTGGAAGATGATCGACAAGCCCCGCAAGGTCTACAAGCTGGTGGTCCTGCCGCGCAAGGAGGAAGCGGGCGCCGACGAGTAGCGGCCGACCGCTCCGGCCTGGCCCCAACCTCAGGAGGCCCTCCAGCGCCGGGCGGCGGGCCTTGTTCGCGGCCGCATTCGCTCGCGGATCCGCGACGTTGCGAAGCCGGAGCCGCTTCCGATAGCGTTTCGTCCATGGCGTCCCGCGAGCCCCTGCTCAAGCCCGACCAGTTCGACCGCTACCGGCGTCACCTGAGTCTCCCGGAGTTCGGCGTCGAGGGACAGCGTGCGCTGCTCGCCGCGCGCGTCCTCGTGATCGGGGCCGGCGGCCTGGGTTGCCCGCTCGCGCAATACCTGGCCGCGGCCGGTGTGGGAACCCTCGGGCTGGTGGATTTCGACCGCGTCGACGCCTCGAACCTCCAGCGCCAGGTGCTCTACGGGACCGCCGACGTGGGCCGGCCGAAGGTCGAGGTCGCGCGCGAGCGCATCGCCGCCATGAACCCCGACGTCCACGTGGAGGTGTACGCCCTGCGCCTGGCCTCGGACAACGCGCTCGGCATCCTCGCGGAGTACGACGTGGTGGTCGACGGAACCGACAACTTTCCGACCCGCTACCTCACCAACGACGCCTGCGTCCTGCTGGGCAAGCCGAACGTCCACGGCTCGATCTTCCGCTTCGAGGGCCAGGCGACCGTCTTCGATGCCCGCCACGGGCCTTGCTACCGCTGCCTGTACCCGGAGCCGCCGCCGCCCGGCGCCGTGCCCTCGTGTGCGGAGGGCGGGGTGCTGGGCGTGCTGCCCGGGCTGATCGCGATGGTCCAGGCGACCGAGACCGTGAAGCTCGCGACCGGTATCGGCGAGCCTCTCTATGGGCGGCTGCTCCAGTACGACGCCCTGAAGATGGAGTTCGCCGAGTTCCGCCTGAAGAAAGACCCCAGCTGCCCGGTCTGTGGCGAGCAGCCTACGGTGACCGAACTGATCGACTACGAGGGGTTCTGCGGTGTCGGCGCAGAGGAGGGCCCGGCCGTGACGGAGAGGACGGCAGCGGAGGTGGACGCCATGCGGCGCGGGGGGGAGGAGTTCCTGCTGCTCGACGTGCGGGAGCCCGCCGAGTACGAGACCGCGCGCATCGAGGGGTCACTGTTGATCCCGCTCGGCGAGATCGAAGCCCGCATCGGGGAGCTCGAGGCCTGGCGCGACCGCCTGGTCGTGGTGCACTGTCACCACGGAGGTCGCAGCGCGCAGGCCTGCGAGCTGCTGAAGGCGCAGGGCTTCGAGCACCTCGAGAACCTGGCGGGCGGGATCGAAGCCTGGTCGGTCACCGTCGACCCCAGCGTGCCGCGCTATTGAGCGGGCGGCCGCACGGGCCGATGAGTGGAGTGAAGGTGGGGAGACCATGGCGAAGTCCCGGATTCCGGACCCGCTCGCGCGGCGCCATCTGATCGAGCGCGAGCTCGATCCCTCCCGGGCGCTCCGCATCGCGGAGGCCTATCTGGAGGAGGGGCGGGCGTTCGAGGCGGCACAGTTCCTCCAGAAGGCCGGCGCCAGCGAGCGCCTGGAGGCGCTGTGGACCGAGGCGCTGCGGTCCGGGGACGCCTTCCTCCTGCGCACGCTGGCGGGGTTGACGGGTCGGGAGCCGACGCGCGACGAGTGGCGCGCGTTGGCGGAGGCGGCGGCGGCCGAGGGCAAGGAGCGCTACGCAGTCGAGGCTCGGCGACAGGTCGAGCGGGGGGAGGACTGATCGCCATGGCGTTGCGCTGTCTGGTATTTCGCGGTCTGGTAAAGGAGGCTGAGGAGGAGATCAACAAGTTTCTCTCTACGCACGAGGTCCGGGTCTTGCACATGGCGCAGAGCGAGACCGGGGATCACATCAGCGTGACCTTGATCGTCGACGAGCCGGGCGTTCTCCCGGAGGGCGGACTCTGAGGCGCCGGGAGCCCCGCGCGGCTCCCGCACTCCGATGACGGACATCCTCATCCAAAACGCGCGTTCCCACAATCTGAAGGACGCGAGCTGCCGGATTCCACTCCGTTCCCTCACTGTGGTGACGGGCGTGTCGGGCTCGGGCAAGTCGACGTTGGCCTTCGACACGCTCTACGCCGAGGGGCAGCGGCGCTACGTGACTTCGCTCTCCACGTACGCCCGCCAGTTCCTCGAGCGTCTGCCGCGGCCCGACGTCGACTTCGTGTCGAACCTGCCGCCGGCGATCGCGATCGAACGGCGCAACCGCGTCACCAACGCGCGCTCCACGGTCGGGACCTCGACCGAGATCCTGGACTACTTGCGCCTGCTCTACGCGAAGATCGGCGAGTCCACCTGCCCGGATTGCGAGCGCCGCGTACAGCCGGGGACGGTGGAGGCCGTGGCCGGGCGGATCCTGGCGCGCTGGTCGGGTGGTCGCGTTTCGCTGGGCGCGCCGCTGCCGCAGGGACGTGCCGTGGCGGCCGGAGCACTGCGCGAGCGGCTCGCGCGCGAGGGTTTCACGCGCCTGCTCGACGGCGCGGGGCGCGTCGTCGACCTGACCGATCTCTCGGCGCGCCAGTTCAGCGCGCTGCGCTCCAGCGCACTGCTGCTGATCGACCGCCTCGCGCTGCGCCGCGACGAGAGCCGCGCGCGCCTGACCGAGGCGGTCGCCACCGCCTTCGCCCGCGGCGGGGGGCGCTGCGCGGTGGTCGGCGAGCAGGGCGAGCGGACGGTCTTTCGGGAGGGCTTCGCCTGCGACGGCTGCGGGCGCAGCTTCCCCGAGCCGGTTCCGGCGCTGTTCTCCTACAACAGCCCACTCGGCGCGTGCTCCACCTGCCAGGGCTTCGGCCGAGTCCCGGCGCTCGACCGGGAGCGCGTCGTGCCCGACCCGGAGCGGAGCCTCGAGGAGCTGGCCATCGCTCCCTTCTCCACGCCCTCGGGCCGGCGCATGCAGCGGCGGCTGCTGCGCGCGTGCCAGGAGGCCGGCGTTCCGACCGATCGCCCGTTCTCTCGGCTCTCCGAGGCACAGCGGGAATGGGTCTTCGAAGGCGAAGGCAAGACCTGGCGCGGCGTGAAAGCCTTCTTCGCGCGACTCGAACGCAAGCGGTACAAGGTGCAGGCGCGGGTGATGATCGCGCGCTACCGCCGCTTCGACCCGTGCAGCGCGTGCTCGGGGGCGCGCCTGCGTTCCGAGGCGCTGGCGGTGCGGGTCGGGGGGCGCAACCTCGCCGAGGTCGTCCAGCTCACCCTGGCCGAGCTGCTCGCCTGGGTCGACGGACTCGAGCTCACGGCCGATCAGGCCGCCCGCGCCGGAAGGCTGGTCGCGGACCTCCGGGCGCGCGCGGCCACGACCGACGCGGTGGGCCTCGACTACATCACCCTCGATCGCCCCATGCGCAGCCTGTCGGGCGGCGAGGCCCAGCGCATCCAGCTCGCGGCTGCGCTTGGTGGGACGCTCACCGCCTCGCTCTACGTCCTCGACGAGCCGTCCATCGGACTCCACGCGCGCGACGTGGACCGGCTCGTGCGCATCCTGCGGCGCATCCGCGACCAGGGGAACACGGTCGTGGTGGTAGAGCACGCGCCGGAGGTCGTGGAGGCGGCGGACCACGTCATCGACCTCGGCCCGGGCGCGGGGCGCCACGGCGGGCGCGTGGTGGTGGAGGGCTCGGTCGAGGCGGTGCGCGCCGATCGCGAGTCGCTCACTGCGCGCGCGCTGCGCGGCGAGATCGGCGCCGCGCCGAGGCGCGCACGGCGCGCCAGCGGGCGCCTGCGCGTGGTGGGCGCGCGCGCCCACAATCTCCGCGACCTCACGGTGGAGATCCCGCTGGGCCAGCTCGTGGCGGTGACCGGCGTCTCCGGCGCCGGCAAGTCGACCCTGGTCCGCTCCGTCCTGGTGGGCCACTTGCGCCGCGAGCCGGAGCGCGGAGAGTGCGACCGGATCGAAGGAGCGGAGGCGCTTTCCGGGGTGGTGGTGGTGGATCCCACACCGCCCGCCCGCAGTCCGCGCTCGAATCCCGCCACGGTCTCCAAGGCCTTCGACCCGATCCGCCGCCGCTTTGCGGCGACGCGCGAGGCGCGGGCGCTGGGGGTGGGGGCGGGCTGGTTCTCCTTCAACGTGTCCGGCGGGCGCTGCGAGGCCTGCGAAGGCGCGGGCGAGGTCGTCGTCGACATGCACTTCCTCGAGGACGTGCGGATGCCGTGCGAGATGTGCGAGGGCACGCGTTACCGCTCCGAGGTGCTCGACGTGCGCGTGCGCGGACTGACGATCGTGGATGCCCTCGGCCTCACGGTGGACGACGCGCTCGGCGTGTTTGCCGACGATCCCAAGATCACCGACCGCCTGCGGCCGCTGTCGCGCGTCGGCCTGGGCTACGTGGCGTTGGGCCAACCGCTCTCGAAGCTCTCCGGCGGAGAGATCCAACGGCTGCGACTCGCCCAGGCGCTGGCGGAAGGGGAGACGCGTTCACTCTACGTGCTCGACGAACCCACCACGGGTCTTCACCCGGCGGACATCCAGGTCCTGCTGGCCTGTCTGGACGAGCTGCTCGACGCCGGCGGCAGCGCCATCGTCGTCGAGCACAACCTGGACGTGATCCGGCGCGCGGACCACGTGATCGATCTGGGGCCGGAGGGCGGACCCGGCGGGGGTCGCGTGGTGGCCGAGGGGCCCCCCGAGCTGATTGCGCGGAGCCCCGAGTCGCACACGGGGGCCGCGTTGCGCCAGCGCGCGTCGGGCGCCGTCTGACCGCGCCAGTGGTCACGTGACGCGCGCCGCGCGCTCAGCGCGGCGAGCGGCGCTTCTGGGGCGTGCGCTGGGCCTCGCGGCGTTGGCTGAAGATGCGCTTGTCGTGGACGCGCCGGAGCTGACGCTCGACCTTGTCGAGCATCCGCTCGGCCGCAGGGCCGAGCTCGCTCGCCTTGGCGTGGGTCGCGGCGTCGGTGTTCTTGCCGGTGACGTGGCCGTGGGCGATGAAGCCCGCCCCGTCCTGGGAGAGCGTGATCTCCAGCTTGGTGACTTCGGAGAACTCCTCTGCGAGGGCGCGGCAGTGCTTCTCGAGGTTCTCGCGCAGCGCATCGTCATTCGAGAGATCCTTGAAGTGGACTACCACAGTCGCTTGGTCCGCCATCCGTTTTCCTTCGGCTTTCGTTCCGCTCGAGAGCGGTGCAGCGAGTCGGCGGAAGCGGACGGAAGTCGAATGCGTCCGCTCCCGCGCCCCATGGTACGCGACGCCGCCCGGCTGCGCTGCGGCGCGGAACTCGCCAGCTCGCGGCCCAGCAGGTGGACCGCCATGGCTTGGTGATCGACATCGGCGCTACTCCCGGATCGGGCGACCGGCTTCGATCGCCGCCAGGTGCGCGCGGTACATGTCGACGACCTCTTGCGACGCCCCGCTCTGCTCGAGTAGCGCGACGGAGCGCCGCGCCGCTCGTGTGGCGCGCTCGAAGTCCCCCACCTCGGCGTAGGCGGCCGCGAGGGTGTCCACGAAGTGCGGGCTTGCGGCGCCATCGCCGCGCACGATCCCGCTGGCGAGCTTCAACGCGCGAGGGCCGTCCTGGTAGTTCGGGTCTGGGCAGGTGGCGAGGAGGTACGCGAGCTCGTTCTCGAGGGCGGGGTGGTCGCAGCCTGCGACCTTCGTCTCGAGAAACTCGCGTTGCTCTTCGAAGCGCCCCAGATCGTGAAGCACGTTCGAGAGGAACGCGATCCCGCGGATGCCACAGGGTTGCGCTGCGACGAGCCAGCGTCCGTGGGGCTCGGCCTCTGCGGGGCGTCCCCAAGCCCGCAGCTCGTGGCCGGCCGTGAGTCGCAGGTCCACGTCGTTGGGCTCCAGCTCGAGGGCGCGATCCATGAGCCGCACCGCTTCCTCGCGCTGCCCCAATGCGAGGAGCGAGTCGATCCGGCCGCGCAGCACCGGAATGCTCTCCGGATAACGCTCCATGAGGTCCGCGAACAGCTGCGCGGCTCGCCCGTAGTCCCGTTTGTCCTTGTACTCGGTCCAAGCGGTGCTGAAGCGCTTGGCGTCGGCGACCGTGTCGCGCGGGTCGACGCCGCCGAGCTCCAGGCTCGCCAGCTCGTCTCCCACACTCGGCCGGTAGCGGCTGCCCACGTAGCCCAGAGCGTCCAGCTCGGCGAGTGTCGTTTCGCTCACCGCGATCTCGGCGGCGGCTCCGGGGCTCGCGGTCTCGCCAACCAGCGCCTCGAGGCGCGATCGGAGCCGCGCCAGCACTTCTGGCTCGGCCGAGGCGCGGTTGCGCAGCTCGCCGGAATCGGTCTCCACGTCGTAGAGCTCCGGACCCACCTTATGGATGTACTTCCAGCGGCCCTCCCGCACGAAGCGCAACACCGACGTGCCGAAGGTCGCGAAGCTTTCGATCGACTCGCCGTAGCCCGTGAGGCCGGGGTCGCGCGGCTCGCCTGAGAACAGGGGGCGGAGGGACACTCCCTGGACCCCCAGCAGTGCCGGGAAGCCCAGCAGGTCGAGGGCGGTGGGAGCGATGTCGACGCTGCGCACGAGAGGCCCGATCCTTCGCCCCCGCGGCACCCCCGCGCCCCAGAACAGCAGGGGAACACGCATGGTGCTGTCGTAGACGAAGAACGAGTGGGTCCCCTCCCCGTGTTCCCCCAGCGCCTCGCCGTGGTCGCTCGTCACGATCAACAACGTGCGGTCGGCGAGCCCCAAGGCTTGCAGCGCGTCGACCACCCGTCCCACCTGTTGGTCCGCGTAGGCGACCTCCGCGTGGTAGGGGCTCTCGGGGAAGCGCCCCGCGAACTCCGCGGGCGGCAGATAGGGCGCGTGGGGATCGAAGTAGTGCAGCCACAGGAAGAAGGGGGTGTCGCGATGCTCGCGCAGGAACCGGATTCCGTGGCCCGTGATGTCGGCCGCGTCGCGCTCCGGGAACGTCAGGCGCTCGGTCTCGCCTCCCGAGCGCTTGAGCGCAGCCTTCAAGGTGACGCCTGGCGAGAACACGTCGCGGTACCGCCCGAAGCCCTGAGCGAGACCCTTCTGGCGTTCGATCACGGTCGTCGCCACCTCGGCGGCGGTGACGTATCCCTCTGCGCGCAACACCTCGGTCAGGGTCCGCGCCTCGGGTGGCAGGGTGTAGCCCTGGTTGGATCGCACGCCGTGGGCGTAGGGGTGGAGACCGGTCAGGATCGACGCGTGGGAGGGCAACGTGCTCGGCGACGAGGTCAGACACTGTTCGAAGAGGACTCCCTCGGCCGCCAGCGCGTCAAGCCGGGGCGAGTGGGTCCGCTGCGGGTCGTAGGCCCCGAGGGCGTCGGCGCGCAGGGTGTCGATGGTGATGAGCAGCAGGTTGGTACGGTCCGGCCCTGTCTCGTCGGCGCCGCAGCCGGCGGCGGCCAGGACGAACAGGGCGACGGCGCGAAGCAGCAGCCCCGAACGCAGGTGGAGTGTCATGCATGGCGTTCCCTCCCCGAGCGCGCCGGCGTCGCGCGCTGTCGAGCAAGGCGGGCCTCCTCGCGGCTCAGGGTGCGGGACATTCCGGCCTGGCGCTACATCCCCGGCTAGAAGGCGCCCAGGTTCGGCGGGGTTGGCGAAAGCGGACGGGAATCGAACGCGTCCGCTCCCGCGCCCCATGGTACGCGACGCCGCCCGGTTGCGCCTGATCTTGCATCGAGGAAGCGGACCCGGAAGGGACCGTCGCCTCGGCATGCCGATCCGCGGACCCATTTCCGTGCTTCCGGAGATCGGGGATACTTTGGGTGATCGGAGCCATGTCGAGCTCGGAAGCCACGACCCAGGGGATCCGCGTTCAGGCGGAATCCCGATTCTCGGAGGAACACTCTCGGCCCGCGCAGTGGTTCTTCCTCTACACGGTTCGGATCTCCAACCGGGGCAGAGAAACCGTGCAGCTGATATCGCGGCATTGGATCATTCGCGACGCCCACGACCGGGTCGAAGAGGTGAAGGGCCCCGGGGTCGTCGGCGATCAACCCGTCCTCGAACCGGGAGACTCCTACGAATACACCTCGGGGTGTCCGCTTCCCACGCCCTTCGGCTCGATGCGGGGCAGTTATCAGATGGTCACGACCAGCGGCGAGCGCTTCGACGCGGAGATCGCCGAGTTCGTGCTGCGGGAGCCCGGCTCGATTCACTGAAGAGATGGCCGAAGGCGAAGCCGAGGCGTGAGATCTCCGTGATGGAACCCCGGAAGCTCAAGAAGTGGCTGACGGTCATCGCCGTCGTCTACCTCGTGTTCCCCCGCGACCTGATCCCCGACTTCCTCGGACGCGGTCTGGGCCTGCTCGATGATCTGCTGCTGATCGGACTGCTGACCTACTTTTATCGCAAGCATCTGCGGCAGCATCTTGCTCGCGAAGCCCGAGAGAACGGAACGCGAGATTCGAGAGAACCTTCAGGCCGTGCGCATGCGGCGGCTTCGGAGAGACCGTTCGACCCTTACAAGGTCCTGGGCATCGCGCCTTCGGCATCCAGGGAGGCGATTCAAGCCGCCTACAAGGCCCGCATGAACGAGTACCATCCCGACAAGGTGGCCCACCTGGGCGAGGACCTGCAGAAGCTCGCTCATCGCAAGGCGCTGGAGATCCAACGGGCGTATCAGCAGCTGAGCAAGTGAACGGACTTCGAGCGGGGATCAGGTCCTCCGCGAACTGGGCACGTAGGGAATCCAAACGCCGATCCGCTGGGAGAAGGGCCGCATGGTGGGAACCCAGCGCGGCGCGCTCCGCCTCCGTCAGCGGCTCGCTCATGACCTCGGTCCGTCCCGGACCATTCCGGCGCAGCCTAGCGCGGGGCTCCCGTGGCGGTCGCTCAGAGTTTCTCCCGACTCACGGCGCGTTCTCGAGACGGCTTGAGCCGGACGCTCGTCCGATCCATGCGACGACCTCCTCCACCAGCGCCTCGCGGTTCGCGGGTCGGACCTCGCGGATCTCGACGTCGTCGCGCGACTTCACCTCCGCGATGAAGCCGCCGCCGCGCAGCGCGATCGTCGCCACCACCGGCATCCCCGCGTCCAGGAGCGCGCGCATCGCCGTCACGAAGCGCGGCGACAGGCACTCCATCTTTCC
>JAZFWH010000160.1:0-3029 GCA_036482635.1 Myxococcota bacterium
CACCAGCAGGTCCGCCTGCTGGCCGCGCTCGACGATCAGGTCGTCGGCGATGCCCTGGGCCGTCTCGCACTGGCTCTCCACGCCTTCGCTGCGGGCCCGCTCGGCGAGGCGGCGGCAGGCCGCCTCGGCGCGGCTCTTCAGGTAGCTGGCCACGGCGTCGGCCGGCGGCGGTGCGACGCCGAGGCCGTCCTCCCGGAATCCCCTCGCCAGGCAATCCTCGATGACCGAGATGCCCAGCAGGCGGGCCTTGAGGCGGTTGGCCAGCGTCACCGCGTGGCGCTCCGCGACCACCGCCGCTTTCGAACCATCGGTTGCCATCAAGATCGTCGAGACCATTCCGTTCTCCGCGTTGGAGCGGCCGCCCTCAGGAGAGCAGCCGACCGAGCGACGTCCCCCACAGCAGACGCATCATGCGCTTCACCATCTTCAGCTTTCCATCGGAGTAGGGATACCAGAGGGGCTCCGTCTTCCCGCCGAAGCGATCGATCACGATCGACTGCGCATGGCAGTAGCCCCGCAGGCCCATCTCGCCGTTCACCCGACCGATACCGCTCTCCTTCATCCCGCCGAAGGGCGACTCGGGGATGCCGTAGGTGACCATGCAGTCGTTCACGACGACGCAGCCGGACTCGATCGCCCGGGCAATCTCGGTTCCCTTGTGCTTGTTGCGCGTCCAGACGTTCGCGTTGAGCCCGTAGCGGGAGTCGTTCGCGAGCCGCAGCGCCTCCTCCTCATCGCGCACCCTCATGATGGGCAGCACCGGCCCGAAGGTCTCGTCGCGCATGATCGACATACCGTGATCGACCCCGGTCAGCACGGTCGGCTCGTAGAAGTGGCCCTTGCAGTCGGGGTTGCGGCGTCCACCGGTGCGCAGGCTGGCGCCCTTCTCCAGGGCATCGGTCACGTGCCGCTCGATCACCTCGAGCTGCGGCGGCCAGATGATGGCACCCACGTCGAACTCTCCCTCGGAGCCCTGGCGCAGCTTCGAGGTCTCCTCGACGCAGCGGTCGATGAAGCGGTCGGCGACCTCGTCCACCACGTAGACGCGCTCGGTCGAGGTGCACACCTGCCCCGAGTTGACGAAGGCGCCCCACACGGCGCCGCGCGCGGCACGCTCGATGTTCGCGTCGCCGCAGACGATCATCGGATCCTTGCCGCCGAGCTCGAGAGTGCAGGGCAGCAGGTTGCGCCCGCAGGCCTCGGCCACCTTGCGGCCCGTGCGCACGCTCCCCGTGAAGGAGATCTTGTCGACGCCGCTCTCGACGAGGGACGCGCCCGTGGCGCCGTCGCCCAGCACCAGGTTGAAGACGCCTTCCGGCAGGCCGGCCGACGCCAGCACCTCCTCGACGAGGCGGCCCGAGAAGGGGGTAACCTCCGAGGGCTTGAGCACGACGGTGTTTCCCGCGATCAGGGCCTGGGCCGTCGGGTTCATCGAGAGCACGAAGGGGAAGTTCCAGGGCGTGATGATGCCGACGACGCCCAGCGGCCGGTAGCAGATCCGCAGCTTCTTGGTCTTGACCAGGTGCAGCGGCAGCGTGCGGTCCGCCAGGATCTTCTTCGCGCGCTTCGCGTAGAACTGCAGCACATCGCAGGCGATCAGGATCTCGGCCGCCAGCGCCTCGACGCGCGGCTTGCCGGTCTCGGAGATGATGACGTCGACGAACTCGTCCTGGCGCTCGAGCAGCGTGCGCACCGCGCGCTCGAGATGGTGGCCGCGCTCGTCGAAGGAGAGCGCGGCCCAGTCGGGCTGCGCCTTGCGGGCGCGCTCGACGGCGGCGCGCACCTCGGCGTCGCTCTGCACGGCGACCTCGCCGACGGGCTCGAGGGTGGCGGGATTGGCGATGCGCAGGCGTCGGCGGCCGTCCGCACCGCTTTCCACTTGCTCGACGATGGCCATCGGACCCTCTTCCCGCCCGCGGCTCATCCCGGGGGGCGGGACGAGAGTACGGGACCCCCGCGGGAAAAGTCAATCGGTTGCAAAGGTGGCCCGAGTCCCCCATTCAGATGCGATGCACGCGTCGGAGATCGCGTTGTTTCGTGCCTGGCCTGAGCTGCGGGAGCAGCTGCCGCGCCACCCGGTGCTGACGCCGCCCACCCCCGTCGAACCCCTCGCCCTCGACGGCTTCCCGCCGGGCACCCTCTACGTGAAGCGCGACGATCGGTCCTGCCCGCTCTACGGTGGCAACAAGCCGCGCAAGCTCGAATTCGTGCTCGGGGAAGCAGCGGCACGCGGGGTGCGGCGGCTGGTGACGGTGGGCGGCCTCGGCACCAACCACGGTCTCGCCACGACCATTCTGGGGCGCGACGCCGGCCTGGCCACCACGCTGGTGCTGCTGCACCAGCCGGTCACGGCCGGGGTGCAGCGCGCGCTGCTCCTCCACGCCGCGTACGGCGCACGGCTCGTCTACGGCGCGAACGTGCCGGGCGTGGCGCTGCAGACGGCGCGCGTGCTGGCCGGAGCGACGCTGCGCGGCGAGCGCCCCTTCTTCGTGTCGGCCGGCGGCTCCTCGCTGCGCGGCAACGCGGGCTTCGTCTCGGCGGCCCTCGAGCTCGCCGAGCAGGTGCGCGCCGGCGCGCTTCCCACGCCCGCCGAGATCTACCTGCCGGTCGGCACCGGCGGCACGCTGATGGGCCTGGCGGTGGGCCTGCGGCTCGCCGGCCTCGCGACGCGGGTGGTGGGCGTGCTGGTCACCGACATCCTGCCGCCCACGCCGCGGGGGCTCGCCCGGGGCGCCCGGGCGGTGCTGGCCTGGCTGCGCCGGCGGGCCCCGAAGATCCCGGAAATCCGCTTCCACACCGGGGACTTCGAGCTGGAACGCAGTCAGCTCGGGGCGGGCTACGGCGCCCCCACCGAGGCCGCCCGCGAGGCCGTGGCCGCGGCCGCGGCGGCGGGCCTGACGCTCGAGACCACCTACACCGGGAAATGCCTGGCGGCGCTGCGCGAGCGCGCGGGGCGGAGCGCCCTGCCCGCCGGCCCGCTGCTCTTCTGGAACACCTACAACGGCGTCGATGTCGCGGCCCGAGCGCCC
>JAZFWH010000161.1:0-3750 GCA_036482635.1 Myxococcota bacterium
GAGCGCGCCATCGAGCGGATCCCCGAGCTGATGGGGCGGATCCTCGATTCCCAGGAGGAGATCCGCGAGCGGGAGAGCGAGATGACGCCCGTGGTCGCTCGCTACAACGAGAAGCTGTCGGAGGCAAAGCAGAGGATCGACTCGGCCTCGTCGGAGGACGAGGCAGCGGAAGCCCTGGTGGACTACGTCGAGGCCTACGCCTCGCGGCTCGAGACCCAGGAAGCGGGGCTGCGCGCCATCCAGCCCTCGATCGTGCGCATGCGCGCGGATGCTCGGGAGCTGATTCAGGCGGCGGAGGTCGCAAGCCACGGCCGCGAGGCGCCCGCGGAGCGCCAGGCCTTCTTCGCCGATCAGTTCCAGGGCGTCGCCGGCGCCACCGAGCAGCTCGCGAACCGACTGGAGCGCCAGGAGGAGGCGGCCACGGCCGGCGCCGTCCTCCACGCCAGCTGGGCGTCTCACGCGGCGATCGACCTGCCGCTGCCGGAGCTCGGTCCCGAGGGCGCCATCGCCTTCGCCCGCAAGATCGAGGGGCTCTACGCGCGCTTCCAGGCCCGCTCCAACCAGCTGAACGCCGAGCGCCGCTCGGTGAGACGTCTGCTCGACGTGTTGATCGAGCGCCAGCTCGCACAGCGACTCGACGTCCTGTTCGCGGGCAGTGACGGGTTGGGGCTGGGGGCGTTGCTCTCGGGCGAGGGCAAGTCGCAGGACTGGCAGGACCTGGGTCAGGTGGTGAGCCGCACCCTGGGCCTTCCGACGAGCGGCATCCGCGTGGCCCGTGACGGGGCGTCCCTGGACCGGCTCGATTTTTTCGCCCGCGGCGATCACCGCGAGTAGGGAGGAGAAGGCATGCGCATCATCGCACGACGCTTCGCGAGAGCCGCGCTCTGCGCGGTCGCGGCGGCGATGGCGTTGACTTCCGGCGCCGTGTACGCGGACGACGATTCATGCAAGGAGTGGAGGAAGGAGCACTGCCGCTGGAAGATCGAGGCGATGCGGCGCTATCTGCACGGCGCCCCGCAGCGGGAACTCGACGAGGCGATCTTCGAGGCGCTCCAGCGCGAGACGTACCTCACCTCCTGCGACGTCACGGTGCAGGTGGCGCGCACCGACCTGCTGGGTTGGCGTCTGGTGGACCGGCTTCCCGACGATTTCGGGAGGGCGGTGGTCGAGTCGGTGCTCGAGAGCGGGGGCTTCGCGCCCGGGCTGCGCGAGCGCTTCGTAGATCCCCCTCCCTCGGCCTCGTTCACCGCGGGCAGCTCGGCCCGGCGGCGCTACGGGGTGCGCGGTCGTGGTCCGTACTAGCCTCGTCGGCCTCGCGCTCGGCGCCCTCGTTGCCGCGCCGTTGATCGCCGGCGGGATCGCAGGCCTCGCGCCCGGCGCGTTGCTCCAATCGGGCGTCGCCGGGCTGATCGCCGGCGTGGACTTGGTGGGCTGGGTGTTCGTGCCGCAGCTCGTCCTTGGCATCGCGGTGTTCTCCCTGGCGCTCCAGCAGATTGCATCCCGCGCGGCCGGGCTCCGCGCGCACCCCAGTCCGGACTGGCTCGACCCGGCGGTGGAGTCGGCGCTCCTGCTGGGAATGCTCGGCACGATCAGCGGCATGGTGAGCGGGTTCGCGGGCCTCTCGCCCGACGAGCTCGAGCCGGGTCCCCTCGTGTACTCCCTGGGCGTGGCACTGCGCAGCAGCTTCGTGGGCTTTCTGATCGCGCTGGTCGGAGTGTGGACGAAGGACCGGCCGCCGGCCGCGGCGACGGGCTCTGCATGAGCGCGCAGTCGACGTCGCTCCTCGGCTACGGCCTCTACTTCATCGACGTGCTCGCCTGCATGCTCTTCTGCATCACGCTGGCCCTGGTGGGTGCGCGCTTCAACCACGAGCAGACCGTCCCGATCGAGCTGCCGCGGATGGAGCGCTCCGACTCGGCGGGGACGGACCTCTCCGGGCGCTCGATCGTCGTGCGATCCCACGCCGGTGAGCTCCAGATCCTGCTGGACGAAGAGCGGGTCACTTTCGAGGAGCTCGAGGCGCAGCTGCGGACCAGCTCGCCTCCGTCGGTGGTGCTCCGCTCCGAGGGTTCTCCGATCGCACGGGTGATCGGCATCGCCCACGCCGCCGGCGTCCGGAACATCCAGCTCGCCTACGAGGCGGAGCGGAGCGTGGAGAGGCCGCGATGATTCGTCTGCTTTTCGCCGTGTTCGTGACGGTCGGGGGCTTCCTGGCCGCGGCCCTGTGGATCGAGCGCGGCGGCGCGCCCCGTTCCCTGGTCGAGGCGCGTGAGCTCGTCGAGCCGGTCGCCGACGAGATCGAGGCGCGCGCCGCGTCGCTGGCCGAAGCGGCGGCGGAAGCGCTGGCCGCGGAGCGCCCGGACGCCGGGCAGTCCGCTCGGCCGCCTTCGCCTCGCCCGCGCGGATCGCGAGCCGCAGACGCGCAGGCGGAGCCCGAGCCGGTGGTCGAGGCGGTGATCTCCGAGACGCGCTCGGCGCCCTTCGTCGAGGCGGAGGCGGTCCCCGAGCCCGCGGGCGCCGCCGCGAGCGACGCGAAGCCGCAGCTCGCGGTCTCCGCGTCCGTCGCCGACCAGGACGCGTGGGCGGAACGAATCCGGCGCATGCTCGACGTCTACCGCCGGGCGAGCGCCACCCGGTGAGCGGCTCGCGGCGGCTTCGCACTGCGTGCCACGCGGTCGCGGTGCTCTGGATCGGGTCGCTGCTGGCACAGCTGGCGCCCGGGCCGGGGGTCGCGCCGGCGGCGCCCGAAGCGAAGGCGCGCATTCAGGCGCGCCCCCAGCCGCCGCCGCCCGTCGAGACGGCGAGCGCCGCCCTCCCACCCGAGCTGCCTCCGGCCCCGGAGCCCCCGCCCGAGCCGCCGCCTCGCGCGGCGCCGCAAACTCCCCCCGAGCCGCCGCCGCCCCGGCTGACCCGGGTGGGCAGCGCAGAGCTCTCCGAAGGCGCCGATCTGCTGGCAGGCCACGGCGACTTCCCGGTGCTGAGCCTGAGCTACGAGGACTTCCCCTCGTTTCGCGAGTACGCGGGCGCCATGGTCTCGCTGGGCGCCCGGCTCGTGGTGGTCCGGGATCGCCAGCTCGTCGCTGCGGTCGACCTGGTGTCCGGCTCGATCGGCCCGCTGTCGGTGGAAGCGGCCTTCTCACCCCGCGCCCGAGACTACAGCGGCGAGCCGGGCCTGGTGGCCGTCGCCCGCGCGGCCCGCGATCGCTTCGGAAGGCGGGCCGAGGTCATGATGCTGGTGCCGCGCCAGCTGGACGCCGGTCTGTTCGGAGCGATCTCCCGCTTCCTCGCCGAGCGAGGCGAGCGCCACGACGCCTACCGCGAGATTCGCGGGCGCTACGAACGCGCGCCGCGGGGCGGCGTCTGGCTTCGCGTCGATTCGGCCGTTCGCGCCGACGGCTCGGAGACGGCCCTGGACCTGCTCTTCGATCTCGGCGCCATCGCCCGCTCCGGCGCGGCGGCGCCGAGGCCCAGCGCGTGAGTCGCGGGGGGAAGCGCCGCTGGGCAACCGGGGCTCTCGCGGCGCTCGTCCTGCTGCCCGCCGCCGGCGCGCGCGCCGACGAGTTCATCGCTCGGCGACTGGCGGCCCTCAAGGTGCTCGCCAATCCCGAGGCGGCGCGCGCCGGGTCGGCAGCCGCGTCGCCGGGCGAGGGCGTTTGTCCGCGCGTGCGCTGGTGGCGCATCACCGAGTACGGCGTGCGTTCGCGCATCGACACGGCCATCCGCGACGCATCGCTGCGCTTCCGCACCGAC
>JAZFWH010000162.1:0-2222 GCA_036482635.1 Myxococcota bacterium
TAGATCGTCGCGTCGCCTTCGATCCGGTAGCGCTCGAGGGCGGCCGGCACCAGCAGGGCCTCGCCGCGCGCGAGAGTTGTCGTCGCGTCGCGCTTGACGTCCTGAACCCGCGCCTCGCCCTCGCTGCACAGCAGGATCTCGACCGAGCGCTCGCGCGGACTCTCGTAGGCGCCCGCCGCGGGGCGCAGCACGCTGAGCCGAAACTCCCGGGCGGGCGTGTCGTACGCGACCTCCAGCGGATCCGCGCCCCGGGGCGCGAGCAGCGGCGGAGCCCCCTGCCGGAAGGTCAGCGTCGCCAGCAGCTCGGGCACGTCGACGTGCTTCCCGGTGAGACCGCCGCGCAACACGTTGTCGGAGTTCGCCATCAGCTCCACGCCGACGCCGCCCAGGTAGCTGTGCAGCTCGCCGGCGGGCAGGAAGAGCGCCTCCCCGGGCCCGAGGGCGACGAAGTGGAGCAGCAGCGGAGCGAGCACGCCGGGGTCGCCCGGGTATTGCTCCGCGAGCCGGGTCACGAGCGCGCACTGCTGGGAATCCCCGCGCTCATCGCGCGCCGCCTGCGCCGCCTGCTCCGCCAGGCGGCGGCGCTCCCCCGGCGCCTGCGTCAGCAGGCCGGAGAAGAACGCCGCGAGGCCGTCGCGGTCGGGCGAGCCGCGCAGCAGCTTCAGCGGGGCCGCGAGGCAGGGCAGCTCCAGCGCCTCCAGCCCGGCGAGAATCTCGCCCACGCGACGGAAGCCGCACAGCGCCTCGAAGCGCGTCAGCGCGCAGATCAGCTCGGGCTTCGGATTCGGGTCGCGGTAGTTGCGCTGCGGATCGTCGAGCGCGATGCCCGCCGCGTTCTCGCGCTCGAAGCCGGCGCGCGCCTGCTCGGCGTCGGGATGCGTCTGGATCGAGAGCGCCTGCACGGGCGCCAGCACCTTGAACAGGAACGGAAGCTCCGCGCCGAAGCGGCGCACCACCGCCTCGCCCAGCACCCCCTCGGGATCGCGGCGGATCCACTCACCGAGCGGGATCCAGTCCCCGTCGCAGCGCACCTCGGAGGGCGCCCCGGGATGCGCGCCCATCCACAGCTCCGCCTCCGGCTCGGGCGTCGGGCTCGCGCGGCCCTGCAGCTCGGCCAACGCCGTGTGCGAGCCCCAGGCGTAGTCGCGGATCGGATTGCGCAGCTGCCGGATCCGGTCCATCCGGGCTCCCCCCCGCGGCCCCTCAGAGCGCCTCGACCAGGATCTCGACGATCCGCTCGGCGGCGCAGCCGTCCCAGAGCGGCGGTGTCTTCGGCGCGGCGATGCCTTCGTCGACGATCCGGCGGTAGGCCTTGACGATGCGCTCCGGGTCCTGGCCGACCACGTGGTTGCTGCCCATCTCGACGGTGACGGGGCGCTCGGTGTTCTCGCGCAGCGTCAGGCAGGGCACCTGGAGGATGGTCGACTCCTCCTGGATGCCGCCCGAGTCGGTGAGCGCCAGCCGCGCCGAGGCGAGCAGCTTCAGGAAGTCGAGATAGCCGACCGGCTCGAGCAGGCGGAGCCCCGGCAGGCTCGCGACGCGGTCCGCGAGGCCAAAGCGCTGCAGGTTCTCCCGCGTGCGCGGGTGCGCGGGAAAGACCAGCGGCGCATCGCGCTGCACGACCTCGAGTGCGTCGAGCAGCTTGCCGAGGACCGCGGGGTCGTCGACGTTCGACGGCCGGTGCAGCGTCAGCACGGTGTAGCCCCGCGCCTCGAGCCCCAGGTCGTCGAGGATCGTCGAGCGCTCGGCGCGCTCCCGGTGACGCAGCAGCGTGTCGATCATGACGTTGCCGACCAGATGGACCTTCTCCTCGGCGATCCCCTCGCGGCGCAGGTTCTCGACGCCGCTCGGCTCGGAGCAGAAGAGCAGATCGCTGATCGCGTCGGTGAGCAGGCGGTTCACCTCTTCGGGCATGCTGCGATCGAAGCTGCGCAGGCCCGCCTCCACGTGGATCAGCTTCACGCCCAGCTTCACGGCGACGAGGCCGCAGGCGATCGTGCTGTTCACGTCCCCCACCACCAGCACGGCGTCGGGCTCGTGCTCGAGCACCACCGGCTCGAAGGCCCGCATGATCTCGGCGGTCTGCACGGCGTGGCTGGCGCTGCCGACGCCCAGGTTGATCTCCGGCTCGGGGATGCCCAGCTGCCGGAAGAAGAGATCGCTCATGTTCGCGTCGTAGTGCTGGCCGGTGTGCACCAGCAGCGGCTCGATCTCCCCGCGCC
>JAZFWH010000163.1:0-12692 GCA_036482635.1 Myxococcota bacterium
CCTCAAAGAGCACAAGGACTTGTTCCTGGTGGCGGGCGAGAGCCCCTTCTACCGCTTCCAGGAGATCGATCTCGAACCCGCCCACGAGCAGCTGCTGCGCGACCTGGACGGAACCCAGCGCCTCGCGAATCTGACCGGGCGCGATGACACGCTCGATCGCACCCTGTACGCGCTCTTGATGACGGGGCTGCTCGAGGTGCAGTCCGCTCCGCAAGGCGGGCAGGTTGCGACACCCCGGCACGTCGAACGCGAGGAGGCGTCGCGCGCGCCGCAGGAAGCGCGGGCCGAGCTGGCGGAGCTGGCCGAGCGCTTCAGCAGTCAGAGCCCCCACGAGGTGCTCGGCATCGAAAGGGGGGCGGACGAGCAGGCGATCCGCGAGGCCTACGAGCGACTCTCGGCGCGGACGCACCCCGATCGCTTCAGCGACGCGGGCGAAGCGGTCAAGCGCCTGGCCGAGGAGGTGTACGGCCACGTGGCGCGCGCCCACGAGACGCTGGTCGACAAGCACCGGCGCGTGGCCGACATCGATCGCCGCAGCCAGGAGCGGCGCGAAGCGCTAGAGAGGCAAGAGCGGGACAAGCGCCGCCTCGCTCTCGAGGCGGAGCAGGAGTTCCAGCGGGGCTGCGCCCAGCTCGAGCGCCGCGCCTACGAGACCGCCCTGCGCCAGTTTGGCCGTGCCCTCGAGCTGTATCCCGAGGACGGCGAGTACCACGCCCACTACGGGTGGGCCCTCCACCTCTGCCACCCGGACTCCCCGCTGATCATCGAGGAGGCCCTCGAGCACGTCAAACGCGGGATTTCGCTGGCGACCGACCGCGAGAAGCCCTACCTCTTCATGGGTCGTCTGTGCAAGACGCTCGGCCGCAACCGCTCGGCGGCGAAGATGTTCACGCGCGCCGTGCAGGTGCGGCCCGACTGCGTCGAAGCACTGCGCGAGCTCCGGCTGATCAAGATGCGGGGCCGGCGCAAGTCGAAGGGACTCGTCAAGCGGTTGTTCGGCCGCTGATCGCCGTTGGACCCCGCCGAAGCCGGAGGCAGGCAGCGATGGCCGCGAAGCGGAGCGGGGGAGTCAGCGGCGAGGCGGTCTGGCTGGACGGCCGGTTCGTCGCCTGGTCCGACGCCAACGTCCACATCCTCACTCACACGCTGCACTACGGACTGGGTGTGTTCGAGGGCATCCGCTGCTACCGGACCGCGGACGGTCGCTCGGCGGTGTTCAGGCTGTCGGACCACGTGCGGCGGCTGTTCGACTCGGCGCACATCAATCTGCTGAAGATCCCGTTCTCCCCCAGCGAGATCGAGGCTGCGATACTCGAGACCCTGCGGCGCAACCGCCTCGAAGAGGGCTACGTGCGACCGATCGTCTTCATCGGGGACGGCGAGATGGGCCTCAACCCGGCTGCGAATCCGATTCGCGTGGGCGTGATCGCCTGGGCGTGGGGCAAGTACCTGGGCGAGGATTCACTGGAGAACGGCATCCGCGCCAAGGTCTCCAGCTTCAGCCGGCACCACGTGAACGCCAAGATGACCAAGGGCAAGACCTGCGGCGACTACGTGAACTCGATCCTGGCGAAGCGCGAGGCCCTGCTCGATGGCTACGACGAAGCCATCATGCTCGACGTGAACGGCCAGGTCTCCGAGGCGAGCGGTGAGAACGTCTTCCTGGTGCGCGACGGCGTACTGTCCACGCCCCCCCTGCTCACGGTTCTCGACGGAATCACTCGTGCCACGGTGATCGAGCTCGCGCGCGACAAGGGCGTGCCGGCCCAGGAGCGCCCCGTCACGCGCGACGAGCTCTACATCGCCGACGAGCTGTTCCTGACCGGCACCGCGGCCGAGGTCACCCCGATCCGCGAGGTGGACCGCCGCACGATCGGCGACGGTCGCCGGGGTCGCGTGACCAGGCTGCTCCAGACCGCCTTCTTCGACGTCGTCGCCGGCCGGGACGCCAAGTACGAGCGCTGGCTCAGCTACGTCTGATCAGTTGAGCGACCGCTTGCCCACGTAGTCGGTGCCGCTGAACTCATCGAAGAAGTGGCGCAGCAGGGGGTGGCGGATCGGCTCGTTGCTGGGGTCCGCCTCCAGGTTGCGCTCCGCCACGTAGGTCATGTGGAAGGCGTCGTGGACCAGCAGGTGGTACCACGGCGCCTGCTTGGGCGGACGGGAGCGCGCCACCTGCTCGTACCACTCGTCGGTTCCCTGGAAGCTCGCGTCCACGTCGACGACGACGCCCCGGTAGTCGAACAGGCGGTGGTGGACGAGCTCTCCCACCCCGAACTTCGCCTGCGTCTGGCCCATCGAGTTCCCCGCTCGGGAGCGGAGCGGCCCCCCGGTCAAGGCTAAGCAACCTGGTCCGGCGTGCCCACACGTGAAAATTACCTTTGAAATTCGCTAGTTACGGATAAAAAACGCGTGCAGCCGAGCCTGTGGAAGATGTATTACAACGTGATACAATGAATCACATGGAAGCCGAAAACTTCGAAGACCCGTCCGGCGGCCGGGGCGCCGAGGCCGGCCGCGGCCGCGAACGCAAGGAGCGCGTGCTGCACACGCGCATCTCGGAGACGCTCGCCAAGGACATCCGCCGCATGGCGGAGGACCTGCGGGTGCCCGTCTCGAACCTGGTGCGCAACGTGCTCGAAGAGGCCTTCAGCGTGGTCGAGACGATGACCGACAGCGTGGGCGATCTGATCGAGGAGGTGGTCGAGGGGGCCGACCGCGCCCGGCAGCGCGTGCGCCAGCGCCGCCGCGCCGGACGCAGCCCGGGGGGCGGGGCTGGGGAGCGCAGCTGGGACGCCGGACCCTCGCGCGCCGCGGTCGAGCAGCCCGAGTTCCCCGAGGTGGTCGGCTGGCAGCCCGTGATCCTCAACCAGGCCCGCGACTGCGCGGCCTGCGGGCGACCCCTGGCCACCGGGGCGCACGGGTTCGCCGGCGTCGGGGAGGGCCGGCCCTCGGCGGTCTTCCTGTGCCGGGACTGCATGGACGCCCGCCGCTGACCGGTGGCGGAGCCGGGTGCCGGGGTAATCTCCGCGCCGATTCCGGCCGATCAGAGGGGGATGCAGGACCCGGCGGCCCGGTTCCGCGAGTTCATCCACCTCGACCGCAAGCGCGCGGCCGCGGGCCTCACCACCGCCGAGATGGAGCGCTGGACCCAGCTCAAGCGCGCCTTCACCAAGCGCCTTACCCCCGACGCGAAGAACCGCGCCGACCGGCGCGAATCGATGCGGGTCCCCGTGAAGCTCAAGGTCGCGTTCGAGACGGTCGGGGCGCTCCGCGATAGCTACATGACCGACTTCTCGCGCGGGGGCGTGTTCATCGCCACCGAGACGCCCGCCGAGATCGGCACCTCGATCACGCTGCGCATCCGCATCGGCGAGACCGGCGACGACGTCGAGGTGCCGGGGGTGGTCGTGACCCAGAACCTGGGTCCGGGCCTCCAGTCCACCCAGCGGGGGATGGGCGTGCGCTTCTCCGACATGCCCGCATCCGTGCGCAAGCGCATCGATGACCTGTACGAGCAGAGCCTGCGCGAGGCCACCGCCAAGCAGGCCGCGAAGGGAGGCTGACGCTTCGCTCGCCGTCGGGGCGCGAGGCTCTCGGGTCGCCCAGCTCCGCCACCAGCGTGCGCCCCTCGTCCCGCGCCGGGGCGAAATGCGGCGCCGACACGGGCTGGTATCCTGACGGGCCCATGCGACGCGTCGCGATCGCGGTGCCCCTGCTGTGCGCGGCGAGCGCCTTGTTCGTCGGGCTTCACTTCTATCTGGCGCGGCGGCTGATCCTCGACCCGGGCGTCGAGGGTCCCTGGCGGATCGCGCTGCTGGGCCTGCTGGGAGCGCTGGCGGCGACCCTGGTGCTGCAGCCCTTCGGCGAACGCCTGCTGCGGCCCCCGCTCTCGCGGGTGATCGCCTGGCCGGCGTCGCTGTGGATGGGCTTCGCCTTCCTGCTGCTCGGGCTGCTGGCCGTGTCGGACGCGGCGCTCTGGCTGGCCGGAAGGGCGGCCCTGGCCGCGCCCGAAGGGCTGGCCCGCGCCGCGTCGGCGTCGGGCGTACGCGCCGGCGCCGTCGTCGCGATCGCGTTCGTGGCCGGAACGCTGGCCGTGCGCTCGGCGCTCCTCCCGCCGCGTATCCGGCGCGTGGAGGTCGAGCTCGCGCGCTGGCCCCGCGCCCTGGACGGCTTTCGCATCGCGCAGATCAGTGACCTGCACATCGGCCCGATCCTGGGGCGCCGCTTCGCCGCGGCGGTCACGTCGCGTGTCAACGACCTGGAGGCGGACCTGGTGGCGGTGACGGGCGATCTCGTCGACGGCTCGACGCGCCACCTGGCCCAGGAGGTCGAGCCGTTCGCCCGACTGCGAGGCCGACACGGCGTGTTCTTCGTGACCGGCAACCACGACCACTACTCCGGGGCCCGCGCCTGGGAGGGTGTGATTCGCGAGCTCGGGATTCGCCCGCTGCGCAACCAGCGCGTGGCGATCGGGCGGGACGGCGCGGAGTTCGATCTGGCCGGCGTCGACGATCACCGGGGCGACTTCTTCGGCCGGGACGGCGGCGAAGATCTCCCCCGCGCACTCGCCGGTCGCGATCCCGAGCGCGCCTGCGTGCTGCTGGCCCACGATCCCGCGACCTTCCCGAGAGCCGCGGAATTCGGCATCGACCTCCAGCTCTCGGGCCACACCCACGGAGGGCAGATCTGGCCCTTCCGCTGGCTGGTGCGACTGGTCGTGCCCTACGTCGCCGGACTCCACCGCCGGAACGGCTCACAGCTCTACGTGAGCTGCGGGACGGGATTCTGGGGACCGCCGATGCGCCTGCGGGCGCCCGCGGAGATCACCGAGATCGTGCTGCGCTGCGCCCACTAGGCGCGCTGCGCGGCGCGTTGGAGCACCCCTTCGACTAGGGCCGCCGCGCCCCCGGCCTGCGGGTCCGCTCGCCCAGGTAGTGGGCCTGTAGCGAGCGGGCGTCGTCGAAGAGCATGACCTCGCGCACTCCCTCGCGGGCGAGCCGCGCGCGGATCGCCTCGCCGGCCTCGTCCTGCGCCGCCGGCTTCAGCCGCTGCCAGCGCGGCGAGAGCGTGCCGATGAACAGCGGTCCCTCCCCGCGGTGGCTGCGGTAGCCCGAGACCAGCAGAGGCGAGAGCTCGCTGAGCTGGGTCGCGGACAGTGTGCGGACGCCGCGCGGGTCGAGCGGCAGATACGTGAAGCCCGCAGCGGCCAGCGCGGCGGCGAGGCCGGCCGCCAGGGACCAGCGGCGCCAGCGCCCCCGCTCGCGCGCGCGGTCCTCCTGGGGAGCGCGTCCCTCCGCGCGGTTCGCATCCCGCACGTCGCTCGACCCGGTGAGGGCGCGCCCGGCCTGGGCTGCGGGCGCCGGCCCAGGCTCGGCGGAGGGCCGCCGCTCGCCGTCTTCCTTCTTGCGGGCCGCAAGCAGGGGCGAGAACAGGAACTGCGACTGGACGTTCGAGAGCAGGCGCGCCTCGTCGTAGCCGTTGTTCGCGATGAGGGTGTTGGTCTCCTTCTGAACGCGGTCGGAGAGCTCGCGCACCCACTCGCCGGACAACAGCGCCGGGTCGAGGCCGAGCTGGGCCAGCTCGGCCTCGATCTCGGCGAGCTGGCCCACCGCCACACCGAGCGCCACGACCCGGCGGATCAGTTGCTCGCGCTCGTCCCCACCCGGCCGGCGGAAGGTCTCACCCTCGGGATCGCCGAGCTTCGCGAGGTCCGCCCGGGAGACGATCTCCGCGGCCGGGCCCGGCGCCGGCTCGGCGCGGGCGAGCTGTCGCTCGATGGCCTCTTCGATGGCCGCCAGGCCGCGCGACTCGAACACCGACCCCGACTCCAGCGCCGGAGCGGGGCCTTCGCCGGCGGGCGCGGCCGCGGGGGCCGGCTCGGGAGGCTGCGCCGCGAGCGGGGCCGTCTCGCGATCGACCTTCTCGTCCATCGCGCGCGCCTGCCGCATCTGCTCCGCGCGGACCTCGCGCAGCAGGAGGTTGTAGGAGACGACGCAGCGCAGGGCGTCGGGCGCGAAGAGGTAACGGGCGACCGACTTCTTGTACGCGGCCATCTCCCGCACCACGGTCTCGAAGCTCTCGCCGGCCCGCAGCCGTTCGCCGGCCTGCTGAAAGCGCTCCACGATCTCCGCCTCGCGGCCGCTGGCCGCGGCCTCGAGCGCGCGCCGCTGGGTGAGCAGGCTCAGGCTCGGGGGGTCCGCGATCTGCGTCCAGCCGCCGCCCTGCGGCGCGATGCACAGCAGCGTGATCAGGTAGTCCAGCAGGCTCACGCGCGGGACGAAGTCCTGGTCGTCTTCGATGAAGAGGTCGAGCAGCGCGATGACCTCTTCGCGCTGGCTACGGGCCAGCTCGGGGAGCGAGGCGCGGAACTGCTGGATCGAGATGTCGTCCGCGATGCGGCGCAGCGTCTGGGCGTACTCGTCCAGGCAGGCGTCGACGGCGAGCAGCTCCGTCGCGTCTCGTTGCGCCTCCTCGGCGGACGGGGGCGCCGGGATCGGGCCGGCCGCGCTCTCCCGCGCCTCGATCCGGTTCCGCAGCTGGTGGAGCCGGGGCCGGATCACCTGCAGCGCCTCGGACCAGGGCAGCGACTCCGGAGACCGCACGGAGGGCGCCAGGGCGCGCTCGGCCGCGCGCAGCGAGGCGAAGCGCCGCGCGCGGATGAGGATCTCGGCCTTGTCGACGACGGGTTGTTCGGCGCTCACGGTGACGGCTCGCCTCTTTTTCGGCCGTGCCGGCCGCCAGCCTGAGGGCGTTGGATCGGCCTCGGGGCCGAGCCACCCCGCGGGCGCGCGCAGCGGGGGGTGCTCAGAGCGCGTCGCGATCCGGGCGGTAGTGGCGCAGCGCCGGCACCCGGGCCGCGATGGCGACGACGAACGCCACGCAGGCGACGCCGCCGAACACGACCGAGAAGGCCGCGCCGGTCAGGGCGGCCAGGAAGCCCGACTCGGCCGCGCCCAGCTGGTTCGACGCGGAGATGAAGATCAGGTTCACCGAGCTGACGCGCCCGCGCAGCGAGTCCGGCGTCGAGAGCTGGATGATCGTGGCGCGGGTCACCATGCTCACCTGGTCGGCCATGCCCGCCAGGATCAACGCCGCCATCGAGAGCGGGAACCAGCGCGACAGCCCGAACAGCACCGTGGCGAACCCAAAGGCGCCCACCGCGAGCAGCAGTGCGCGCCCCGGGCGGGCGATGGGCGTGCGCACCAGCAGCAGCACGGCCGTGAGCAGCGCCCCCATCTCGACGGCGGCGCCGAGCCAACCGTAGCCGCGCGGGCCCACTTGGAGGATCTCGCCGGCGTAGACCGGAAGCAACGCGGTGACACTGGCGAGAATCACCGCCACCATGTCCAGGGTCATGGAGCCCAGGATGGCGGGGCGCCGGCGCACGAAGGCGATGCCCTCGCCGACCGCCCGGGCGCTGAGCGCGCGGGGCGCGTCGGCCTTGCGGCTCCAGCGCACACCGGCGAGGTTGGCCAGCGAGCCGATCACCAGCCCCATGTGGATCGCGTAGGCCAGCGGGACGCCCCCTGCGTCGATCGCAAAGCCGGAGACCACCGGACCCGCCACCCAGGCCAGGTTCTGGAAGGCGGCGTGGACCGCCACGGCGCTGGGGAAGAGCTCGCGGGGAACGAGGGCCGGCAACAGGGCCGAGCGCGACGGTCCCTCGAACGCGGACGCCACCTGCAGGGCGAACACCGCGGCGAACACCACGGCGAGGGACGTCTGGCCCGAGCGGCTGGTCGTGTAGAGCACCAGGGAGCAGAGCAGCGCGGCCCCCTGCGCGCCCATCACGACGCGGCGCCGATCGAAGCTGTCGGCCACGGCGCCCCCGACGAGGTTGAGGGGCACGACCGGCAGGAACTGCACCAGCCCGACCAGGCCGAGGTAGAACTCGGAGCCGGTCAGCTCGAAGACCTGCCAGAAGATCGTGGCGCGCAGCAGGGTGAGCGCCGTCGCGGAGCACAGGCGGCTCGCCACGAAGAACCGCAGGTTGCGCTGGCGCAGCACCGCGAGCGTCGGGTGGAGGGGTTCGGCGTTCACGCGGGGGAGGCCTAGCGGGGCGGGCCCCATCGGGCAAGGCGCTCCGCCTCCGCGGAGCGGGTCACTCGACGACGGTCAGGTTGTTCTCGATGATGACGATGTCGAGGATGGCATCCGTGGGATCGATGTCCCCGGTCGCCGTGGCGCGGTAGTTCGCGTTCGAGATGCCGTTCACGTCCCAGTTCTGGAGGGTGTACGTGTAAAAGACGGCCTGGATCGAGCCGTCGCCCAGCAGCGTGCCGCCCTCGAGGTCGAAGCCGAGCTCGTCGAAGGAGTCGCTGTACTCGGTGTTCTCTCCGTAGTAGCCGACCTGGAGGTCGTGGACGGTCTTGAGTGCGACGTATGCCTCGCTGCGCCGCGCCTTGTAGACGTAGCGCATGAAGCTCGGGATCCCGACCGCCGCCAGGATGCCGATGATCGCCACCACGACCATCAGCTCGATCAGGGTGAAGCCCGCCGCGGCGCGGAACCGGGAGAGGCCGGGGAGCGAGCGGCGGCTCGGGGCGCGCTCCGCGCCGGCCGGTTCCAGCTTCGGGTCCATCTTCCCACCCCCGGTGTGCGCCCGGGCTCCCGCCAGCGCGCGAGACCTGGGGCCCGGGGGACTTTTCGGCCGACGGGCGCCGAGACTTGGGGGCTCCGCGGGCACGCCTTTCGCTGGAGCGGGGATCCGCGCATTTTCCCGTGCGAAGGGAGGACGGGCCCGGTGAGGAGCGGCGTGCGAGTGGCACTGGCGCTGGTGGCGGCCTCGGCGGTCGCGCTGCTGCTCTACTTCCCGAGCTACCGGGGCGGCTTCCTGGGCGACGACATCTTCTACCTGCAGCACAACCCGCTGATGGAGCTGCCGGTCGGGGAGGCCGCCCAGCGCATGGTCCGGCAGAGCTACTTCGCCAACTGGGCACCGCTCCACCTGGCGGCGCTCTACGCCCAGTGGGCCGCGTTCGGCGAGGTCGCCCTCGGCTATCGGATCGTCAACGTGCTGCTCCACGCCGCGACCGCGCTGCTGCTCGCGGCGGCGGCGCGCCGCGCCGGGCTGTCGGCACTGGGCGCGGGCCTGGCCGGGGCGCTCTTCCTGGTCCATCCGGTGGCCGCGGAGCCCGTCTGTTGGATCAACCAGTCGAAGACGCTGCTCGCCACGGCGCTGGCGCTGCTCTCGCTCGAGCGCTGGCTCGCCCACCTGGCCGCCCCTTCGCGGGGCGCGCTGGCCGGGGCCTGGGCGGCGGGATTGCTGGCCCTGCTGGCCAAGCCGGCGGCCGTGCCGCTGCCGGCGATTCTCGCCCTGGCCGCCTGGACCCACGGCCGCGCCGCCCTCGGTCGGCGCCTGCTCGAGCTCGCGCCCCTCGCGCTGGCCGGCCTGGCGGTGCTGGCGCTGAACCTGGCCGCCCAGAGCGCCGAGGGGGGCGTGGTGCCGCGCTTCGGCGGCTCGGCGCAGGCCACGGCGCGCATCGCGCCGTGGCTGCTGTGGCGCTACCTGCGACTGACGCTGCTGCCCTTCGATCTGGTCTTCGGCGTCCACCCGGCGCCGGCGCAGAGCTGGGCCGAGCCGCGCGTGCTGCTGCCGCTGTGCGGCCTGGCCCTGCTCGCGGGGCTCGCGTTCTGGGGCGTGCGCCGCTGCCCGCGGCGGGCGCTGGGCGTCGGCTGGTTCGCGCTGATGGTGTTGCCCGTGCTGCAGCTCGTGCCGATGGCCAACCTGTTCGCCGACCGGTACCTCTACGTCGCCCTGCCGGGAGCGTTGGCCCTGCTCGCGGAGCCCCTGGCCCGCGGGATGGCTGCGCGCCGCCCGCCCGTCCGGGGCCTCGCGTTCGCGGCGACCGCCCTGGCGCTGTTCGCCTTCGCGGCGGCGACGGTCGAGCGCGCCCGGCTGTGGTCGGATCCCGAGGCCCTCTACCGGGAGGCGACCGAAGCCTATCCGCTGGGCCGGTCGGGCTGGACCGGGCTCGGCGCCGAGCGCCACCGGCGCGGCGAGCTGGAGGGCGCGGCGGCCGCGTACCTTCGCTCCCTCGCCGTCTACCCGGACGACGGGCACGTGCGACACCTGCTGGGCCGCGTGCGCATGGCGCAGGGGCGCCTCGGCCAGGCGCTCTACGACTACCAGGAGGCGCTGCGCCTGAATCCGGACCACATCCAGGCCCGCGAGATCGGCGTGTTGGCCGCGCGGCTGCGCAGCCGTGGCATGGCGCCGCTGGAGGATCGGCCACTGCCCGTCGCGGGCGGCTACGCGCCGCGCTCGGGGCGCTAGTCGTCGCCGATCCCGTACTTGCGCATCAGCCGGTAGAGGGTGGTGCGGTCCACGCCCAGACGGCGCGCGGCCTCGGCGCGCACGCCGCCGACCTCCTCGAGCACGCTGCGGATGCGCTGGGCCGCCGCCCCCTTCAGGAAATCGTGCAGGCTGCCGGCCTCGGCGGCGCCGCCCGCCTCTTCCGGCACCTCGGGTTCGAGCCGCAGGTCGTCGAGCTCGATGCGCTCGCCGCGCGCCAGCACCACGCCCCGTTCGATCGCGTTCTCGAGCTCGCGCACGTTCCCGGGCCAGTCGTGGCGCAGCAGGTACGCCTCGACTTCGTCGGACCAGCCGCGGATGCGGCGGCCCAGCTGGGCGTTCCAGGCGGCCAGGAAGTGGCGCGCGAGCGGCAGCAGGTCCTCGCGCCGCTGGCGCAGGGGCGGGATGTGGATGGGGATCACCACCAGACGGAAGTACAGGTCCTCGCGGAAACGCCCGTCCCGTACGGCCTTGCGCAGGTCCTGGTTGGTGGCCGCGACGATGCGCACGTCGACCGGCCGCTCCTCCGTTGCGCCCACTCGTTGCAGCGTCCGCTCCTGGACCACGCGCAGCAGCTTCGACTGGAAGGACGGGCTGATGTCGCCGATCTCGTCGAGCAGCAGCGTTCCCCCCTCGGCGCGTTCGAACAGGCCCGGCTTGGCCCGGTCGGCTCCCGTGAAGGCGCCCCGCTCGTGGCCGAACAGCTCCGACTCGAGCACGCCCTCGGCGAGGGCCTGGCAGTTCACGGCCAAGAAGGGCTTGCCGACCCGGTCGCTGTAGTAGTGGACCGCGCGCGCCACGAGCTCCTTGCCGGTGCCGCTCTCGCCGGTGATCAGCACCGTACTGGGGCTCTGCGCCGCGCGCCGCGCCAGGTCGAATACTTCGCGCAGGGCGGGGCTCTCCGCGACCAGCGCGTCGACCGAGTAGCGGCTCGCGACCTCGGCGCGCAGGTAGCGGTTCTCGCGCGCGAGCCTCGTCACGTCCAGCGCGCGCCGCACCAGGGTCTTGAGCTCCGTGTTGTCGAAGGGCTTCTCCACGTAGTCGAAGGCGCCGGCGCGCATGGCTTCGATCGCGGTGGGCACGCTGGCGTGCGCGGTGATCAGGATGACCGGCAGCTCGGGGTGGGCCTCGCGCGCGCGGCGCAGCACCTCCACGCCGTCGACGTCGGGCATCTTGAGGTCGGTGAGCAGCAGGTCGAAGGGCTGCTTCTCCAGCGCGCCGAGGGCCGCCTCGGCGTCCACGAAGGTCTGGATGTCGTAGCCCTCGCGGCGCAGCACCATGCCGATGATGTCGACCATGCGCTGCTCGTCGTCGAGGACCGCGACCCGCGGCTTCACGCCGTCGCCTGCTCGACGGGAAGGCGCACGCGGAAGCAGGCGCCGCGGCCCTCCGCACCGGCGCCGCGGCCCGTCACCAGCTCGATCTGACCGCCGTGGGCGCGGACGATGCGCGCCCCCATGGCGAGCCCGAGGCCGGTGCCGGTCGGCTTGGTGGTGAAGAAGGGCTCGAAGATCCGCTCGGCGTCCTCCGGCTCGACGCCGGGTCCGCTGTCCGCCACCTCGACGCGGACCTCCTCGCGATCTCCGTCGAGGCGCAGCGCGATGCGCCCGCCGCGGCCGACCGCCTCCCCCGCGTTGGTCAGCAGGCCCAGCACGAGCTGCGCGAGCAGGTCGGGGTCGGCTTCGATCTCGGGCGTGTCGGCGCGGGCGCTGCGCTCCACGTCGATGCCGCGGCGCCGGATCTCGTCGGAGGCGAGCTGGAGTGCCCGTTCGATCACTTTCTCCGCCGACACAGACTGGAAGCGGGGCTCCGCGGGCCGCGCGAAGGTGAGTAGCGAGGTGATCAGGCCGTTGAGCCGGTCGATCTCGTCGCAGATGAACTGGCAGGCGCGGTGCGCCTCGTCCGCCGGCTCGAAGCCCTCCTGGACCATCGAAGCGGAGGCGCGGATCACGCCGAGCGGGTTGCGCACCTCGTGGGCAACTCCGGCGGCCAACCGGCCGATCGCGGCGAGCTTCTCGTTCTGGGCGGCGACCCGCTGGGTGGCTTCGAGCTCGCGCAGCTGCCGGCGAATGGTCCCGGCGTCGCGCCGCGCCCGGGCGCGCGCCTCGGCGAGATACCCCAGCGCGAAGCCCAGGGCCGCGAAGCTCGCCCCCAGGTAGATCGCGACGGGCAGCGTCATGTCGCGGCCGGCGACGCTGAGGTCGATGCCCAGGTAAAGGAAGAGCGCCGTATCGAGGGCGCCGCCGACGGCGCCGATGGCGAGGCCCCAGTAGCGGAGATGTCGCTTCATCGACGCCCGAGCCTCCCGCTGCGCTGCGCTCCCCAACACCTTACCACGGTCAGTCGGGCTTCCTAGCAAGGCCCGTGCCGGGTGCAGCCGCCGTACCTGCGCGGC
>JAZFWH010000164.1:0-16683 GCA_036482635.1 Myxococcota bacterium
GGTGAGAGCCTGGCCGATCGCGGCTTGCTCCTCGGGGGTGAGCCAGAAGTCGGCGTCGGGGAGCGGGCAGCGTGGTTCCCGTCTAGGGCAGTGCGAAACGCAGGCTTCCTCCTGCTCCTCCGGATCCAAGAGGTCATCGATCCCGACCAGCGGTGATCCATCGACCGGCTCGGCAACTGGGACATCGACCCCGGGCGGCGTGCTGACTAGATCGAAGGCGGCACATACCACGAGTGCTTCACGCACCTCGTCCACAGACCAAGCCAACGACGCTGCGAGCTCGTGCTCACAGAATCCGGTTGGGAAATGCTCCCCAACGTGAACAAGCAGGGTCGCCTCTCGCTTCGTCATCTCGAGGGTTTCAGGAATCGGGCCTAGGTTTCCATCGTCTGAATTCGACATTTCTGTCCTCTTGCTCCCGTGGCCGGGAGCTACGAAGGCCTCGGCGGGTGGACCGCCCACTCGCCTCCGACACTTCCGCTTCTCGCATTGCGCGACGGCCCTCCGCGGGGAAGGCGTGTTGCCCGCTGATAGACAGGCCCGTCGCTTGGCGGGGCAATATTCGCCGCCACTGGCAGATGGCGCCGAAAACTGGGCTGGGAGCACTTCTACGCGCGTTTCGCGGCGCCGAGCGCGTAGTCGGCCGTGGATTGCTGAAGAGCTGTTCTACTTAGTTGCGGCTCGGAGCGCCCGTTTTGGTGGACCGGCGACGACGGAGCTTCACTCTCAGCTACTTGCATTCTTCTCTACTTACGGTTGTGCCGACGCCGGCCCGACTTCGACATCGGACCTGCGTGCCAGTTGCTTGAGGCGATCGTCCAGACGCGATCGGGTCGCTAGCCGCGGCTGGATTGGCCGCGGCCCTCACGCACTTCGGGCTCGCAGTGGTGGTAGGACCCTCTCACCGGTCGCCCAGTGCGACCGACGTCGAGCGCGCTCGGCGAGGCAGCACATGGATCCTGCCGCAGTTACTGCCGCGTGCCCGAGAAACCCCTCCAAGCCGCGGTTTCGGCCTGACCGAGCTGCAAGGCTCTCGAGCTCAGCCGGGTCCGAGGGCCTCCACGTTGACCACGTAGCCCCGAGAACGCCGAGGGTTCGCCTGACTTGTTCTCACTTTCTTGTGAGCACCACGTCGGCCACACGCTCCACGGCGCGACGCCGCATCTCGGCGTACGGCGCCAGGTAATGCTTCACGATCTCGCGCGACTTCCATCCAAGGTTCTCTCGGACGCTCTCCAAGTCGGCTCCGGTTGCCAGCTGCAGCGAGGCGCTCGTCGCGCGGAGGTCGTGTAGGGGCTTCACGCGGTCGCGGTCGACGCCGATGCCCGCAGCGTCCCACACGCGGCGAGCGGCCCTGCTGAGCGTGTAATCCGCCCACTGCCGCCCCCTCGGAGACGTGAAGACGTAGGCCCGCTCGTCAGGAGGCTGTGTCCGCTTGCGGTGGTCCTCGAGGATCGCGATGAGTGCGGCCGGGAGCGGCACGGTTCGCGCCGTGCGGTTCTTCGTTCTGGACAGGTGGAGGTTCCCGACGGTCAGGTCGAGGTCACGCCACTGCAGGCCGCGTAGCTCGCTGTTCCGCAATCCACAGAACGCCGCGACCGCGAGTACCGCTTGAATCCGACCATGGCGCCGGTCACCATCCATGACGCGCGCGTGATCGAGGAGATGGGCCACCTGCTCGGGTGCCAGCGGCTGGGGCGCGGGATCATCGACGGGGAGCATCTCGAACGCCGGCGGGTCCGGGGCGCGCTTGCGCTTGCGTGCCCAACGCCAGGCCGCTCGCAGGATCCTGAGATCACGGTTGATGGCGTGCGGACCCACCCCCTCGCCCCGGCGGCTCGCCTTGAACCGGTCCAGCGCGCTGAGGTCGATCGAAGAGAGGGGGACGGCGCCGAAATGCGCGGAGAGGCGCTCCGAGCAGTTCTCGGCGGTCCGAATCGAGCGCGGTCGCTGGCCATCTATCCGGCAGTGGGCGAGCCAGTCACGGAGGATCGTCACGAGCGATTCGCTGCCGTCTTCGGCGAGGAGCCGCTGGGCGGCCGCGAGAGCTTCGTCTCGTGTGCTGCCGCCCAGCCTTCGGATCCGCCCACCTGCTGAACGCAGGTCGTAGTACCAACGCGAGCCCCGCTTGTAGACCCGAATCTGCGGCTCGACTTTCGCCTCGGGTGTGCCCCGACCTGTGCCCCGCATCGCCGTAACCTCCTGATTTCCCACGCATCGGTCGGGCACGCTGTGCCCTTGAGTGGGACTCGCAGGAAGTTGACGGAACTGGTTGGAATTATTGGTTGGGGCGGCAGGACTCGAACCTGCAAATGGCGGCTCCAAAGGCCGCTGCCTTACCGATTTGGCGACGCCCCATCCGGCGGATCCTCGCTCCTCTCGCCCCCCGAGGGCGCCCGCGGCGACCCGGCAGGCTATCGGGATTCTAACGTGGCCGCGACCCGCGCCCAGCTCGGCGGCTCGAGGGCGGCCCGGACGCGCCCGGCCTCGGCCCGGGCGGCGTCCGCAAACACGCCGAACAGCGTCGGCCCGCTGCCGGACAGGCCCACGGCGAGCGCGCCGGCGGCGCGGAGCCGCTGCCGGAGCCGGGCGATCGGCGGACACAGCCGGACGGCGGCCGGCTCGAGGTCGTTTTCCAGCAGGCGCGCCAGGGCCGCGGCGAACTCCGGGCCCGGGGCCGCCCGCCAGGGGACGTCGGCGAAGGCCGGCGGCCGAGACGCGGCCGGGGTGGAAGCGGGCGCGGGCTGGAGGGCGTCGAAGGCCTCGTACACCCGAGCGGTGGCGAGCGGAAGGCCGGGGCCGACGAGCAGCACCGCCAGGGCGGGCACGCCCGACAGGGGCTCGAGCTGCTCCCCGACGCCGCGCACCCGGGCCGGCCGCGGATCCAGGAAGAAGGGCACGTCCGCACCCAGCCCCAGGGCCAGGTCGGCCAGCACCTGCGCCTGCACGGCGTCTGGAAAGAGCTGCGACAGCGTCCGCAGCACCGCTCCGGCGTCACTCGAGCCGCCGCCGAGCCCGGCCGCGACGGGAATGCGCTTGTCTAGACGAATTCGCACCCGGCAGCGGAGCCCCGCGGCCCCCCCGAACGCCCCCCCCGCCCCCACCGCCAGGTTCTGCTCGCCGCCGGGAACGCCCTCGGCCTCACCCGCCAGCGCCAGCTCGACCGCCGCCTCGTCCGCGTCCTCGACCTCCAGCCCGATCTCGTCGGCCAGGTCGAGGGGAACGAAGACGCTTTCCAGCGCGTGGTAGCCGTCGCGCCGTCGACCGCAGACGCGCAGTCCGAGGTTCAGCTTGGCGGGAGCCCCGACTCGCCGGCTTCGCACACCTACTTGCTGGCCTCGACGTAGCGCATGCGCAGTTCGTAGAGCAGGTTCTCCAGCAGGTGCGCTTCTTCCTGTTCGAGGTTGCCGCGCGTCTTCGCCTCGAGCATCTCCAGGGTGTCGATCGTCTGGCGGGCCAACGGCAGGTCCGGGCCGCCCTCGGGGTCTCCGCCCTGCGGGTCCCGCACGAAACCCATGTGGTAGAGCGCCGAGGTGCCGAGGGAGAGAACGAAGGTGCTGAAGTCGACCCGCGGAAGGGAATCGGCCTCGTGAGGGCCTCCAGCCTCGCCGGCCCGCGGCTCGGTCTCCGACCCGGCCGACTCGCTGCGCGGCGTCTCCGCGTGAGCGCTGCCGCGCTTGTCGACCACCGTGAAGCCCCGTCCGGAGTCTACCTCCTCCGTCGCCATCAGGTGCTCTCCCCGAGAGCGTCGCGCTCGTCCGCGTCGATCCGCTCCATCTCCCGGTAGGCGCGCGCGAAGCGCTGAACCACCGTGATGGTGCTGCCGATCGCGATGATCCAAAGCGCGGGGATCAACCAGCCGAGCAGCGCTCCGAGGGCAAGGATGATGACGCGCTCCGCTCGTTCCAGCACGCCGACGCGGAAGGAGGGCACGGCCAGCTCGGCACAGGCCTGCGAGTAGGAGACCAGCACGCTGGAAACCAGCGCGTAACCGGCGAGAAGCACGTGGCTGGGATCTCCGGTCAGCGCGAAGTACATGGCGATGCCGAGCAGGATGGCCATGTCGACCAGGCGGTCGAGAGTGGAGTCGAGGAACTTGCCGAAGCGTGTCGTGACACCATGGTGCCGGGCGACCGCGCCGTCCACCAGATCAAACAAGCCTCCGGCGATGATCAGCGTGCCTCCGGTCGCGAACCAGCCCAGTGAGAAGGTGACCGCCGCCACCAGGGACACCAGCGTTCCGAGCACGGTCAGGAGGTTCGGGTTTACCGGACGTCGAAACAGGAAAGGCAACGCCGCGTGAACCCACGCGTCCGTTCGGTAACCGAGCTTCGCCTTGATCACGGCCGGCTCCCTGCTAGCTCAACGGGCCGGACGGGGCCCGCGGCGGCGCGCGCCGCTCGCTCTCTCACTCCGCCTCGCTCTGGTCCGAGCCGGAAGCGGGCGGCTCGGGCTCCGGCTCGGGCGGCGCGATCTTGTCCGAGACATCCGGCAGCGCGGCGAGCTCCCGCTCGAGTGCTTCCCCGGTGATCCCTCCGCGGCGGCGGAGCAAGCGGCGGTCCAGTCGGAGGTCCTGCATCGTCTTGCGATTCACGGGCGAGCCCCCTTCCTCGGCATCAAGGGAAAAACCTTAGCAAATTGACACGTCTAGAGGATCAGATAGGCTGCGGCGCACTCGCCCCCCGAGGTTCGCGTGCTCGCACGTGCCAGCGCCTCCCTAGCGCTCTGCGCACTCCTGATCGCCGGCTGCGCTAGCGATCCGCCGGTCTTCGAGGAGCCGCCGCCGGCGGACGATCTCTACCAGGAGGGCCTCACGGTGCTCCAGGGCCGGCGCATCCTCGGCGTCTACCACAAGGTGGACTACAACAGGGCGATCGAGACCTTCCAGGCGATCATCGACAGCTATCCGTACAGCGACTACGCCGTCACCGCCGAACTAAAGATCGCCGACAGTTACTTCGATGACCAGAGGTACGAGGAGGCTCTCTCCTACTACCGGGACTTCGGTGACCTTCATCCACAACACGAGAAGGTCCCCTATACGATCTTCCGCTCGGGTCTCTGCCACGAGCGACGCATGCGATCGACGAACCGCGACCAGACGGCCACCCGCGACGCCCTCGTCTACCTCGATCGCCTGCTGGCGACCTATCCCCACTCCGAATACGCCGAGGAAGCGGAAGTGCTGTGGCGCGACCTGCGCACACAGCTCGCCCAGAGTGTGATGGGGATCGCCGACTTCTACCGCAAGCGCGGTGAGTACGAGAGCGCGGCCGAGCGCTACCGCTCACTGCTCAACGAGTATCCGGGGCTCGGCCTCGACCCCGAAGCCCTGTACCGGCTGGGAATCTGCTACTCGAACATGAACAGGCGGACCGAGGCCGATCGCATCTTCGAGGCCATCGTGCAGAACTACCACGACAGCGATGTCGCCGGAGAGGCGGAGAAGCGCATCGCGTCGGGGAAGTAGCGAGAGGGACCCAGTGGAGCGAATGACGTCGATGGAGCGCAGAGCCTATCGGCTCGGACGTCGCAGCTTCGAGCGGGGCGACGTCGACACGGCGCTCTCGCAGCTGGGGAGCCTGCTCGAGACTCGCCGGGACTTCGCCGACGTCCACTACATGATGGGCGTCCTGCGCGAGCGCAAGGACGAGCTCCCGGAAGCCGCGGAGAGTCTGCGCAGAGCACTGCGCATCAATCCCTCCTACGCGGAAGCACTGCTCGCGCTGGCGAACGTGTACGAGCTGCTGGGTGATTTCGGCCGTTCGCAGGAAGTCAACGAGCGCGCGAAAATCGCATCGGGACCGGCGCAGGGTGCCCTGGACCCCACGACGCGCGGGAAGCTGGCGAATCTCCAGGCCGCCGTGGGCGACGCCTACCGCGAGGCGGGAGAACTGAACGACGCGATCGAGGCCTACCGCAAGGCCCTCGACCGCTGCCCCGACTTCCACGACATCCGCTGCCGGTTGGGCGTGGCGCTGCGCGACGCCTGCCTGCCCGACCGGGCGCTGGTGGAGTTCCGGCGGGTGCTGCGCGGCCGGCCGGACTACCTGGACGCCGCCGTCCAGCTCGGCGTCACGCTCTACTCGCTGGGGCGCAGCGAGGAGGCGGTGAGCGAGTGGATCCGCGTGGTGGAGCGCGACCCCAGCCGCCGCGACGCGCGCATGTACCTGCGGCTGGTCCGCGGCCGCCCGAGCGAGGGCTGAGCCGCCGCGCCAAGCCACCGACCTCTCTTCTCTTTGCTTTTCCCCGCAGGCATGGTTGAATGGCGGGAGCGGTCGCGCTACCCCGCGGGGCCCGAATGACCGGTGCGATCTGGCTTTCCGCTCTGGAGAGCCCGGCCGGCCGCAGCCCCCGCGGTGCACGCCGGTTGCGGGCCGCCGGGGGGCGTCCCGGTGGGGCGCCTCGGGATGGAGGCGAGCCATGCACCGCATTCGCAGCGTCGTCCAACACCAGCAGCTGATCTCGGCACCCCCCACGGCGTCGGTCTTCGACGTCGCGGCGGCGATGAGCCGGGGTCGCGTGGGAGCGATTCCGATCCTCGACGAGGACCGGCTGGTCGGGATCTTCTCGGAGCGGGACCTGCTGACGCGGGTCGTCGTACCCGAACGCGATCCCAAGATCACGCCGGTCTCCGAGGTGATGACACACGACGTGGTCACCGCCTCCGTCGAGGAGCACATCGACTTCTGCCTCGACAAGATGCAGAAGGCGGGCTGCCGTCACCTGCCGGTCGTCCAGGGCGGCCGGGTGATCTCGATGCTCTCGATGCGCGATCTGCTGCGCGACGAGCTCCAGGAACAGGGCGAGGAGATCCGCAGCCTGCGCGCCTACCTGCACCAGACGCCCATCTAGGGCCGGCGGCCCAGGTCTCTGAGGATCTCTCGAGCGGCGTTGCGGCCGCAGGCCCCCATCACGCCGCCCCCCGGGTGGGTTCCGGCGCCGCACAGGTACAGACCGCGCAGCGGGGTCCGGTAGCGCGACCAGCCCGGCAACGGACGCATGAACAGCAAGCGGTCGAGCGACATCGCGCCGTGGAAGATGTTGCCGCCGGACAGGCCGAAGACCCGCTCCAGATCCGGCGGCGCCAGCACCTCGCGCTGCAGGACGCTGCGCGTGAAGCCGGGTGCGACCTCCTCGACCAGCGCGAACACGCGATCGGCGAAGCGGTCGCGCTCCGCCTCCCAGGTCGTGCCCACCAGCGCGTAGGGAACGTGCTGGATGAATAGCGACGCGACGTGCCGTCCCTCGGGCGCGAGGCTCGCGTCGAGGGCCGACGGCAGGGTGAGCTCGATCATGGGTCGCTCCGGCAGGTTGCCGGCCTGCGCCGCTCGGAAGGAGGCCTCCAGGGCCTCCAGCGACGTCGCTCCCAGGTGAATCGTGCCGGCGTGCTCCGGCCCGGGTGCGGCGCCGTCGCGGCCGAGGAAACGCGGCAGGCGCTCGAGGGCGGCGTTGATCTTGAGGCTCGGGCTGCGGAAGTCGAGCAGCTCGAGCTCGCGGACCGTCTCTTCGGGCAGGTGCTCGCCTTTCACCAGCCCGAGCAGCGTCCGGCGCGGATCCGCGCCGGACACCACCGTCGGCGCCTCGACCGACGAGCCGTCGGCGAGCACGACTCCGCGGACGCGACCCGCGTGCGCGGAGATGCCGGCCACGGGGGCGTCGGTGCGGATTTCGGCGCCGGCTTCGCGCGCCGCGTCGGCGATGGCCTCCGCGAGCCGGCCCATGCCCCCCGCGACGTACGCCCAGGCTCCGCGCGCCCCGTCCACCCGACCCATCCCGTGGTGCACGAGCACGTAGCCCGTGCCCGGCGTCGAGGGGGCGGCCCACGCGCCGATCACCGCGTCCGTGGCGAGTGTCGCGCGCAGGGGCTCGCTCTCGAACCAGGCCTCGAGCACCGGGCCCGCCGGGCCGAGCAGCAGCGCCAGGGCGCGCGGCAGCTCGCCGCGCATTCGCCACGCACTGCGCGCGAGGCCGGCCAGACCGCGCAGGTCGAGCCAACGCAGGTCCCCGAGATCGGGCGGCGGCGCGTCGAGCAGCGGCTCGAGCGCTGCGGCGATGCGGTCGAGGAAGGCGGCGTACGCCGGATAGCGCGAGGCGTCGCGGGCGGAGAAGCGCCGGATCGCCTGGCACGACGCGGCCTGGTCCGCCCCGAGCAGCAGCCCGCGACCGTCGGGCAGGGGCGTGAAGGAGAAGGGATCGCGCGGCAGCAGGCGCAGCCCGCGGCCCGCCAGGCCGAGCTCTGCCAGCACGCAGGGGCGCAGCAGACCGGCCACGTAGGCGGCCCGCGAGACGCGGAAGCCGGGCCAGAGCTCCTCGGTGACGCAGGCGCCACCGACCAGTGGGCGGCTCTCCAGCACGAGGGTGCGCAGCCCGGCGCGGGCGAGGTACGCCGCGGCCACCAGACCGTTGTGGCCGGCGCCGATCACCACCACTTCGCTTCGCATGCGCGGAGATTGTAGACTGCGAGCCATGAGCGCGTTCGCACCCGTCGACATCGTGGTGGGCGCGATCCTCGCCATCGCCGTGCTCCGGGGCCTGTTCCTGGGCGTCATCCGCGAGTCCTTTTCGATCGCCGCCCTGGGCGGTGCCTGCATCACCGTCAAGCTCTTCAGCGCCGACGTGGGGGCGTGGCTCGAGGCCACCAGCGAGGGCCAGGTGGGCTCGGTCGCGGCGCCCTGGCTCGCGGGGGCCATGCTGGCGGTGGGCACGATCGCGGTCGTCGTGCTGGCGGGACGGGTGCTGCGGCGCGGCGCCCGCTGGGCGGGCCTGGGACTGGCCGACCGCGCCGCCGGCGCCGTGCTCGGGGTGGCCGAGGGGGCGCTGGTGGTGGGCATCCTGCTCGGGATCGGGGCGATGTTGCTCGGCCGCGATCACCCGGTGCTGACGAGCTCGCTCAGCTTCGGCGCCCTGGAGCAGCTCGAGCGCATCGCCCAGGGGCCAGCGCCGCCTGGCCCCAGCGACGTCGACGTGGCCGCGCCGCCCGGCTCGCTGTAGGGCCGGCTACGGGTCCAGCCAGCGACCCTCGGCGCGGATCAGCTCGACCAGCCGGTCGTCGGCCTCCGCCTCGGGCACGCCGCGAGCGACGACCGTCTTGCCGACGTAGAGGTTGACCCGACCCGGACCCGAGCCCACGTAGCCGAAGTCGGCGTCGGCCATCTCGCCCGGACCGTTCACGATGCAGCCCATCACCGCGATCTTGACGCCGCGCAGCTGCTGGGTGCGAGAGCGGATGCGCGCTGTGGTCTCCTCCAGGTCGAAGAGCGTCCTCCCGCAGGAGGGGCAGGAGATGTACTCCGTGCGCGTGGTGCGCAGGCGCGCCCCCTGGAGGACGCGGTAGGCCAGGTCCACGGCGCGCCCGGCGTCGTCGAAACCGGCGAGCGACACGGCGTCGCCGATGCCGTCGCACAGAGGCGCCCCCAGGTCCACGGCGGCGCCCAGCAGCGACTCCTCCTCGCCGCGGGCGGGGTCGAGCCAGTGGCGCAGCACGACGGGAACGTCCGCGGCGCCCCGCGCGCGCAGGCGGGCCACCGCCACGCGCACGGCGTGAACCGGCAGCGCGGGCGCGGCGACCGAGACCAGCAGGTCGTCCACTCCCGCCTTCGCGCACGCCGCCAGGACGCGGTCCAGCAGCCCCGAAATCTCCTCGGCGCCTCCGCACAGGCTCCACTCGAGGGGCAGGCCGGCCCGCGCCGCGGCTGCGGCGCTGGCCTCGAGGGCCGCGTCCGGGTCGGCGGCCGCCGCGGGTGCCACCAGGCGCGAGGCCTCCGCCGCGCACGCAGCCACCAGCGCCGCCGGCGCGTGCAGCGCCAGAGGCAACCGGAGGCCCTGTTCCTCCAGCGCCCGGGCGAATTGTGCGAGCCGCGCGGCAGCGGCACGGTCGCGCACCTCGAGGGAGAGCCCCTCGCAGGCGAGCTCGGGCTGGCGCGGGAGGGAGCGCGCGAGCTGTGCAGCCGCCCGCTTGGGGTCGTCCGGCACGGCGCCGAGATCGAGCTCCACGCGCACCGGGTGGCTGCCGCCGAGCCCCGGGCTCCTTACCGCAACGCTGCGGGTGGCGCGGCGTTGGTGCGCGAAGGGATCGGTCACGAAGGGCGCGCCCGGATCGGCGACGCGCTCCGGTGCGCCGAGCCAGGCCGTCTCGCAGCGGCGCGCCAGCGCGGCGGCCACCGGAATCTCCCTCACCGGGTCTTCCGTGAGCGACACGCGGATCGTGTCACCGATGCCGTCCTCGAGCAGCGAGCCGATTCCGATCGCGCTCTTGATGCGGCCGTCTTCGCCGTCCCCGGCCTCCGTGACGCCGATGTGGAAGGGATAGCTCGGCGCGCCCGTCGCCCGTTCGGCCAGCCGCGCGGCCAGCAGCCGGTAGGCCTGGATCGCGACCTGGGCATTGCTGGCCTTCATGCTGAAGATCACGTCGCGGAAGCCCTCTTCCTCGCAGACCGCGAGGAACTCGAGGGCGCTCTCGACCATGCCGAGCGGCGTGTCGCCGAAGCGGTTCATGATGCGGTCCGACAGCGAGCCGTGGTTGGTACCGATGCGCAGGGCCCGGCCCAGCTCTGCGCAGCGACTCACCAGCGGGCGGAAGCGCCCGGCGACGCGCTCGAGCTCCTCTGCGTACTGAGCGTCGCTGTACTCGCGCACCTCGAATTTCTTCTTGTCCGCGAAGTTTCCGGGGTTGATGCGGACCTTCTCCACGTGCTCGGCTGCGATCAGCGCCGCGTTGGGCGTGTAGTGGATGTCGGCGACCAGAGGCACCCCGACGCCGCGACGCAGCAGCTCGCGCTTGATCTGCGCCAGGTTCTGCGCCTCTCTCAAGGACGGGGCGGTGACGCGCGCGATCTCGCAGCCCGCGTCGACCATGCGCTCGATCTGGGCCACCGTCGCGGCGGTGTCGCGCGTGTCGGTCGTGGTCATCGACTGGAGGCGGATCGGGTTCGCGCCGCCGACACCCACGTCGCCGACCTTCACCTCGTGGGTGGGCCGGCGGCGCGGTGCGAACGCATCGGCGACGTACGGGAGCGCCACGGCGGTCAGCCCCCCGCGATCAGCGCGTCGAGGCGTTGGAAGGCCTCGGGCAGCCTGGCCGGGTCGCTGCCGCCGGCCTGGGCGAAGTCGGGACGCCCGCCTCCCTTGCCGCCGACCACCCTCGCGACTTCGCGGACGAGGTTCCCGGCGTGGAAGCGCTCCACCAGGTCCGGGGTCACACCCAGGGCGAGCGAGACGCGCCCACCCTTCTCGGCGGCCAGCAGCACGACGGCGCTCTTCAAGCGGCCGCGCAGGTCGTCCACCATGGAGCGCAGGTCCTTGCCCTCCACGCCCTCCACCCGCGACGCCAGGACGCGGACCCCGTCCACCTGCTTGGCGGCCGAGGTGAGATCCAGGGACGCCTTCCCCCGCTTCGCCGCGCGCAGCTGCTCCGCGGCGCGCTCGGCGGCGCGCCGCTCCTCGATGAGCTTCTCGAGCCGGTCGGGAACCTCCGCCGGGGAGGTGCGCAGCAGCTCCGCGGCGCGTTGCAGCGTGCGCTCCTGCCTGCGCAGGTGTTCCAGGGCCCCCAGGCCGGTGAGCGCCTCGATGCGGCGCACGCCCGCGGCGATGCCGGACTCGGAGAGGATCTTGAGCAGGCCGATGTCTCCCGTGGCGCCGGCGTGGGTGCCACCGCAGAGCTCCGTCGAGAAGTCGCCGAAGCAGACCACGCGCACCTCGTCCCCGTACTTCTCTTCGAAGATCGCGACCGCTCCGGACTCGATGGCGTTCGAGTACGACTCGACGCGCACCTGGGCTGTCTGATTGGACTCGATCCACTCGTTCACCAGGTTCTCGATCTCGTCGATCTGCTGCCGGCTGAGCGGCTCGTCGTGGGTGAAGTCGAAGCGCAGCCGATCGGGCGCAACCAGCGAGCCCTTCTGCACCGCCTGCGGCCCCAGCACCTGGCGCAGGGCCGCGTGCAGCAGGTGCGTCCCGGAATGGTTGCGCACGGTCGCGGCGCGCGCCGCCCTGTCCACGCGCAGCTCGGCGGGCGCATCCACGCGGACCTCGCCCTCCAGCACGCGTCCCCTGTGCAGGACCAGCTCGCCCACCGGCCGCTGGGTGTCCGCGACCTCGACGCGACCGCCGGCGACTTCGATCGTCCCGCGGTCGCCGACCTGCCCGCCGCTCTCCGCGTAGAAGGGCGTCTCGTCGACGACGACGTCCACCTCCTCGCCGGCACTCGCCACCTCCCGGTGCTCGCCCTCCACCAGCAGGGCGCGGATCGTCGAAGCCAGCTCGGTCTCCAGGTAGCCCCGGAAGGTCGTGCGCAGCTGAGAGGCCAGGCGGCTGGTGGTCTCGTCCACGCGGGCGTCGCCGCTGCCCTTCCAGGCCGCCCGTGCGCGCTCACGCTGCGCCCGCATCGCCACGTCGAAGCCGGCCTGGTCGAGACCGAGCCCGTGGCCGCTCAGGATGTCGGCCGTCAGATCCACCGGGAAGCCGAAGGTGTCGTACAGCCGGAACAGCGTCTCTCCCGACAGGACCTCCTCACCCCGCCCGCGCAGGGCTTCGATCTCGCTCTCCAGCAGCGCGAGCCCCTTGGAAAGCGTCTCCAGGAAGCGCCCCTCTTCGCGCTGGATGCGGTCCGTGATGTAGGCGCGGCGCTCGTCCAGCTCGGGATACGCGCCCGACATCTCGTCGATCACGGCGTCGGCGACCTGGAAGAGAAACGGGCGCTCGACGCCGAGCAGGACTCCGTGCCGCGCTGCGCGCCGCAGGATCCGGCGCAGGACGTAGCCGCGGCCGTCGTTGGCGGGCAGCACGCCGTCTCCCACCAGGAAGGCCAGGGCGCGCGCGTGGTCGGCGATGACCTGGATCGACACGTCCCGCTCCGGGTCCCCGCCCCTCGACACCCCGGAGATCTCCTCGATGCGTTTTACGATCCCGCGGAAGAGGTCGGTGTCGTAGATCGTGCCCACGTCCTGGATCACCGACGCGAGCCGCTCCAGCCCGGCGCCGGTGTCGATCGACGGCTTGGGGAGCGGGGTCATCTTCCCCTGCGCGTCCCGCTCGAACTGCATGAACACCAGGTTCCAGATCTCGAGCCAGCGACCGCAGTCGCAGGCCGGGTCGCACTTCTCGGCCGTGCAATCCGGGTTGGCGCCGAAGTCGATGTGGAGCTCGGAGCAGGGACCGCACGGACCCGTCTCGCCCATGGACCAGAAGTTCTCCTTCTCGTCCAGGCGCAGCACCCTGTCCGAGGGCAGCCCGATCCCCTCGCGCCACAGGTCGTGGGCCTCGTCGTCTTCCCGGAAGACCGTGGCCACCAGGCGCTCCGGGGCGATGCCGAAGCCCTCGGTCACCAGCTCCCAGGCGTACTCGATGGCCTCGCGCTTGAAGTAATCGCCGAAGGAGAAGTTTCCGAGCATCTCGAAGAACGTGTGGTGCTTCGGAGTGCGCCCCACGTTCTCCAGGTCGTTGTGCTTGCCCGAGACGCGCAGGCACTTCTGTGAGGACACGGCGCGGGCGTAGTCGCGCGTCTCCTCGCCGAGGAAGGTGCGTTTGAAGCGGACCATGCCCGCGTTCGTGAACAGCAGCGTGGGGTCGGACTCCGGGACCAGCGACGAGCTCGCCACGACGCGGTGGCCGCGGGTCTCGAAGTAGCGCAGAAAAGTCTCGCGGATCTCGCTCGCGCGGAGCGACATGCGCCCCCTCCACCTCGGCGTGGGAACCGGAATCTCAAATATAACCGAGGGTTAGGGGATCTGCCGGTCTGGCGGAGAGCTCAGAAGCGCCGGATGAAGTCGGGATCGGGCTCGCCGGCCGGCCCCTCGCCGCCGGAGCCCTTCTCCTTGTCTTCCTTCTCGCGCTCGAAGTCGTCCCAGGTGCCGTCGGAGGTGGAGGCGATGCCGCGGAAGCGGAGCGCGAAGTCGTCCGGGTTGGAGACGTGCTTCATGGCTTCGTCGTAGGTCACGAGGTTCTTCTTCACCAGATGCATGAGCGACTGGTCGAAGGTCTGCATCCCGTAGGTGGTGAAGCCCTTGCTGATGGCGTCGTGGAGCTCCTTGGTGCGGTCCTTGTCGCCGATGCACTCGCGCACGCGCGCCGTGGACACGAGCACCTCCAACGCGGGCACGCGGCCCTTGCCATCGGCGCGCGGCACCAGGCGCTGGGAGATGACCGCCTTGAGGATCGACGCGAGCTGGAGCCTCACCTGCTTCTGCTGGTAGGGCGGAAAGACGGAGATGATGCGGTTGATGGTCTCGGTGGCGTCGAGGGTGTGCAGGGTGCTCATCACCAGGTGGCCGGTCTCGGCCGCCAGGAGCGCGGTCTCGATGGTCTCGAAGTCGCGCATCTCACCCACCAGGATCACGTCAGGGTCCTGTCGCAGGGCTGCCCGCAGTGCGTTGGCGAAGCTCTGGGTGTCCACCCCGATCTCGCGCTGGTTGACGATCGACCGGCGGTCGCGGATCAGGAACTCGATCGGGTCCTCGATCGTCATGATGTGACAGGTGCGGTTGGTGTTGATGTAGTCGAGCATCGCAGCGAGCGTCGTGGACTTGCCGGAGCCCGTGGTGCCCGTCACCAGAACCAGGCCGCGCTGGTCCATCGAGATCGACTCGATGATCTTCGGCAGGTGGAGCTGCTCGATCGACTTCACGCCGAACGGAATTACGCGGAAGACGATTCCGAACGTCCCACGCTGCTGGAAGACGTTGACGCGGAAGCGCCCGAGACCCGCGATCCCGTAGGCGAGGTCGAGTTCGCGGGTGTCCTCGAAGCGGGCCTTCTGGGTCGGATTCATGATCCCGAAGGCCATCTGCTGGATGTCGTCCGGCGTGAGGCGCTCACCGTTCTTGAGGGGGACCAGCGCACCGTCCACGCGGAACATGGGGGGAAGGCCGGGCTTGAGGTGGATGTCCGAAGCCCCCCCCTTGAGCGCGATCTTGAGAATCTCGTTCAGGTCCAAGTACCCGTCTCCCCGTCGGTCCGGCGGCCGCTACGGGCGTTTCGTCCGGTTTCCCGCCCGCCTTGAGCCGGCCTTGCGGCCCGCCGCCCCGGCACCACCGGGCGTCTGGGCGCGCTCAGGTTCCCGCGGCGGCCGGTCGAAGGACGGGCGCAGGGGACCCCGGGAAAGTCGATGGGAAGTGGAGCCTGCGTGCGCACCCCCGAGCCCGAGTTGCCGGTCGCTGCACGCGGGGTCCGCGCGCGGCGAGCCGACCGCGCTCGGGCCCTGTACCTCGGGATCGCGGCTCTCGCCCTCGCCCAGAACTCCTGCCTGCTGCCGGTCCGCTTCGCGCCCGCCCTCGAGGGACGCCTGATCGACGCGACCAGCGGCGAACCGCTCGCCGACGCCCTGGTCGTGGTCCGCTTCGACGCTCGCTACGACGACGTGCTTCCCGAGCGCCACGAACTCGGGCACCGCGAGGCCCGGACCGACGCGAGCGGTCACTTTCGCGTCGGCCCGCTGGTCCGCCCGGGACTGATGGCGTGGCCACTGCTCAAGACCGGGGCCCGCCTCGAGGCGGCCCTCGCCGCGGGCTACCTCTGCCCCGCGCCCCGGCCGCTGCGCACCGACATGGCCAACCGCATCCCCCTGCGGCGCGCCGGCGACGCGAGCCAACGGCGCGACTCGTGCCGCCCCCTGGCGGCACGCCCGGGGGAGGCCGAGGCCTACGCGGTGGCCTGGCGCGCGCTCCACGCCAGCGCGCCTCCCAGCGCCGCGCAACCCGAGGACCCGAACCTCGAGCTGATGCTGGGGGCGCGCTCCGCTCTCGGCTTCGGGGCGAACTGCGAGGGTCCCGTCCTCGACCTGGCGCTCTCCCCGGACGGACGGCGTGCGGCCTTCCTGGCGGACGGCCGGCGGGCCGCGGAGGTACACCTCGTGGAGCTCGAGGGCGATCGGCCCGGCTCCCGCCTGGTGGCTCGGCGGAGTGCCTCGCCCCGGCCCCGCCTGGGCTGGGCAGGCCCCGACGCCCTGGTGGTGTGGCGGCCGGCGATTCCGGGGCCGGCTGCGAGCGCGCCCGAGCTCGAAGCCGTGCAGCGCTACGAGCAGGTCTGGAGCGCGACCGGGCGCTTCGAGCAAGCGCCGCCGCTCGACCCCGAGGACCTGAACGACGCGGACGACACCCGCTGGCTCGGCCGCTCCTTCGCGCTGCGCCGCTCGCTCGATCCTGTGACGGGAAGGGTGCGCGACCACCTGCAGGTCGTGCAGCCGGGCGGCCGCCGCGACGAGCTTCTCCTTCCGGGCGAGGCCTGCGGCCCGCGCGGGCGCTTCGGGCGCCCCCATCACCGAATCACCGCCGACGGGCGCAGCGCGCTCGACCTGCGTTTCGTCGAGGCGGGCTGCCACGCGCTGCGCATCGACCTCGAGACGGGCCGCTGGTCGACGCTCGACGCGCTGGGTGGAGCGGCGCTGTGCCGCGAAGCCCGCCGCGTCCCCGCGGCTCACTTCGGCGTGGCGCTGCGCGGCTACACCCGGGAGGTGGAAGCGGCCCTGGCCGACGCCGGCGCGGAGCCGTCCTCGGCGTATCGGATTCGGATCGAGCCGGATGGCGCGACGCTCGTCGACGTGCAGGGCCCACGAGGTCACACACGCAGCCTGCCCGTACCCCGCTTCCCGCTCCACACGCCCCTGAGGCGCATCGACGTCTCGGTGGTGGGCTCCGCCCTGCCGGCCCTACCCGCCCGGCGTGAGACGCCGGCAGCGCTCGGGGACCC
>JAZFWH010000165.1:0-7691 GCA_036482635.1 Myxococcota bacterium
TGGAGTGTTCGCTCCTGGAAGAGGTGGCGCTGGTAGCTCAGGGCGGGGATGTCGGAGAGGTGGATGCCGGCGACGGCCAGGGTCGCGCCGCGGTCGAGGGCTTCCAGAGCGGGCAGGGCGATCTCGCCGGCCGGCGCGAACAGGATCGCCGCGTCGAGGGGCTGCGGCGGCGCGTCGAAGCTACCGCCCACCCAGGCGGCGCCGAGGCCGCGGGCCAGGTCGCGGTGCTTCCCGCCGCGACTGAAGACGTAGACCTCGCAGCCGTGGTGGCGCGCGATCTGGATCGCGATGTGGGCCGAGCCGCCGAAGCCGTACAGACCCAGGCGGCAGCCGGGCCGCGCGCCGGAGCGCAGGTAGGCGCGGTAGCCGATGATGCCGGCGCACAGCAGCGGCGCCGCGGCCCGCGCCGCGACGCCCGAGGGCAGCGCGTAGGCGAACGCCTCGGGCGCGACCACGTAGTCGGCGTAGCCGCCGTCGACGTCCCAGCCCGTGAAGGTCGGCGCCAGACAGAGGTTCTCGGCGCCGCGCCCGCAGAAGCGACACGCACCGCAGGCGCGGTGCAGCCAGGCCACACCCACGGCGTCGCCCTCTCGAAAGCGGTGCGCGCCGGCCCCGAGGGCCGAGACGCGGCCCGCCACCTGGTGACCCGGAACGATCCCCGGGCGGCGCGACTCGAGGTCGCCCTCGATCACGTGGAGGTCGGTGCGACAGACCGCGCAGACCTCGACGCGCAGCTGGATCTCGCCGGACCCCGGCGTCGGGACGTCGCGCTCGACGAGGACGAGGGGCCTGGACTCCGCCGGCGCGGGCGCGCTGAGGCTCATCGCGCGCATGCGCCTCTTGTACCACAGCGACCGCCGTTCCCGGCACTCGCTATGCTGGCCCGCCGTGCCGCAGACCCGCTCCCCGTTCTGGCGCCGGTCCCTGCCGTGGGTCGTCTCGGCGGGCGCGCTCGCCTACGTCTTCGCGGCGACGGACTGGCGGGCGCTGCTGGAGGCCACCGAAGGCGCCAATCTGCCGCTCTTCGTCGCCTACACCACGGTCGACAAGCTGATCTTCTTCCTCTGGTGGGGGATCCTGCAGGCGGCCGCCGTGCGCCGCTTCGTGGCGCCGATCTCGACCCGGAGCGTGGTCGCCCTGCGCGGCGGAGCCGAGCTGCTGCGCGCCATCAACAACCCGGTCGCCGACGCCGGCTTCCTGTACGGCATGGCCCAGCTCACCCGCGGCCACCTGGCCTCCATCGTGGCCGCCGTCGGCGTGCCGCTGGCCTGTCACTGCAGCGTCCTGCTGCTACAAGCCTCGGTTTCGATGTTCTTCCTCGACGGCGGCCCGCTCGCGAACCGCGGTGTGCTGATCACGGTGGGCGTGGGCTGGACCGTCGTGGCCTGCGTCGCCGCCTCCGTGCGCCTGGGTCTCTGGACGCGCCTGCTCGAAACGATCGGGCTCGCCGCCTGGCTGCGCAACGTGGAGTTGCGCTCCCTGCTGCCCTTCGTCGGCTGGTTCGCGCTGCTGGCGGCGTTCGATGTGCTGATCCAGGGACTGGCTGCGCGAGCGTTCGGCGTGGTGATCGACTGGTGGGCCCTGGCGGCGCGGATTCCCATTCTCTACCTGGCCCTCTCCCTGCCCTCTTTCGCGAACTACGGCACGCGCGAGCTCGCCTGGGCAACCTCCTTCTCGGAGTTCGCTCCCCGGGAGACGCTGCTGGCGTACGCGCTGGCCACCAACACCGTGTTCCTGCTGCTGCACGTGGTGATCGGCGTGATCTTCCTTCCGCGCGCCATCGCCCTGATCACCGAGATGCGACGCGCGCGCCGCGCCGGCGAGCGCCTGCCCGCGCCCCTGCTCCACGACGCCAGCGACCCGTGAGTGCGGGCCGACTCGGGCGGCTCAGAACAGCTGCCGAACGATCACCAACGTGCCGGCGGCGCCCGACACCGCCAGCACCGCGCCGCGCGTGTAGCCGCGGTCGAGGAGCGCTGCCAGCCGGGCGGAGCACACGAAGCCGAGCAAGACGCCCGGCAGCAGGGAGAGCGCCCCGGCGAGCTCCACGCGCCCGAAGCGACCGACCAGCGCCAGGGCGACGAGCGAGACGGCGGCCCCGATCACGAAGTAGCCGGCGAGCGTCCCGCGCAGCTGCGCGCCGGGCGCGTGCTGGTACACCATCGCCAGGGGCGGCCCGCCGATCGCAGTCATGGTGCCCATGAAGCCGGAGAGCACGCCGGCACCCACCAGCGCTCGGGGCGTGGGGCGGAAGTGCAGACCCGAGGCGCTCATCGCCACGGCGACCAGCACCAACGCGCCGAGCACCAGCTCCATCCCACCGGCGGAGATGCGCAGCAGGGCCGCCGCGCCCAGCGCCGTGCCCGGCAGACGGCCGACCAGGCCCCAGCCGATGCCGGAGGTGTCGATGGCGTGGCGCTCGCGGTGCGCCGTGAGCAGCGTGAGCACCAGAGCCGCGCAGAGCAGCGACCCGGGCACCAGGCGCGGATCGATCAGCGCCAGCAGCGGGGCGGCGACCAGGGCGAAGCCGAACCCCACCGCGCCCTGCAAGGCCGCACCCGCGGTGACGATGGCAGACGCCGCGAGCAGATCCAGCCCAGTCACCGTGCGGGTCGATCGCCGCGCGCGCCGGGGAGCTGGACGGCGCTCAGGATGCCGCCGCCGCCAGGCGCGGTCCCATCACGCCGAGCAGCGCCTCGAGTGCCGAGCGGGGCCTCACCATGACCGTGAAGTCCCGGATCCTGCCGCGCGCGTCGAAGCGAAGCAGGTCGAGCCCCTCCACGTCCTTGTCGCCCACCCGAGCGCGGAAGACCAGGGCCAGCGTGCCGTCCGCGGCTTCCAGCTCGTCGGTGTAGCGGAAGTCCTCGAAGACCTCGAGCAGGATGCCCAGCAGCAGGGCGATGGCGGCGCGCCCCTCGAACGGCTTGAACGTCACCGGACTGTGGAGCACCGCATCTTCCGCGAAGGCGGCGACCATCTGCTCGCGGTCGCGGGATTCGACGGCCTTTCGGAACGCGTGTCGATCCATCGGTTCTCCCTTGGCTAGGGTGAGAGCGACGCGGCGCCCGCGCTGCCGAGCGCCTCGTGGAGGCGCGCGAAGAGCGCGAGCACGTCGGGGTGCAGCTCCGTCTCGCGGGTAGCCCGCGCAATGTCGCTCAAAGGCAACGGCCTGCCGAGCGCACGGCGCAGCGCCCCATTGCGACCGAGCAGCCGCTTCGCGTCCACGTCCCGGTACGCCGATTCGTCGCCGTCGGGCGGCAGGTGGGAACGAAGCGCGCGTTCGACACGTGCGTCGTCGTCTCGCAGCCGCAAAGCGCGGCGAATCGCACTCGGTACCAGCAGATAGCTCTCGACGTGGCGCCGGCTCCAGGTGAAGAACTCGAGGCCCGGCTCCGCTGCGCACGCCTGCGCCGGTGCGGACCCGTCGTCGCGGTCCAGCACGCACAGCGCCCTGGCTCCGGACGCAGAGCCGCCGATGCGCCTGAAGTGTTCTAGGGCGCGCGCGGGGCGTCGGCCGCCCAGGATCACGGACGCGTGGAACACTCGCCGCGCCACGGACGGCGCCAAGCGATAGGACCACCCGCGCAGGACGTCTCGGTCGCGAGGCCCTTCCACATAGAGGATGAACGGGGCGCCATCGCCCGGTCTGCGAGCTGCCCGATCGGGGTCGAACTGCAACAAGATGGCCTCCAGATCGCACCCTTCGTGCGCATCGAGAACGTCGTTCCTCGGAGCTCGGGGGCTGGGTTCGCACGGCGGCGTGGGGGGCCGTCCACACAGCGTCGGCCGCTCGAACGCGGCGGGCTCGCGGGTTCGACGACGGTCATGACGGCGGCAGCCTCGCCGCAAGATCCTAGCCGGGCGGGCTCAGCGCGTCATCCGGCCGGCGCGGGGCACCTCCGGCCCCGCGAAACGGTGATTGCTTCCGCTTCGGCGCCGGGTGTAAGGTAGGGGCAGCGTGATTTCCGTCCTCGTCGCCGACGATCACAGCATCTTCCGCCGGGGCATCCGAAGTCTGATCGACGGTCAGAATGACATCGAGATCTGTGCCGAGGCCGCGGACGGGCACGAGGCGCTCGAGCAGATCGAAAAACAACGGCCGGAGATCGTCCTGCTCGACATCACCATGCCGCGCCTCGGCGGACTGGAGACGCTGGCGCGGATTCGCGCGAAGCATCCCTCGGTGAAGACGATACTGATGACCGTGCACGCCGAGCCGCCCCTGATCCAGAGTGCGGTCTCCCTGGGAGCCGACGGCTACATCCTCAAGAACGCGCCTTCGTCGGAGCTGATCGCGGCAATCCGGGCGGTCATGCGCGGGGGCAACTACTACAGCCCACCCGTGGCGCGGGAGATCGTCGAACGGTTGCGCAAGCCGCAGCCCGCGAGCAGCGAGCCCTTCTCGCTGCTCTCCGGTCGGGAGCGCGAGGTGCTGCACCTGATCGCCGAAGGGCTCTCGGCCAAGGAGATCGCCTTCGATCTCCACATCAGCACGAAGACCGTCGAGGCCCACCGGACGAGCCTCATGCGCAAGCTCGGCGTGCGCAAGGCCACCGAGCTGGTGCGCTACGCCGTGCGTCACGGGCTGATCGAGCCCTGACCCGCTCCCCTCGCCTCCGCCAGATCGGCACTGTCGCGGTGCGGCCCGCGTTGGCGCTACTGCTCGGAGTGCTACCACTCGCCGGGGGGGCCGGCGCCGGCGAGCTGCTCGTCGGCACTGCGGTGAGCCTGCGGGAGCCCATGACGAAGGTCGCGCGGCTCTACGAAGCCGAGCATCCCGCCACGCGGGTGCGCGTTAGCCTCGGGGCGTCGAACATTCTCGCCGTGCAGATCCGGGCGGGGGCTCCGCTCGACGTCTTCGTCTCCGCCGACGAGGAGCTGGTCGACGGACTCCAGGCCGACGGTCTGGTCGCCGCGCGCTTCGCGCTGGTGCGAAACCGGCTGGTGGTGATCGAGGCGGGGGACGCCGAGTTCCACCTCGAAGGGCCCGAGGATCTCGCTCGACCCGAGGTCCGGTACATCGCGATACCCGAGTACGCAGTGCCGGTGGGCCGCTACGCGCGCGAGTGGCTGCGGACGCGCGGTCTCCTCGAGCGGCTCCGGGAGCGGATCGTGCCCACCGAGCACGCGCGGGCGACCCTGGCCGCCGTCGACTACGGCCATGCGGACGCCGCCATCGTCTACGCCACCGACGCGCGGGTTGCGCGTTCGGCGATCGTCGCGTTCGCGGTCGCGGAAGAGGAGCAGCCTCGGATCGTGTACGCGGCCGCGCGCGTTTCGAGCACCCCGGCCGCGCGGGAGTTCATGGCGTTCCTGCGCGGCTCTACCGCGCTTCGCGCCTTCGAGGCGGCGGGCTTCGCCGCGCCGGGCCCCGCCGTCGCAGAGCCGGGCCCGTGAACTGGGGCGAGCTGCTGTCCATCACGGCGCTCACCCTGCGCGTCGGGGCCGTGGCCACGGCGGCGCTGCTGGTTCCTTCCCTGGCGCTGGGTTACCTGCTGGCGCGACACGAGTTCCGCGCCAAGTCGGTGGTGCAAGCCGTGATCGCCCTGCCGATGGTGATCCCCCCGGTCGCGGTCGGGCTGGGACTCCTGATCCTGCTGGGGCGTCGCGGTCCGCTGGGTGGACTGTGGTCGGGGCTCGGTGTCGAGGTCGTGTTCACCTGGTGGGCGGCGGCTGTGGCGGCGGCCGTCGTCGGCTTCCCGCTGCTGGTGCGAGCGTGCGAGCAGTCCTTCGCCGAGGTCGACGTGCGCTTCGAGCAGGTGTCCCGCTCGCTCGGCCACGGCCCGTTCGGCACGTTCCTCCGGGTCACGCTTCCGCTGGCCCGGCGCGGCGTGATGTACGGAACACTGCTCGCCTTCACGCGGGCGCTGGGAGAGTTCGGCGCGACGACCCTCGTCGCGGGGATCCTGCCGGGGCGCACCGAGACACTGGCCCTCGGCATCTACTCGCGCGTCCAGCTGGGCGACGACATGGGAGCGCTCGCGCTGTGCGGCGCGTCCTTCCTGATCGCGTTGGCGGCGATGCTGGTGGGCGAGGGCTGGCTGCGCCGCGGCGTGGCGCCGCCGGGCTCCCCGATGAGTCGGCGATGAGCGAGACGGCCACTCGCCTCCAGGTCCAGCTGAAGCGGCCCGCCTTCGAACTCGAGGTGGACGTGGGCTGGGACCAGCGGGTGGCGGTGGTCTTCGGCCCGAGCGGCTCGGGGAAGTCCACGTTGTTCGAGGCGATCCTGGGCCTTCACCCGGCGGCGAGCGTCCGGGTCCGCATCGGGGGCCTGTGGCTGGATCGAGCCGAGCGCGGGCTGCACCTGCCGGTCGAGCAGCGCCAGCTCGGCTGGGTTCCCCAGGACCCGACCCTCTTCCCGCACCTCACGGTCGAGGGGAACCTGCGATTCGGAGCGGCGCGCGCCCGCGGGGGCGGAGCGGGCAGCCTGGCGCGCGCCGTCGACGTGCTCGAGATCGGCGACCTGCTCGGGCGGCGCGTGGACGAGCTCTCGGGCGGCGAGCGCCAGCGCGTGGCGATCGCCCGGGCGCTGGCCTCGGGGCCGCGTGCGCTGCTGATGGACGAGCCGCTCGCCGCCCTGGACCTTCCCCTGCGCGGCCGCGTGTTGCCCTACCTGCTCCGGGTGCGCGACGAGCTCGACCTGCCGATCCTCTACATCACGCACGACCCGGGCGAGGCGATCGTGGTGGGCGAGGTGGTGGTCGTGCTCGACGCGGGCCGCGTGGTCGCAAGCGGTCCGCCCCGCGAGGTGCTGTGGAGCCGGGCGGTGCTCCCGCTCTCCGAGCTGCTGGGGATCGACAACGTCCTGGACGCGCGGGCGGTGGAGGGGGCTGGCGGCGAGTCGACGGTGGAGACGGCGGGGGGGTTGCGCCTGGTGATTCCGACGCCGCTCCCGCGCGGCGAGGCCGTGCGCATCGGACTGCGCGCGCAGGACGTGTTGATCGCGATCGACGCACCCGGACGCATTTCGGCCCGCAACGTCTTCCCCGCACGCGTTGCGCGCTGGGAGCTGCACGACGGCGACGCACTCGTCCACCTCGAGGTGGGTCGGGAGGGCCGTCCGCCCGAACGCCTGGTGGCGAAGATCACGCCCGCCGCGGCCGAGAAGCTCGGTCTCGGGCCCGGCTGCCCAGTCTACGTGGTGATCAAGGCCCAGGCGATCCGGCGGCTGGCCTGAGACGGCGGCGCCCGAGGGCGGGGCCCGGTCAGCCCCGGGTGCGGACGAAGGTCCCCGCGCGCGCCTCGCGCCGCCCGCACCAGGGACAGAAGCGGAAGAACACGTGGGAGGTCGGCCAGCGGCAGCGCGGGCAGCGGTCCTCCAGGTCCGCGTGCGACCAGACGCGGCGCGTCTTGCGCTTGCAGAGCGGGCAGTAGCGCATGAACGGGCGCAGGCGGCCACTGCACCCTCGCCGCCCGCACGCTCGCACGGCCTGCGAGTCCGGCGGCGGCCTGCGTCCGTTGCCTACGAAGCGGCCCTTGAAGCACCAGGGGCAGGCGCTCCATTCGGGGCGAACGCCCTTCTCGCACTCCGGGCACACCAGCGGATAGCTCGTCAGCTCTCGGAACGAGTGGTCCGACACCCCACACCAGGGGCAGTACTGCATGGCCTCGCTGATCGGGCCGTCGCAGCGGTGGCAGCGGAAGCGCAGACCGAGACCCCTGCCGTGGGCGCGCCGGAAGGCCGCGGACTG